>NZ_LMIS01000001.1:2110320-2411795 GCF_001428805.1 Aeromicrobium sp. Root236 | reverse complement strand
GTACGCCTCGAGGAGCGTTCCCGGCTCGAGGTCGGCGCCCGCCGCGACGCAGTCCTCGTCGGGCCAGTCCGCGGGATCGAAGACCCACGGCGTCGGCTCCAGGGGAGCCCTCATGAGTCGAGCACGCGCGACAGGTGGCGGATCGGGCCCTCGCCCCAGTCCTTCCACTCCGCCGCGCTCGCCTCGTCGAGGAACGCCGACCAGCTCGCCGCCCGGTTGACCGCCTGCGTCAGCTCGACCGTGGCGAACATGTCGTCCACGTCGCGCGGGTCGACCTGCCACGTGTCGGCGTACGCCTCGAGCACCGGCTCCCACGGGATCGACGCGAGCGAGGTGATCCACCCGTACGGCACGCAGAGCGCCTCGACCGCGTGCGCCCACTGCCCGTCGCCGAAGTCGAACACGCGCATCGACCCGTCGTCGAGCGCGAACACGTTGTTGGGGTGCACGTCGCCGTGCTGCCACGTGGCCGGCAACCGGCTGTGGGCCAGGACGTCGACGGCATCCGCGATGGCCGGCCGGACGGCTGTCAGCCGAAGCTTCAGGTCCGCGTCGACGCGAGCGGGATGGTCGGCGGGGTGCTGCGAGAAGATCTCGACGATGCGGTCGAACCGGTCCAGCACGGTCGGTGGGGAGTAGTCGGGCAGGCCCGCAGCGAGGAGGCGGTCGCGGTGCGGGGCCGCCGCCTGCTGGATCCGGGCCACCTCGACGACGACCCGTTGCCAGTCCTCGACCGTCGGCTCGCGTGTCTCGCGCAGGGTGGCGCCCCGGTCGCGGGTCAGCATCCAGCCCCGATCCGCGTGGATCGCGTACGGCGCATCGACAGAGGCCGGGGCCAGGCGCGCGAGCTCGAGCTGGAGCGCCGGCTCGAATGCCAGGGCCGCCGCGTTGGCCTTGAACCACAGACGGCCCGCCGAGGTGGGCACCGTGAGCTGCGTCGACCACGGGCGTACGCGCGGCTGCTCGATCGACCCGCTCAAGCTGTCGCCCTGCAGCTCCAGCTGCTCGAGGATCCAGCCCTCGGCGTCCTGCCGCCAGTCGTCACCGACGACGCGCTCGGAGAAGGGGCGAGCCATGCCCACAGCGTAGGGCCAGATGCGGATCGCGCTCGGAGATGCCGCCCTCTCGTGCCCGCCTATGCTGGACCGATGGGAGTTCGCCGCAGTGTCGCCATGACCGCAGGCGCCAAGCTCGCGCCGGCGATCGCGTCGGGCTACGTCCGTACGGTGCTCGACCACGCGATCGACGGCATCGGACCCTTGCGCTCGGCGGCCGCGTCGGCCGACACCAAGCTCGTCGACCACGGCGGTGACGTCGAGAAGGCGATTCGCGGCCTGATCCGCCTGCACTCCGGCCTTGCCGGGGTGCAGGGCTTCGTGACCAACCTGGGCGGCTTCTCGACGCTCGCGGTGTCGGTCCCGGCCAACGTCGTCGGTGTCACTGTCGTGCAGTGCCACCTCGTCGCGGGCATCGCACACCTGCGCGGCTATGACCTCGAGGACCCGCGGGTGCGCAACGCGATCCTCGCCTGCATGCTCGGCGAGGACGCCGTCACCGGGTTGGTCAAGCGGCACCGGTTGCCCTCGTCGCCGATGGCCCTCGCCACCTCGCCGGTGCACGATCCGGTGCTCGACGAGACGCTGTCGCGCGAGGTCACCGCCGAGCTCGTCGCGCGTACGGCCGGACGTCGGGCCGTGACGCTGATCGGGCGCCGGGTGCCCCTTCTCGGTGGCGCCGTCGGGGGCTCGAGCGACGCCTTGGCGACGTGGCACGTGGGCCACTTCGCCGCCGACGAGCTGCGCGACCGCCGGCTGGCGACCTGACCTCGAGCCCTTGCCGGCTCCTCCGAGATGTCAGACCTGACACCTACCGTCGTACGCATGACGCTCGAAGCCGTGATCCTCGCGCTGCGCGAGTCGTGGGGCCCCGACACCTGCGCCCCGGAGGACGTCGCCGACTGGACCCCTGACAACCCGGCCCGCGGCCAGTGCGCCACGACGGCCTTGGTGCTGCACGACTTCTTCGGCGGCTCGCTCGTCACCGGTGAGGTGTTCGTCGATCCGCCGACCGGCTCGGGCCCCATGGAGCGCGTGGACTTCCACTGGTGGAACCGGCTGCCCGACGGCGAGCAGGTCGACATCACGCTCGAGCAGTTCGGCCCGCACGAGCACGTCGTCGGTGGCATCGACGTCCTGCGGCCCACCGGCCCGACTCGGCTCGACCGGCAGTACGCCTTGCTGTCCGCGCGCGTCTCCGCACGCCTCGCCCAGTCATGGGGGTCGTTGGGGGCCTAGCCGAGGGCGCGGACGACGGCGCTGGCCGGCTCCTTGCCGAGGACGCCGGACATCCAGGTGCTCGTCCGCACCAGCGCCTCGAGGTCGACGCCGTGCTCGATGCCGAGCCCGTTCAGCAGCCACACGAGGTCCTCGGTCGCCAGGTTGCCGGTGGCACTCTCGGCGTACGGGCAGCCGCCGAGTCCGCCGGCCGACGCGTCGAACGTCGTGATGCCGTGCCGCAGCGCGGCGTACGCGTTGGCGAGCGCCTGACCGTAGGTGTCGTGGAAGTGCATCGCCAGCCGTTCGACGCCGACGCCCGCGGCGCCGAACGCGTCGATCAGGGCTCCCACATGGGCCGCCGTGCCGACCCCGATCGTGTCGCCGATCGACAGCTGCGTCGCCCCGAGGTCGAGCAGCCGCGTGCCGGTGCTGACGACCTGCTCGACCGGCACGTCGCCCTCCCACGGGTCCCCGAAGCACATCGAGACGTACGCCCGCACGTCCAGCCCGGCCTCGCGCGCCCGGCTGACCACGGGTTCGAACATCGCGAACTGCGAGTCCAGCGTCGAGTTGAGGTTCTTCTGGGCGAACGTCTCGGTCGCACTCCCGAAGATCGCGATGTGACTGCAGCCGGCCTCGAGCGCTCGGTCGAGCCCGCGCTCGTTGGGCACCAGCACCGGCAGCGGAGTCGGCCCGTCGAGCGGCAGCCGCGCCACGAGGTCAGCGGCGTCGGCAAGCTGCGGGACCCACTTCGGGTGGACGAAGCTCGTCGCCTCGACGATCGGCAGGCCGGCCGCGATGAGTCGGGTGATGAACTCGGCCTTGTCGTCGAGCGACACGATCGCCGACTCGTTCTGGAGCCCGTCGCGCGGCCCGACCTCGTAGATCGTGACGGCCGATGGCAACGCCGGGTCGCGGACCACGGTCATGCCGGCTCCACCGTGAACAGGAGGTGCTTGATCGGCACCTGGTCGCCGACAGCGGCGCCGACGTGGGAGACCACGCCGTCGTAGGGCGCCTGCAGCGCGAGCTCCATCTTCATCGCCTCGACGACCCCGAGCTGCTGGCCGAGCGTGACGACGTCACCCTCGGCGACGTCGACCTTGAGCACGGTGCCGGGCATCGGCGAGACGAGGTCGGCGTCGGTCGAGGCTCCGAGGTGGTGGCCACCCCGCATCGGGTCGGGGGTGTCGAGCCGCCAGTTCTGCCCGTGCCACGCGATCGTCAGGCCCTCGGCGTCGGCGATCGCCAGCAACCCACCCTCGACGTCGTCGTCCGTGAACGTGAACTCCCACGGCTTGCCTGCCTCGTCGACGAGGACGACCCGCGTTGGGGCCGGTTCGGCGCCGGCACGCCAGCCGTCGTTGGCCGACCACGGCGAGCCACCTTCGGGATGCGTGAAGCTCGCCCACAGCTGCGCGGCGGCGCGAGCTGCATCGGCTGACAGCTCCGGCGGGGTCAGCAGGTCGATCGACGCGTCGCTGTCGAGCCACGCGGTGTGCACGTCGCCGACGGCGAAGTCGCGACTGGCGACCAGGCGGCGTACGAATCCGAGGTTGGTCGTCACGCCGAAGATACCGGTGTCGTCGAGCGCCGCGACCATCCGGTGCCGCGCGTCCTCACGGTCGTTGCCGGCGACGACGATCTTGCCGAGCATCGGGTCGTACGCCGTGGAGACCTCCTGGTCGGCACCGAGATCGGTCTCGACCCGCGCGTCCTCGGGCCACGCAGCGTCCAGCACGTGGCCCGCCTGCGGCAGGAACCCGGCGTACGGGTCCTCCGCGTAGACCCGGACCTCCATCGCGTGGCCCGTCGCGGCGATCTGGTCCTGGCTCAGCGGCAACGGCTGACCGGCGGCGACGAGCAGCTGCCACTGCACGAGGTCGAGCCCGGTGATCTCCTCGGTGACCGGGTGCTCGACCTGCAGGCGGGTGTTCATCTCGAGGAAGTAGGCCCGGCCGTCGGCGACGAGGAACTCGACCGTGCCGGCGCCCGTGTAGCCGACCTCGCGGCACAGCGCGACGGACGAGTCGTGGAGCGTACGACGCAGCTCGTCCGTCAGCCCGTACGCCGGCGCCTCCTCGACGACCTTCTGGTGACGGCGCTGCACCGAGCAGTCGCGCTCGAAGAGGTGCACGACGTTGCCGGCGGTGTCGCCGAAGACCTGCACCTCGACGTGCCGGCCGGCCTCGACGTACTTCTCGACCAGCAGGGTGTCGTCGCCGAACGCCGACGCGGCCTCACGTCGGGCCGCGTCGATCGCCGCGGACAGGCCAGCGGCCTCCCGGACGATGCGCATGCCCTTGCCGCCGCCACCCGCCGCCGCCTTGACGAGCACGGGGTACGCATCGGCGGGCACGGCCTCGGCGTCGAACTGCGGAGTGACGGGTACGCCCGCACGCTCGGCGATCGCCCGTGCCCGGTCCTTGCGGCCCATCGCGTCCATGACGTCGGCGGTCGGCCCGATGAACACCATTCCGGCATTGACCACGGCGCGGGCGAACTCGGCGCGCTCGGACAGGAAGCCGTACCCGGGATGGATCGCCTCCGCGCCGGACTCCTTGGCCGCGGCGAGGACTCGCTCGATCGACAGGTAGGACTCGGTGGCCGGCGTGGGGCCGAGGTGCACCGCGTCGTCGGCGAACCGTACGTAGGGAGCGTCCGCGTCGGCGTCGGAATAGACCGCGATGCTGCGGAGCCCGGCCTCACGGCACGCCCGGATCACCCGACGGGAGATCTCACCTCGGTTGGCGATCAGGACACTGGTGAACGTCATCGCTACATCCTGAAGAGGCCGAAGTTCGGCTCTGGGGTCGGAGTGGCGGCAGCGAGCTGGAGGCCCATGCCGAGGACGCGGCGGGTGTCGACCGGATCGATGATCCCGTCGTCCCACAGCCGCGCGGTGGAGTAGTAGGGGGAGCCCTTGCGCTCGAACTGCTCGCGGATCGGGTCGCGGAACGCCGCCTCGTCCTCGGCCGACCACTCCTCGCCCCGCGCCTCGAGGCCGTCGCGCTTGACCGTCGCGAGCACCGCCGCGGCCTGCTCGCCACCCATGACCGAGATGCGCGCGTTGGGCCACATCCACAGGAACCTCGGGTCGTACGCCCGGCCGCACATGCCGTAGTTGCCCGCACCGTACGAGCCGCCGATCACGACCGTGAACTTCGGCACGACCGACGAGGCGACCGCCGTGACGAGCTTGGCGCCGTCCTTGGCGATGCCGCGGTTCTCGTACTCCTGGCCGACCATGAACCCGGTGATGTTCTGCAGGAACACCAGCGGGATGCCGCGCTGGTTGGCGAGCTGGACGAAGTGCGCGCCCTTGAGCGCCGACTCGCTGAACAGGATGCCGTTGTTGGCCACGATCGCCACGGGATAGCCCCAGATGCGGGCGAAGCCGCACACCAGCGTCTCGCCGTAGAGCGGCTTGAACTCGTGGAGCCGCGAGGCGTCGACGATGCGGCGGATGACCTCACGCACGTCGTACGGCGCGCGGGTGTCGACCGGGACCACGTCGTAGAGCGTCTCGGGATCCTCGGCCGGCGGCACCGGCTCGTGCGGCGGCTCGGGGCTCGGCGGCCGCTCGAGGGTGCCGACGATCGAACGTACGATCTGCAGCGCGTGCTCGTCATCGTCGGCCAGGTGGTCCACGACGCCGGAGACGCGGGCGTGCACCTCGCCACCGCCGAGGTCCTCGGCCGACACGACCTCCCCGGTCGCGGCCTTCACGAGCGGCGGGCCGGCCAGGAAGATCGTGCCCTGGTCCTTGACGATGACGGTCTCGTCGCTCATCGCCGGGACGTACGCCCCTCCGGCGGTGCACGAGCCCATGACGGCGGCGATCTGCGGAATCTGCTGCGCCGACATGCGGGCCTGGTTGAAGAAGATGCGGCCGAAGTGCTCGCGGTCGGGGAACACCTCGTCCTGCATCGGGATGAACGCGCCGCCGGACTCGACGAGGTAGACGCACGGCAGGTTGTTCTGCTCGGCGATCGTCTGTGCCCGCAGGTGCTTCTTGACCGTCAGCGGGAAGTAGGTGCCGCCCTTGACCGTCGCGTCGTTGGCGACGATGACGCAGTCGTGTCCGCTGATCCGGCCGATCCCGACGATGATGCCGGCGCTCGGGACGTCGTCGTCGTACACGCCGTCGGCCGCGAGAGGCGCGATCTCGAGGAACGGGGAGCCCGGGTCGAGCAGGTGGTCGATGCGATCACGCGGCAGCAGCTTGCCGCGCGCGACGTGGCGATCGCGCGCCGCCTGGCTCCCGCCCACACGGGCGGCGGCGAGCCGCGCACGCAGCTCTTCGACAAGTTCTCGCATGCCGACAGGTTAACAGTCGTTAACCAGCGGGCGCCACTGGCCTAGAGTGAGTCCGTGAGCACGACACGTCGCCAGCAGATCCTCGACACGGCCGCGGCACTGTTCGCGGAGAGAGGCTTCCACGGCGTCTCGGTGCACGACATCGGCGGCGCCTGCGGCATCTCCGGCCCGGCGCTCTACAAGCACTTCGCCGGCAAGGACGACATCCTCACGCAGGCGCTCACGGCGATCAGTGAGCAGCTCCTCACGGAGGGCTCCGCGCGAGCCGCCGCCGCAGCCGACCCCGCCGACGCGCTGGACGCGCTCATCGCGTGGCACATCGACTTCGCGCTCGGGCACCCAGCGCTCATCGTGATCCAGGAGCGGGAGTGGGCCAACCTCGACGCCGCCGGGCGCAAGGAGGTGCGGTCACTCCAGCTGGCCTACATCGACATCTGGGTCGACGTCGTACGCCGCCTGCGCAGCGACCTCGAGGCTGCCGAGGCGCGAGCCGTCGTGCAGGCCACGTTCGGGCTGCTCAACTCCACGCCCCACAGCGCCCGCATCAGCGAGTCGGCGATGCGAGCTCGTCTCTCGACGATGGCTCACTCGGCTCTGCTCGCCTAGAGGAGCGGCGGCTGATCGTCGCCGCCGCGACACCGGCGAGCATGACCGCGCCGCCGACCAGCTCGAGGACGCTCGGCACCTCGTCCTGCACGATCCACGCTGTGGCGATGCCCACGACCGGGACCAGCAGGACGAACGGCACGACGGCGCTCGCCGGATAGCGGGCCAGCAGGCTGTTGAAGATCCCGTAGCCGATCAGCGAGGCGCCGATCGCCGTGTACGCCGTGCTGGCGATCGCGACCGCCGACAGGTGCGTCAGGGCATGGCCGACCTCGCCGCCGCCGTCGACCACGAGCGACAGACCGAGCGCGGGGAGCGGCACGACGGGGGCCGACCAGACGACGAGCGAGAACCCCGACGAGATGCCCGCCTGGCGCGCGATGACGTTGCCGATCGCCCACGACGTCGCCGCGCCCAGCATCACGAGGACCGGGACGACCGGTGCTGTTGCGCCGTGCGCCACCACGACGATCAGGAGTCCCGCCGTGCCGAGCGAGGCGCCGACGACCTGACGCCGGCTCGGCGACTCCTTGAGCACGACCGCGGCGATGACGATCGTGAAGATCACCTGGGCCTGCAGCACGAGCGAGGCGAGCCCGGCCGGCATGCCGAGCTCGAGCGCGATGTAGAGCAGGCTGAACTGGCCGAGGCTCATGAACGAGCCGACGGCCACGACGGTGCGCCATTCGGCCTGCGGGCGAGGGACGAAGAACACCAGCGGCAGGGCGACGAACGTGAACCGCATGGCCAGGAACAACAGTGGCGGCACGTCGGCGAGTCCCTCGTCGATCACCACGA
Source organism: Aeromicrobium sp. Root236 (assembly GCF_001428805.1). Classification (NCBI taxonomy): domain Bacteria; kingdom Bacillati; phylum Actinomycetota; class Actinomycetes; order Propionibacteriales; family Nocardioidaceae; genus Aeromicrobium; species Aeromicrobium sp. Root236. The sequence goes on along the minus strand of NZ_LMIS01000001.1, from coordinate 2,403,795 downwards.
AGTTGGCGCCCCACAGCACCATCACGAGGACGGCGAGCGAGCTGTGCTTGAGCGACATGGGTCCAGTCTCTCCCGCTCGACGATGAAGCACCAGCGATGCTTTCTGAACACAACAGCGTACTGTTGCTTCATGATCGACCTCGGAGCGCTGCGCTCGCTGATCGCGGTGCGCGACCACGGCAGCATCGTGTCGGCCGCCGCCGCTCTCGACTTCACGCCGTCCGCGGTCTCGCAGCAGATCAAGAAGCTCGAGCGGCAGAGCCGGTCGCCGATGCTCGAACGGGTGGGCCGCAGCGTGATCCTCACCGAGCGCGGCCGACTGCTGGCCGAGCGGGGCACGCTGCTGCTCGCCGATCTCGAGCAGGTCGAGAACCTCGCAGTCGGCGGCGCAGAGGAGCTGCGCGGCACGTTCCGCATCGCGTCGTTCTCGACCGCGTCGCGCGGCATCGTGGCACCGCTCCTCGCACGGTTGCGCACCACGGCGCCGGACCTCGACGTCACGGTGCTCGAGGTCGACCCTCGCGAGGCGGTCACGTTGGTCGAGCGCGGCGGCACCGACCTGTCGATCGTGCACGACTGGAGCACGATGCCGCTCGAGGTGCCGACGACCCTCGAGCAGCACCAGGTCCACGTCGACCGCGCCGACGTGCTGCTGCCCTGGGACCACCGGCTCTCGCTGCGGGACACCGTCACCCCGATGGACCTCATCGGGGAGCGGTGGGTGACGACACCCGCCGGCACGATCTGCAACGACTGGCTCGTGCACATGTTCGCGATGCACGGGGCCAAGCCCGACATGCGCTACTTCGACGGGTCCTACTCGACGCACTCGGCCATGGTCGAGCAGGGCGTCGCGATCGCCCTCGTCCCACGCCTCGGCCGCGAGACACTGTCCCCACGCGTCCGGGCCGTGCCGGTCGTCGACCCGACGCCGACGCGGCGAGTCAGCTCGGTCTGGCGAGCGTCCAGCCGGGAGAACCCCGCGCGTCTGCACGTGCACCGCGAGCTCGAGGACCTCTTCCCCCAGGTGCCCTAGGATTTCGCGCAACCCGGATCCAGGAGCGCGACATGGTCAGTCTCGGCAAGCTGCTCGGCGGCAACCTCGACATCAAGAAGGTGCAGCAGGTCGTCGACCTGGTGTGGGACAACAAGGACGAGCTCGCCGACAGCGCGAAGCTCGCCAAGGAGATCCCCGACTTCATCCGTACGCTCGCCGGCGGTCTCTCGGAGGCCGGTGACCAGGCCCGCGCGGCCGGCCTCGCCCTGGTCGGTGCGGACGGCACGTCAGGGGCCACGACTCGGCTCGGCAACAGCGCCACGACTCTGGGCTCGATCGCGGACAACCTCACGACCGTTGCGAAGTTCGTCGCTGACGCCGCCGATGACGTCGAGAAGGTGCCGATGATGGGTGGCCCGGCCAAGCAGCTCGGGGGAGCGGCCAAGACGATCCGCGACACCACGTCGGGGCTCGGCGGCCTGGCCGACGACCTCGTCGGCCTCGCCGAGATCCTCGGCAACGTCGGCGCCGCCCTCACCAAGCTCGGCGACAGCCTCGACACCTCGGGCACCAAGGCGACCGGCTTCGTGACCTCCGCCTAGGGCGGCGGTTCACCAAGTTCTCCTGGTGAACCGCCACTCCTCAGGGCGCACACACCCTGAGGGGTGGCGGTCTGCCGTGCGGGGTCTAGGGCGCGTTGAGCGGGTCCTGCTCGACGCCGAACCCGCAGTGCTTGGCGACGAAGTCGAAGATCTGCTTCTTCTGCGGCTCGGTGAACCGGAGGAAGAAGAACGCCTTGCCGGACTGCTTGCTGGCGACGTGCAGCGGCATCGTGGCACCCGTCCGGTCCTCCGCGACGACGTGGATGTCGCACCGGTTCGGGATGATCTCCAGCACCGTGCGGTACGTCCCGCTGCCCGCCACGAGCTCGTGGTCGATGTTCGACCCGGGCGCGGGCTTGAGCAGCGTCGTGCCGTCCACTGGCCCGATCCGCACCGGGCCACCGCTGTCCTTGGCGGTGAACGTCATGCCGACCTTGAGCACCGAGTCGCGACCCTTGCCCTCGACCGGGAGCTCGTCGTCGACCTTGAGGCTCGCGATCGTGCTCTCGGCACAGTCACGCTTCATGAACAGGGCGACGCTGCCGTAGTGATCCTTGGGCTTCACGACCGACGTGCGCTCCGCACCCTCACCCACTCGGTACGTCACGCGGGCCGTCGCGTCGATCCCGGAGCCGGACTCCTTCGTCGGGCAGCTCGCCGGCGCCATCGACATCGTCAGGTTGACCGTCGCGCCGGCCGGGATCGTCGCCGGGCCCTCGTACGTCGACGCCTTCCCGAGGCGCGTCGAGGTCAGCCTGGCGGCCGACACGGTGACCGGCTTAGCGCCCTTGTTGACGACCTGGAGCTGGAAGTGGCGGTTCTGCAGGTCCTGGCGAGCCTGCTCGACGCGGAACGTGACGCCCTTGGGCACGTCGGCTAGCCCGTCACCGTCACTGCCGCCGCACGCGGTCAGCGGCAGCAGGAGGAGCAGGGCGAGCGCGCGACGCATGTGCACGATCGTAGGGCGATCAGGGCAGGTCAGGCATCCTTGAGCGTCCGCCACGACACGACGGCCGCGGCCAGCGCGACGATGATCGCGGTCGCCGACGTGAGCTGCACGCCGAGATCGAACGCCTCGTGCGCCGAGCGGACCATCGCCTCACCCACGCCGTTGGGGTAGAACTTCGCGTACTCGACCGTGCCGCCGAGCGTCTCGAACGTCTGGTCGTTCTCGCCCCACTTGGCCACCGCCGGCACCGTCAGGTGCGAGCGGTACGTCGAGGTGAGGATGCTGCCGAGCACCGCAGTGCCCAGCACGGCACCCACCTCGTACGCCGTCTCGGAGATCGCCGACGCCGCACCGGCCTTGTAGGGCGGCACGCTCGACAGCATCAGGTCGTTGGTCAGCGTCTCGGCCAGGCCGATGCCGAGCCCGAGCACCGAGAACGCGACCAGGATCGAGACGGTCGACGGGGTGCCGATGAAGGCGGCGATCGCGTACCCGGCGGCGGACAGCCCGAAGCTGCCGGCCACCAGCGCCCGCGCCGGGAACACCCGCACGAGCCGGACAGCCGCGAACCCGGCGATGACGGTGACGAGCAGGCCCGGCAGCAGCACCGTCGCCGCCGACAGCGGGGACAGGCCGACCACGAGCTGCAGGAACTGGGCCGCGAAGAACATGAACCCGGCGTAGCCCATGAGGCTCAGCAGGTTGGCCATGATCGCGCCGCTGAACACCCGATCGGAGAACAGGGTCATGTCGATCATCGGGTCGACGAGGCGGTGCTGCCGGCGTACGAACAGCACACCGCTGACGATGCCGACGCCTAAGCCGATCAGCGCCGCGTCGTTGAAGCCGTGCTCGGCGACCTGCTTGATGCCGACCACGAACGGGAGCATCGCGGTCATCGACAGCACGATGCTGACGGCGTCGATGCGACCAGGGCGGGGGTCACGCGACTCCGGCAGCAGGAACACGGCCGCGACGAGGAAGATCCCGATGATCGGCACGTTGATGAAGAACACCGAGCCCCACCAGAAGTGCTCGAGCAGCCAGCCGCCCATGACCGGGCCGAGAGCTGCGCCACCGGCGAACATCGAGGCCCACGTGGCGATCGCCAGCCGGCGGTCACCGCTGTGCGCGAAGATGTTGCGGATCAACGACAGCGTCGACGGCATGAGCGTCGCGCCGAACACACCGAGCAGCGCGCGCGAGGCCAGCAGCGCCTCGGCGTTGGGGCTGAACGCGGCGCACACCGAGGCGACGCCGAAGCCGACGGCGCCGATCAGCAGCAGCCGGCGGCGGCCGATCCGGTCGCCGAGGCTGCCCATCGCGACGAGCAGGCCCGCGAGCATCAGCGGATAGATGTCGACGAGCCAGAGCATCTGCTCGCCCGTCGGCCGCAGGGCCGTGCTGACCTGCGGCAGGGCGAAGCTCAGCACCGTGTTGTCGATCGAGGTCAGCAGGACGGGCAGCATGAGGACGCCCAGGGCCAGCCACTCGCGCAGCCCCGCGCGGGGTGCATCGAGCTGCTCGGCGCGGTAGCGCGGGTCGATCGTGGTCATGGGGATCCTCCTTCCGGCAAGACGGCCAACTATACCGTCCAGACGGTACAGTCAACGAAGCGGAGCCGGGTGATATTCCTCTCTGTAAGGTGTGCGCATGGCGGCTGCGGACAGATCGACGAGAGACCGGCTGCTCGATGCGTTCGAGACGCTTCTCGTGACGGCCGGCAGCCGCGCCGCGACGCTGGATGCGGTCGCCGCCGAGGCCGAGGTCTCCAAGGGCGGACTGCTCTACCACTTCCACAGCAAGGACGAGCTCGTCGAGGGCATGCTGTCCCGGCTCCGCGAGCAGGGGGAGGCCGACGTCGCCAAGATGCGCACGGCCAAGAAGGGCCCCGTCGAGTTCTACCTCGCCACCTCGGTCAACACCGGCAGCAACTTCGACCGCGCGCTCGTCGCCGCCGGACGCATCGCCCAGGAGAACGACTCCCGCGCCTCGGCGGCACTGGCCGATCTCCGCGAGGGCTGGTTCACGGTGCTGCGCGAGCACCTCGGCGACGAGTCGCTCGCCCGCACGATCCAGCTGATCGGCGACGGTCTCTACTTCGACGACACCACGGGGCTGACGGAGAAGAATGCCCTCAAGCACGTCCGCGCGGTGCTGAAACGCCTCGACGTCCTCTAGGAGTTCACCGGCTGTCGAGGTGACGTGCACGCGTACGTCATCCGGCGCCCCTGCACTCGAGGCATGACACTCCTTCACCCGTACGTCCGCCGCACGGCACACGCCCTGGGCATCGCCGCCATCGCCACCGGAGCCGTCGCCGTACCTGCGACCGCCGCCGACAAGGCACCCGCCAAGACCCATCACCAGGCCGTCACGGTGTTCGCGCACCGCGGCGCCTCGGGCTACCGGCCCGAGCACACGCTCGCGGCGTACGCGCTCGCGATCAAGCTGGGCGCCGACTACATCGAGCCCGACCTCGTCAGCACCAAGGACGGTGTCCTCGTCGCCCGTCACGAGAACGAGATCAGTGGCACGACCGACGTCGCCGACCACCCGGAGTTCGCCCAGCGCAAGACCACCAAGACCGTGGACGGCGTCGCCGAGACCGGCTGGTTCACCGAGGACTTCACCCTCAAGGAGCTCAAGACGCTGCGGGCCAAGGAGCGGCTCCCCGCCGTCCGCCCGGGCAACACCCGCTACGACGGACGCTACGAGATCCCGACGTTCGACGAGGTCCTCGCCCTCGCCAACGCCGAGAGCCGCAAGCGCGGCCGCACGATCGGAGTGGCGCCGGAGACCAAGCACCCGACCTACTTCCGCTCGATCGGCCTGCCTCTGGAGAAGCCGCTCCTGCGGTCGCTCACGCGCTACGGCCGCAACTCCAAGCACGGCAAGGTCGTGATCCAGTCGTTCGAGACCGGCAACCTGCGCCGCCTCGCCCACCAGACCCGGGTCCCGCTGGTCCAACTGACGTCGGCGACCGGCGCACCGTACGACCTGAAGGTGGCCGGCGACCCGCGCACGTACGCCGACATCATGACGCCGGCCGGGCTGCGTGACGTGGCCACGTACGCCGACTGGCTCGGGCCGGAGAAGAACAGCATCATCCCGCGTGACGCCCAGGGCTTCCTGACGTCGCCGACGCCGTTGATCAAGAACGCGCACCGGGCCGGGCTGAAGGTCGTGGCCTACACGTTCCGCGACGAGAACCAGTTCCTGCCCACCGACTATCGCGACGGCACCGACCCCAACGCGAAGGGTGACATCTTCGCCGAGCTCAACACGTTCTTCGAGGCCGGCCTCGACGGCGTCTTCGCGGACTACACCGACAGCGCGGATGCCGCGCGCGACTGGTGGGAAGAGAGCTAGAACCCTGTCGCGAGCGGGCTCGGAGTTCTAGGGTTGACGCATGTGCCGCAACATTCGTACCCTCCACAACTTCGAGCCCGCCGCGACCAACGACGAGGTCCAGGCCGCCGCGCTGCAGTATGTCCGCAAGATCAGCGGGGCGACCAAGCCGTCCAAGGCCAATGAAGAGGCGTTCAACCGCGCGGTCGCCGAGATCGCCCACATCACCGGACACCTCCTCGAGGACCTGGTGACGACGGCGCCGCCCAAGGACCGCGAGGTCGAGGCGGCCAAGGCCAAGGCCCGGTCGGCCGCCAGGTTCGCCTCCGCCTGACACTCGTCCCGTCGGCGGCCCGGCCGGTTCGGTGCCCCGACGTATGGTGAACCTCGCCATTGCGCGGCCGAGGGGCACCGCGCCCACGCGTCACAGATTGGGCGATCACCATGCCGCGTCTCACGATTGCGCCGTCGCGCACCGCCTGGGTGCCGCGCGGCGCCGGCGTCTTCCTCGCCGTTTGGGCCATCGCATGTGCGGTGCTGACCCTGTTCGTCCCGCTGCGTCACCTGACGCGCCCGGTGTGGACCGCGCTCGACGACTACGTCCTGTTCCTGTCACCCAACCTCGCGTGGGCCGCGTTCCTCGGACTGCTCGCGGCAGCCGTCGCCGCACGCAAGCGCCCGGCGTGGTGGGTCCTCGTCGGCCTGCTGATCGTGAACCTCTCGAGCTCCAGGCTCCTGGTCGACGGTGTCAGTCCGCGGTCGCTCGCCAGCACAGTTGTCGCGGCCGGCGGGCTGGTCATCGTCGCCGTGGCCCGCGGCCAGTTCACCACCGCCGTGAGACGGGCGTCGTTCGGCAAGGCGCTCGTGGTGCTCGTGCTCGGCATCACGGTGAGCACGCTCGCCGGCACGGCCCTCGTCATGCTCGTGCACGGCGACCTCCCCGCCGCCCAGCGGCTCTCGTGGACGCTCAACAAGGTCGGTGGTGGCCTCGTGGAGAACGGTGTGTTCGACGGCCGGCCACCCGAGTGGGTCGGTGACCTCCTCGGGCTGCTCGGTGCGCTGTCACTGCTCGGGGCGGTCGCGACGATCTTCCAGAGCCAGACCCTGAGGGCCGAGCTCGGTCCTCCGGAGGAGCGGGCGTTGCGAGCCCTGCTCGGGATCCACGGTGGCCAGGACTCCCTGGGCTATTTCGCCACCCGGCGCGACAAGGCTGTGGTGTTCGCCCCCAACGGTCGCGCCGCGGTGCTCTATCGCGTCGAGATCGGCGTCTGCCTCGCCAGCGGCGATCCCATCGGTGATCGCGCGTCGTGGCCGGCGGCGATCGCGGCGTGGCAGCGCATCGCCGACGACCACGGCTGGGCGCAGGCCGTCATGGGTTCCAGCGAGGCCGGCGCGCATGCGTACGAACGGGCCGGGCTCACCGCCATCCAGCTCGGCGACGAGGCGATCATCGAGACCCATGGCTTCAGCCTGCGTGGTCCCGACATGCACGTCGTACGCCAGGCCGTTCGTCGCGTCGAGCGTCAGGGATACACGGCCCGCATCCGGCGGCACGGCTCGGTCGGCGCAGCTGACATGGCTCGGGTGATCGACCGCGCCGAGAAGTGGCGTGGCGACGAGACCGAGCGCGGGTTCTCCATGGCGCTTGGTCGTCTCGGCGATCCCGCCGACGCGGCGTGCGTCCTGGTCGAGGCGTTGGACGGCGCGGGTGAGCTGCGGGCGCTCCTGTCGTTCGTGCCGTGGGGCCCGAACGGGATGTCGCTCGACCTCATGCGGCGCGACCCGACGGCTCCCAACGGGGTGATCGAGTTCATGGTGTCGGAGCTGACCCGCCAGGGTCCGGCGCTGTCGGTGATGCGCGTGTCGCTCAACTTCGCCGTGTTCAGGGCCGCGTTCGAGGAGGGCAACCGCATCGGTGCCGGACCGGTCCTCCGGGCCTGGCGCCGACTCCTCATCCTGCTGTCGCGGTGGTGGCAGCTCGAGGCGCTGTACCGCTCGAACGTGAAGTTCTCGCCGACGTGGAACCCGCGATTCCTCTGCTACGCCGACGCCCGGATGCTGGCCCGGATCGGCGTCGCCTCCGGGATGGCGGAGGGATTCGTGACGATCCCCGCCTGGATGCGCAGCACGAAGGGCATCGCGCCCCCCGGCCTCAGCACAGAGCAGCTCGAGCAGATCACCGCCGACCTGCTCGCGGAGACCGCCCGCGCACACGCCGATCCGCTGCCGCCGGCGCGGTGCAGGACCAGGCACGCCAAGCTCGAGACGCTGGAGACGTACGGGATGGCGCCCTATCCCGCGGCCGGCAGTCCTCGTCCCGTCGCCGGCGCGGTCGAGGCACCCGGGCAGGTGATCGTGTCGGGGCGGATCGTGCAGCTCCGCGACCACGGCGGCGTCGTGTTCGTCGACCTGCGGGACTGGACCGGCGACGTCCAGGTGGTCCTGGCCCGTGACGAGATGCCGGCCGAGTCCCTCGCGGCCTTCCGCCGGAGCTGTGACACCGGCGACCTCGTCGACGTCACGTGCCGCCCGAGGACCACGGACACCGGGCACCGGTCGCTGTTCGCCTCGTCGTGGCGGATGAGCGCGAAGTCGCTCCATCCGCCCGGCGCCGATGACCGTGCCGGCGACGCGGATGCCTGCTCCGTGCTCCGCACCCGGAGCGCGGTGATCCGCAGCCTCCGCTCCGCCATGGAAGGGCGGGGCTTCACCGAGGTCGAGACGCCGATCCTCCAACCTGTCCACGGGGGCGCGAACGCCCGCCCGTTCGCCACGCACCTTCACGCGTACGACCTGGACCTCACGCTGCGGATCGCGCCCGAGCTCTATCTCAAGCGGCTGTCCGTCGCCGGGATGGAACGCGTCTTCGAGATCGGCCGGGTGTTCCGGAACGAGGGGATCGACCGGCGTCACCATCCCGAGTTCACCTCGCTCGAGGCCTACCAGGCGCACGCTGACTACGCGGACATGCGCACGCTGTGCAGGTCCCTGATCCTCGACGCCGCCACCGCCGCCCATGGGGACGCCGTCGCCCAGCACCCCGTGCTCGGCCGCTGCGACCTGACCGCCGACTGGCCCGTCGTCACGGTGCACGAGGCGGTCTCCGCCGCCCTCCAGGAGACGGTCGACCTGGACACTCCGGTCGCGTTGCTGACGAAGCTCTGCCAGGTCCACGACGTCGCGGTGCCCGACACCGACGACCCCGGCCGGCTCGTCGTGGAGCTCTACGAGGCGCGGGTCGAGCCCGCCACGATGATGCCGACGTTCTACACCGACTTCCCGTCGACGGTCTGCCCCTTGACCCGTTCGAAGGACGCCGAGCCGGCCATCGCCGAGCGCTGGGACCTGGTGGCGTTCGGCATGGAGATCGCGACGGCATACAGCGAGCTCACCGATCCCGTCGAGCAACGCCGGCGGCTGCGTGCGCAGTCGTTGCTGGCCGCCGGAGGCGACGTCGAGGCCATGCAGCTCGACGAGGACTTCCTCGCCTCGCTCGAGCGAGGCATGCCGCCCACAGGCGGGCTCGGGCTCGGCGTCGACCGGCTCCTCATGATGCTGACCGGCCGGCCGATCCGCGACGTCGTCGCGTTCCCGCTGACCAGGGGCCGCACCGGGAAGCACCCGTGAGCCGGATCGCCAGGCTGCTGCTGCTTGCCGGCGGCCTCCTGTACGCCAACTGGGTCGTCCAGCTGGTCCTGCCCGGACAGCTCAGCGTGTTGACCAGCTACGTCAGCGAGCTCTCCGCCCTGTCCCGCCCGTACCACCAGGTGTTCCGTTCGCTGGACGTCCTGAGCGGGACCCTCGTGATGGCCGGCGCGATGTGGGGACTCGCCGTGGGACGGCGCGATCGCCCGGCCGCGACGGCGTGGGGTGCGCTTGCCCTGTTCGGGCTCTCCAACGTCCTCGACGCGCTGACCCCCCTCCCGTGCACCCTGACGGTCGACGCCGCGTGCAGCTCCTCGACGCCGCATGACGCCTGGGGATGGGTCGGCGACCCCCACCTCTACGCGAGTCTCGGTGAGGAGGTGTTCTTCGCCGTGGCCCTCGTGGCCGTGGTGGTCGCCCTCCGCTCGGGTGGGGCGACGGTCGCCACCAGAGGTCGGGCCGAGGTGCTCGGGGCCATCGCGATCTGCGCGAGCCTGGTCGCCGGGCTCCTGACCGCACAGCTCAACTTCCTCGGTCACGACATGCTGCTGGGCCTCGCGCAGCGCATCGAGGTCCTGCTGATGGCGCTGTGGGTCGCGTTCATCCCCGCGGAGCTCGTCGAGCCGCCGCGTCGATCACGGCGCGACACCCCTCGGTCGCTCCGGGTGCCGTGAGCTCCTCGGCTCGAGATCAGGCCTTGCGCAGCTTGAGGAAGATGCTCGGCCCGAAGTTGCTGCGGGCCAGTCGGCGCTGCGTCAGGCGCTCGGCCGCCAGCAGCACCTTGGTCGGCAGGGCCTTCTTGAGCGTCTGGCTGCGCAGGTTGGACACCGAGAGCTTGTCGTCGAGGGTCAGGCCCGCCGCGGCGAGCTGACCGACGACCGTGTCGATGTTGTGGTTGACGAACGCGATCGCGTCGGGCTCGTCGGCGCGCACGGTCCGGATGCTGACCGGCTCGGTCGGCAGCGGGGTGCCTTCCTTCTTGTGCCGGCGACGGTTCTTGTAGTGGCCGTAGTTGGCGACCTCGATGATCGCGGTGCCACCGGGCGCCAGCGCGCGCGAGATCTCGGCGAACTCCGCCGTCGGGTCGGGCAGGTGGTGCATGACGCGGATCATCGTGATCAGGTCGAGCTCGCCGTCGGCGAACTTCAGGTCGTCGGCCTGCATCTGGACCTGCTTGATGTCGGTGCCCTCGAGCACCTTCTTGGCGGCCTCGAGCTGCGTCGCAGCGGGCTCGGCCAGCGTGACCTCGTCGGCGAACGTGCGCAGCAGGATGCACAGGCGACCGAAGCCACCACCGATGTCGGCGGCCTTGCGGTAGTGGTTGCCCTTCAGCAGCCGGCGGATCGCGATGTGCTCGGCGGCGTTCTCGTAGTCGCGGTTGTCCCAGTACTTGGTGTAGTCGTAGTCGCGCTCGTACTGGTTGGCGACCTTCTTGGAGGGCTGTTGTTCAGTCACGCCGACCACAGTAACAACGACCGGCGTACTCCCTTAAATCGTCGGTGGCCAGGTTCAGTCGAACGTACGGGGGCCGAAGACCGGGGTCTCCTTGGCGGTGCCGGCCTTGCGGGCGATCGTCGTGTTCCTGGCCTTGAACATCGCCGACTGCAGCTTGCGCTCCAGCCGGTACGCCCCGCGCACGCTGCGGTGACGGTTGCCGTAGATCAGCTTCTTGGTCGCCGCGACCGAGTCAGGTGAGCGCTCGACGATCTGGTCGACCAGGGCCAGAGCGGCCTTGAGCGGCTCGTCGCTGACCTCCGTCGCCAGGCCGAGCTCGGCAGCCCGCGCACCGGTGATCGGCTCACCCGTCATCGACAGCCGCATCACGACATCGGCGGGGAGCAGCTCGTTGAACGGCACCGTGCCGGCCATGTCCGGGACGAGTCCCCACTTCGCCTCCAGGATCGACCAGGTCGCATCGGGCGTCGTGAACCGGAAGTCCGCCCCGACCGCGAGCTGCAGGCCGGCGCCGTAGCAGTGCCCGTGCACGACGGCGATGACCGGGACGGGCAGGCTGCGCCAGATCGCGGTGACCTTCTGGAACCGGTTGAGCGACCTCGGACCGGCGAAGAAGAACCGGGCGACCCGCTTCTTGTCCTTGAACGCGGCGCCGAAGTCGAGGCCCGCGCAGAACGACCGGCCCTTGCCCTGGAGCACCACGGCCCGGATGTCGCGGTTGGTCTTGAGGGCCTCCGCTGCGGCGATCAGCTCGGTGATGAGCTCGAGGTCGACGCCGTTGAGCTTGTCGGGCCGGTTGAGCCACACGTACGCGATCGGGCCGTCGATCTCGGTGAGGACACGGGGTTCGGTCATGCCCGTCAGGCTATCCGTCTCCTGCTGCGACAGGGCCGCTGACCAGCGCAGGACGTATCTCATCCACAGATGTTTGAAAATGCAACCCGGGGGCAATACCCCCGCATGGTCAACGTCAAGAGACTCCCGCTCCCACTCATCGAGACCTACGAGTGGCAGTACCAGGGAGCGTGCATGGGTGCCGACAGCGAGGTGTTCTTCTCCCCTGAGGCCGAGCGCGGCGCCAAACGTGCGCGGCGGGAGGAGAACGCCAAGAAGGTGTGCTTCACGTGCCCCGTCATCGACCGGTGCCGCGAGCACGCGCTGACCGTGCAGGAGCCCTACGGCGTGTGGGGCGGCATGACCGAGAGCGAACGCGCCGCCCTCGTGCGCGAGCCGATCGCCAGCTGACGTCGTCGCTCCTCGCTGCGGGTTGCCGCTCGCGGTGTACAAAGGAGACACGCCCACCCGTCACGCGACCGAAGGCCTGATGCGTATGCCCGCCGCACGACAGCCCAGCACCTCAGCCAAGCTCCTCTATCGTCCCGTCGGCATCGTCAGCTCGATCGCCGGCGGCCTGCTCGCCTCGATGATCTTCAAGCAGGTCTGGAAGCGGGTCAGCCGCGGCGACAACGCCGACCCGCCGACGCCGCTGCAGTCGGAGTACGCGTTCAAGGAGATCATGCTCGCCGCCCTGCTGCAGGGTGCGATCTTCGCCGGCGTCAAGGCGCTCATCCAGCGCCAGGGCGCCAAAGGCTTCCAGCGCGTGACCGGCGAATGGCCCGGATCATGACGACCACGTCGGACCTGTTGGTCGACGCCTTCGGCCGCATCAACGAGGGCTCCAAGATGGTCGTCGACGGGCTGACGCCCACCGACCTGAGCCATCGCATCGCACCCGGCGCCAACACGATCGGCTGGCTGGTCTGGCACCTCATGCGGGTGCAGGACAACCACGTCGCCGACGCCGCCGGCACGGACGAGGTCTGGAGCTCCGCGGGTTGGTACAAGCGGTTCGCCCTGCCCTTCGACGAACGAGCCACCGGCTACGGGCACAGCCGCGACGACGTCGACACGGTCCACGTCGAGGCGGAGCTGTTGGTCGGCTACGCCCAGGCGGTGACCGACGTGACCCTCCGCTACGTCGAAGGCCTCTCCGACGCCGACCTCGACCGCGTCGTCGACGACTCGTGGGACCCGCCGGTGACCCTGGCCGTACGCCTCATCAGCGTGGTCGGCGACGACCTCAAGCACCTCGGCCAGGCCGAGTACGTACGCGGCCTGCTCTGACCGGGGCCATGATGGCTGCATGCTGACAGCCGAGTTGCTGGCGAGCGTCGAGACGCCGGCCGTGGTCCTCGACCTGGACCAGATCGAGCGCAACGTCCACGAGATGTTCGCCGCTGCCGACGCCCACGGCGTACGACTGCGGCCCCACATCAAGTCGCACAAGATCCCGCAGCTCATGCGCCTGCAGGTCGACGGCGGGGCGGTCGGGGCGACCTGCGCGACGCTGCGCGAGGTCGAGGTCATGATCGACGCCGGCTGCCCCAGCGTGACGCTCGCCTTCCCGCTGCTGTCCGCCGACAGGATCGCCCGGCTTGCTGCCCTCCGTGAGCGCGCCGAGATCCGGGTGACGCTCGACTCGGTCGAGGCGGCGACGCAGCTCGGCCGGGTCGCCGGGTCGCACCCCTTCGACGTCCTCCTCGAGGTCGACACGGGACAGGGGCGTCTGGGCCGGCCACCCGGTGCTCCCAGCGTCGAGCTCGGCCTGGCGATCGCGGCCGTGCCCGGCGTACGACTCATGGGTGTGTCGAGTCATGCGGGCCATGCGTACGCCGCCACTGACGCTGACGACCTGAAGCGCATCGCCGTTGCCGAGGCCGGCGATCTCGTGCGTACGGCGGAGGAGCTGCGGCGCAAGGGCGTCGACGTGCAGGAGATCAGCGTCGGCTCGACGCCGTCGGCCCGGGCCGGCTTCGGCCTGGGCATGACCGAGTCGCGGCCCGGGACGTACTTGATGAACGACGCCAACATGGTGCGCCTCGGCGTCGCGACCCACGAGACCTGCGCGGCGTTCGTCCTGGCCACCGTGATCTCCCGCCCGGCGCCCGACCGGGTCGTCATCGACGCCGGCAGCAAGATGCTCAGCAGCGACGGGTTCGGCCGGGAGGACTGGGTGCACGTGCTGCATCGCCCCGACCTGCACCCGGCGTTCCTCAGCGAGGAGCACGGCGTCTTCCGCGCCGACGACCCGGCGACCGCGCCGGCGATCGGCGACCGCGTCCTCGTGGTCCCCCACCACGTCTGCACCATGATGAACCTCGCCGACGAGGTCCACCTGGCCCGGCAGACGGGCGTCGTCGAGACCGTGCCGGTGCCGGCACGAGGGCACTGATGCCGGGTCATTCGCCGTCGGCTGAGAGCAATCGTCTCGCGCCGTCGATCGCTGCCGGCGTGTCGGCGAAGATCAAACCTCCTCGCCGGAGATGGTCGCCGACACCGAGCGACGCCAGGACCTCGTCGTGTCCGGGCGCGATTCCCGAGAGCAGCACCGTGATGCCGCGGTGCTCCAGCCGCGAGATGGCGTCGCCGAGCAGTCGCGCGCCAGTCGCGTCGATCGTCGTGACGCGAGACATGCGAAGGATGACGACCTCGACGTCGGCGATCTCCGGCAGCTCCAGGAGCAGGCGATGGGCGGCCGCGAAGAACAAGGGGCCGTCGAGACGGTAGGCCACGATGTGCTCGCTCAGGAGGGCGTGCTCCTCGACGGTGTGGTCACCGGTCTCTAGCGGGACCGCTTCCAGTCGGGCGCTCTTCGCGACCGCGCGAAGTGCCAGGAGGACCGACAGCCCCACGCCCACACCAACGGCCGTCACGAGGTCGAGAGCCACGGTCACCCCGAACGTCAAGGCGACGATGAGGGCGTCCGAGCGCGTCGACCGCATGAGCGCCAGGATCGAGCCCGTCTCGACCATGCGGACGCACGTGGCGAAGAGGACGCCGGCGAGTGCAGCGAGCGGGATGTCGGACACGACAGGAGCCAGGGCGAACACTGCGGCAAGGAGGACCAGCGAGTGGACGACGGACGCGAGACGGGACCGGGCGCCTGCTCGTACGTTGACGGCAGTGCGAGCTATCGCAGCCGTTGCCGGGACGCCGCCGAAGATCGGCACCACGAGGTTGGCCAGCCCCTGACCGAACAGCTCACGGTCGGGATCGTGACGCTCGTTGACGGTCATGCCGTCGGCAACGGTCGCGCACAGCAGGCTCTCGAGCGCCGCGAGCGCGGCGACCGCGAGAGCGGGCGCCACGAGCGAACCTGCCGATCCGAGGTCCAGGAAGCCGATCGAAGGACTGGGCAGAGTGGCCGGCAGGTGACCGATGGGTACCAGCCCCAGGTCGAAGGAGCGCGAGACGATCGTGGCGATCGTGACTCCCAGCAGCGAGAAGGGCACTCCCGGACGCCACCGGGCACCCCCGAGCATGAGCACCGCGACACCCAGGGCCACGACCAGCGGGGCCACGCGAGGATCCTGGACGTACTGACGGACGGCGTCCGAAGCACTCGCCCACACGCGCGTCCCCGCCGCGTCTCGGATCCCGAGGGCCGCCGGCACCTGTTGCAGGGCGATGACGACTGCGATTCCCGCGGTGAATCCCTCGATGACCGAGACCGGCAGGAAGCGTACGTATTGACCCATCCGCGCGACGGCAAGCACCACCAGGACGGCGCCGGCCATCGCGCCCACCATCAGCACGCCCTCGGAACCGTGACGGTGGACGATGGGGACGAGCACCACCGTCATGGCGCCTGTCGGACCAGAGACCTGGACATGCGAACCACCGAACACCGCGACAACGATCCCGGCGACCACGGCAGTCGCCAGCCCCGCCTGGGCACCCAGTCCCGATGCCACTCCGAACGCGAGTGCCAGCGGCAGGGCGACGATCGCCACGGCGACGCCCGCGACCAGGTCCCGCCTGGGGCTGTGGCCCATCGCGGCCAGATCGGTTCGCCGCGGAACCAGCTGGGTGCACCTCGTCCACCAGGAGCGCACGAGCTCCCTGGTCGAGACGGACGACGAAAGGCTCACACCCCCTGGGCCGATTCGCGAAGCTCGGCGAGCAGACCCTCCTGATCGGTCCACATCGACGCGAGGATCCGTCGGCCGTGCAGCAGCAGCTTCGCCACGTCCGGCGTGGACAGTGTGTAGAGGACCGCGCCACCTTCACGAGATGAGCTCACGAGCCCCGCTCGTCTGAGCACCGCAAGCTGTTGCGAGAGGCTCGATGACTCAACCTCGATCTCGGCGAGCAGCTCCCTGACCGCGCGCGGCCCGTCTTGCAAGAGCTCGAGCACCCGGATCCTGACGGGGTGGCCCAGGGTGCGGAAGAGCTCGGCTTTCGCCTGGTATAGCGGCACGCTCGGCTTCATGGATAGGTCCTCACCCGTGTTGACTCCGTCACTTCTAGAATACATCACTTGAAGAAGTCTTCACTTTGGATGAGGATGCTCGAATGCGCACGGACCGCTGAATTTGCAGTCCGCAAAGACAAATAACGAGACATTTCACACGTGTGACGTGGAACCGTGCGTTCTTGAACCGGAGAGGGCATGATCGAGCGATGGTTGATGTCGACGCAGCACTGGATGAAGCAGGAATCAAGAACCCACACGTTCGCGAGTACGTGAATCACTGGGCCGAGCTGACCGGAGCAGAGCGGGTCGAGGTGGTCAGCGCCGCCGACGACTCGCGCCTGATCGCCGAGGCGCTCGAGGACGGTGAGCTCCTGCCGGCGGGCGAGGGGCTCTACTACTCGCGCAGCTACGTGAAGGACACGGCGCGTTCCGAGGAGCGCACGATCGTGGCCACCAACGACCCCAAGGACAAGGGCGTCTACAACAACTGGCGCCCGGCCTCCGAGATGAAGCCCATGCTCGAGGAGCGCATGCGCGGCGCCTCGAAGGGCAAGACGATGTACGTCATCCCCTACCTGATGGCCCCTCCCGGCAACGCGCTCGCTCCGTGGGCGGCCGGCGTGCAGGTCACCGACACCCGCACCGTCGTGCTCCACATGATCCGCATGGCCCGTGTCGGCGCAGAGTTTCTCGAGGCCCTGGAGGACCCCGAGCAGTTCGTGCGCGCCGTCCACGTCACCGGTGACCTGGAGAACCTCGGCCAGGGCACCGCGGACGACCAGCGCTACTTCGTCACGGTCGCCGACGAACGTACGATCCTGCACTTCGGCTCGTCCTACGGCGGCAACGCGCTGCTCGGCAAGATCGCCCACGGCCTGCGCCAAGGTGCCTACGACGGCTGGGCGTCACGCAAGTTCCTCGCCGAGCAGTACATGCTGATCGGCATCAAGGACAAGCAGACCGGCAAGACCTACCACGTCTGCGGCGGCTTCCCGAGCGCCTCGGGCAAGACCAACCTCGCCATGATGCTGGCGCCCGACGTGCTGGGCGACCGCTATCACGTGTCGTTCTACGGCGACGACATCGCGTGGCTGTGGGTCGACGAGGAGAGCGGCAAGCTCTACGGGATGAACCCCGAGTACGGGGTCTTCGGCGTCGCCAAGGACACCAACGAGGGCACCAACCCGACGGCGCTCGCCTCGATCGCCGAGGGCACCCACGCGATCTTCACCAACATCGCCTACAACGTCGAGACCCACGAGGTCTGGTGGGAAGGACGTACGCCCCACCCGCCGGCCGACACGCACGGCTGGCTCGACTGGACCGGTTCCCCCATCGCCGATCGCGAGAACGGCGACGACAGCCCGTGGGCGCACCCCAACAGCCGGTTCACGACGCAGCTCGACAACGTGCCCAACATCGCCGACGACTACAACGCCGCCGCGGGTGTGCCGATCGACGCGATCATCTTCGGCGGGCGTACGCGCGACCGTGAGCCACTGATCCGCGCGATCACCGACCTGGCTGAGGGCGTCTACGACGGCCTGACGCTGGGCGCCGAGGCGACGTCCGCCGCCGAGGGCAAGGAGGGCATGCTGCGATACGACCCGATGTCCAACCGCCCGTTCATGGCGTACGGCGAGGGTGACTACGCCGAGCACTACCTCAAGATCGTGGGTGCGGCCAAGGACCTGCCGATCTTCGCGCACGTCAACTGGTTCCAGAAGGATCCCGAGGACGGGCACTACCTGTGGCCCGGCTACCGCGACAACCTCCGTCCGCTCCTGTGGCTGCTGCAGCTCAAGGCCGGCGAGGTCACGGGTCGCCAGACACCGGTCGGCATCATCCCCACCGCCGAGGAGCTCAACCTCGACGGCGTCGACATCTCCGACAAGGACCTCGAGACGATCCTGTCGATCGACAACGCGCGTTGGCGTCAGGAGATGGGCTTCCGCGAGGAGCACCTCAAGCAGTTCGACAACATGCCCGAGGAGATCTGGGAGGCGCACCGCCGCGTGTCCGCCGCCCTCGACGCCGAGGCCTAGCCACCGGCGAAGGGCTCCCGGTCAGATCCTGGCCGGGAGCCCTTCTGTCCGTACGGGCGGCGAGGCTTCCGTTGGCGGTGAAAGGGAGGCATGATGAGGGCTGGCGACAGCGCGTCTCCAACGACGGAAGGCCCCCCATGTGGTCACAGTTCGAAAGCTCGATGCGGCGTCGCTCCGACAAGATCATCGATCCGGTGCAGGTCCGGGAGGCCACGGAGCACCGCCGGGACGCCCTCGAGCACAGCTCCCAGCTGCGTCCCCACGTCAGTCCGCTGCGCCGCTTCGTGAGGCGGATCACCGGTCGCGGCCGAGGCGTCTCCTGAGCATTCCCTGACCCACGAATCCCGACCGCCGTCCCAAGATTCCTGCCGCGGTCGAGTCGCGGGCGTGACGGCCCGGCGGCTGGCGGGCGACGATGTCGCAGTCCCCGACGGAAGGCTGCGCATGGTCAAGGTCCTGCTGACGGTCGCCGCGGCCTACCTCGCCGTGATCGGCGCCGCGCTCCTGCTGGTGCCGGCTCAGTTCGGCGTGGACGCCGTGCCCGATGATCCCTCGTCGGAGCTGATCGCCCTGCTGCGGCTGCTCGGTGGGCCTTTCCTCGGCATCGCGGTCCTCAACTGGATGTCGCGAGACCCGGAGTCGCCCGGACTCCGCAGCGTTCTCGTCGCCAACCTGGTGGGCTTCGGATTCGTGGCCGCCAACGACGTCGTGGGCGTGCTCTCGGGCGACGCGCGCGATCTTGCCCGCGTGTTCCTGGTCGTGCACCTGGCCTTCACCGCGGCGTTCGTGGTCGCGTTGCGGCATGCTGACGTACGACAGTGAAGGGAGCAGCCATGACTGATCTGATGGTGGACTTCATCACCTCGCTCGACGGTTTCGGAGCCGCGCGCGAGTGGCCCGGCCTGTGGGGCATGGGCAGCCCCGACTACCTCGACTGGCTCGAGGAGGACTCGCAGACCGAGTACGTCACGCTGATGGGTGCGACCACCTATCGGATGTTCGACGAGTTCGCTGCGGCCGGCGAACCCGGCGTCGAGGACCTGACCCGACGACGCACCCTGGTGTTCTCCCGGACCATGCAGGAGCCGCCCAGCTGGCCGAACGCGACGCTGGTCTCCGAGGACGCGGTCGATTCCGTGCGGACCCTCAAACGGGAGAGCGAGCTGCCGCTGCGCACCATCGGGAGTCTCAGCCTGTGCCGCTCGTTGCTGGCCGCCGGACTGGTCGACCGCTACCGGGTCGTCGTCTTCCCGGTCGTCAACGGCGCGACCGGCTACGACCGCATCTACGACGGATGGCCCGACGTCCGGCTGGAGCTGGCGAGCTCCCGGACGTTCGACGGTGGACAGCAGCTCCTGGAGTACGTGCCGACCGTCCTCGACGGTCCGCCGGGAGTGTCGACCTAGCCCGCGAGGTCGCTCATCCAGGTCTCGACGTCGCCCGGATCGCGTGGCAGCGCCGCCGACATGTTGATCGAGCCGGTCTCGGTGACGACGAGATCGTCCTCGATCCGGATGCCGATGCCACGCAGCTCCTGCGGGATCGTGAGGTCGTTGGCCTGGAAGTAGAGCCCGGGCTCGACCGTCAGCGTGTGCCCGGCGGCCAGGGGACCGTGCAGGTACGACGCAGTTGACGCGTGGTTGCAGTCGTGCACGTCCATGCCCAGCATGTGACCGGAGCGCGAGATGCTCCACCGCCGGTGGTGCTGCGCGTCGGGCGCCATGGCCTCCTCGAGGCTCGACCGGATCAGGCCGAGCTCGATCAGGTCGGCGGTGAGCGAGCGGGCGCACGCATCCTGGTACGCCTGGAACGGCACGCCCGCACGCAGCGCCGCGATGCCGGCGTCCTGCGCGCGGAGCACGATCGAGTAGAGATCGCGCTGCAACGGGGTGAACGTCCCGGTGACGGGCAGCGTGCGCGACACGTCAGCGGAGTAGAGGGTGCGCAGCTCCACGCCCACGTCGATCAGGACCAGGTCGCCGTCGATCAACGGACCCGAGTTGTCCTTCCAGTGCAGCGTGGTGGCGTGCGCACCGCTTCCGACGATGCTGCCGTACGCCGTGCCCTCGCCCTCGAGCCTGGCTCGGCGCCCGAACGTCCCCTCGAGATAGCGCTCGCCGCGCGGGCTCTGTCGGGCGTCCTGCCACGCCGCGGCGCAGTCGCGGAAGCCGGCAACCGTGCCGTCGACCGCCTGCTGGAGCTGGTTGATCTCCCAGTCGCTCTTGATGAGGCGGAGCTCGTCGAGTGCCGACTTGAGCCGGAGGTGAGGCGCCAGCTCAGGACCGCAGTGGGCCTGCACCAGCGAGTCGACGTACGGGTCGAGAGTCGGCAGCACGCGTACGGTCTGGGCTGTGCGCATCATCCGCGCGAGGTCGTCCGGCAGCGATCCCAGTGGCCTGCACTCGATGCCGAGCAGCTCCTCGGTCTCGCGGAGCGTCGGACGTGGCCCGACCCACAGGTCGCCCTCGGCGTCGTTGCGCCAGAACTCGTCGGTCGTCCGGCCCGACGGTGGCTGCAGGTAGAGGATGCCGTCGGCGATCCCGCCGGTCGTGTCGATGACCAGGACGCTGGCGGGTCCACGGTTGCCGCTCAACCAGACGTGGTCCGTTCCGGGACGGAACGCGTGGTTGCTGTCGTTCGACCGGACCTGCGGCGCGCCGCAGGGGATGACGAGCAGCTCGGCCGGCAGCGCCTGGGCGAGCCGCGCCCGCCGCTCGGCGGTGTAGCTGACGACCGGCTCGTCTCCGAGCACCGGCTCAGGATCGCCCCACCCGTTCATCATGAAGCCGCTGTCGCCGGGCAGCTCGGACCGGTTGACCGCTCGCGGCATGATCCACGGGTTCGCGTACGCGTGCGGGTCCGTCTGCTGGGTGCTCACTGCGCCGTCCTGTCATGTGCGTCGGGGAGGTCGATGCCCCAGGTCTCCCGGTCACCCTCGACCGGGGCCGCCGGAAGGCGGCCCTGTCCGTCCGGCACCGGGATGGCGCCGAGCAGAGCCTGCGTGTAGGGGTGGCGCGGATCGCGCCAGATGGTCTCGGTGTGCCCGGACTCGACGACGCGGCCTCGATACATGACGACGGTCCGGTCGGCGATCCGTCGTACGACCGAGAGGTCGTGGGAGATGAACAGCATGCCGGCGTTGACGCCTTCGCACAGGCTGCGCATCAGCGCCGCGACGCTCATCTGCGTGGAGGCATCGAGCGCCGAGATGGGCTCGTCCGCGATCAGCATGCGCGGGCGGGCGGCGATCGCGCGGGCGATCGCGAGCCGCTGTCGCTGGCCGCCGGAGAACTCGTGGGGATAGCGCCGGGCGGCCGACTGCTCGAGGCCGACCTGCTCCAACCAGTACGCCGGCGTCGACGCCTCGTCGCCGCGTGTCACGGCTGCCCGGATCCCGTCGCCGATCTGGTCGCCGACCCTGCGCCTCGGGTTGAGCGAGGAGTTGGGGTCCTGGAACACCATCTGGATCGCCGTCATGTCGGTGGTCCGCGTACGCAGGCCCATCGTCGGCACGTCCACGTCGCCGAGCCTGACCGTGCCCGCGGCCCTCCGCTCGATCCCGACCACGGCGCGGGCGAGGCTCGACTTGCCGCAGCCACTCTCGCCGACGAGTGCCACGACCTCACCGGGCTCGACGACGAGCGAGACCCCGTCGACGGCCCGCAGGGGGTTGCGTCCGCCGTACTCGACGACGACGTCCGACACGGTGAGTGCTGCCGCGGTCATGCCCCGGCCTCCTTCGTCGGTTCGGCGTCATGCAGCAGGTGGTCGACCAGGGCCTCCGGCGCCTCCTCGAAGCTCGAGCCGGGCAACGCCTCGAGCAGCGATCGCGTGTAGGCGTGCTGGGGAGCCGAGAAGACCTGCTGCCGCGCACCGGACTCGACGACGACTCCGGCCCGCATGATCGAGACGTGGTCGGCGATGGCACTCATGACGCCGAGGTCGTGCGTCACGAAAAGCATGCTGAGCCCCGTCTCGTCGACCAGCTCGCGCAGCAGCCGCAGCACGCCCGCCTGCACCGTGACGTCGAGCGCCGTGGTGGGCTCGTCGGCGAGCAGCACCTCGGGGTCGCACGCCAACGCCACCGCGATGGCGATGCGCTGCCGCTGTCCGCCGGAGAACTGGTGCGGATACTTCTTCATTGCGAGCGCAGGGTCGGGCACGGCGACCCGTTCCAACAGCGCGACGGCCTTCGCACGTGCCGCATCCTTGCTCAGCTCGAGGTGATGGCGGACGTGGTCCGTCAGCTGCCGGCCCACCGTGAGCTGCGGGTGCAGGCTCGTCGACGGGTCCTGGAAGATCATGGCGATCCGGCGACCGCGGACAGCGCCGAGGGTCTTGGCCGAGGCGCCGACCAGCTCGGTGTCGCCCGCGCCGGACGACAACGTGATGCTGCCGGTGGCCGTCATCCCGAGGGGCAGCAGGCCGAGGATCGCCAGCGCCGTCATGGTCTTGCCCGACCCGGACTCACCGGCGATCCCGTGCACGATGCCCTGCTCGAGCGTGAGGTTCATGGCGTCGACGATCGGCCGGCCCTCCTTGGCGGACGGGGTCGAGATCGTCAGGTCACGAATCGTGAGTGCAGCGGGTCCGGTCACAGGGCTCGACCGCCCTTCCGCGCCACGTCGGCCTTGGGGTCGAGCCCGTCACGCAGGGCGTCGCCGATGAAGTTGAACGCCGCCACGACCGTGAGGATCGCGAGGCCCGGGAACACGCCGAGCCACCAGGAGTCGAAGTTCTGGATCGCGTCGGACACCATCGAGCCCCACTCGGCGGTCGGCGGCTTGGCACCCAGGCCCAGGAACGACAGCCCGGAGAGGAGCAGGATCGCGGTGCCGATGTCGAGCGTCGCCAGCACCAGGATCGGGCCCACGACGTTGGGGGCGACGTCGCGCAGCAGTGATCGAAGGGGCGAGAAGCCCAGGAGCCTGCCGGAGACCACGTAGTTCGACGACCGCAGGCTCAGCACGAGGCTCCGGGTCAGGCGGGCGTACGACGGCCACGACACCACGAGGGCGGCGAGCGCGGCGTTGACCAGCGAGGCGCCCAGTGACGCGGCGACGACCATCGCGAGGATGACGGTCGGGAACGCCATGACCAGGTCCGTCAGGCGCATGATGACCTCGTCGAACCACCGCCCGAAGTAGCCGGCAACCGCGCCGATCACCGCACCGACCAGGGCGCTCGCGGTCACGAGCAGGAGCGCCAGCGGGATCGTGACCCGCGCGCCGTAGAGCAGCCTCGAGAACACGTCGCGGCCCAACGCATCGGTGCCCATCAGCGTCCCGTGACCGGGCGACTGCAGGACGGGCAGGTCCTGCGCCAGCGGGTCGTGAGGTGCGATGACCGGCGCCAGGATCGCGACGATGATCCAGACGATCGCGATGCCGGCACCGAAGAGGCCGACCGGTCCCGACCACCGGCTGAGGGCCGGCAGGATCTGGCGCAGGGAGCGGCGGGGCGGAGTCATCTCGGGCTCGGGCGGGTGCGTCATGCGAGCCTCACCCGGGGATCCAGGAATCCGTAGAGCAGGTCGACCGCGAGGTTGACCAACAGGTAGATGAGCCCGATCGTCAGGCCGACGCCCATCACGCCGGGCAGGTCGAGGTGGGAGGCGGCCTGGTACGCGTAGCTGCCGATGCCGGGCCAGGAGAACACCGACTCGACGAGCACCGTGCCGCTCAGGAGGCTGCCGAACGCCAGCCCCACGACCGTGAGCACCGGGATGCTGGCGCCCCGCAGGACGTACGACGTGACGATCGTGCGGGTGGGCAGGCCCTTCGCCCGGGCGGCGCGGACGTAGTCCTGGTCGAGCACCTCCAGCACCGCCGTCCGGACGAAGCGGGTCAGCAGACCGACGGTGTAGAGCGTCAGCACGAGGACGGGGAGCATCAGGTGCCAGGCCGCGTCGAGGAACGTGTCGAGCTGGCCCGCGAGCAGCGAGTCGACGGTGTATAGGCCGGTGACCTGCGGCGGCGCGTTGAAGTCCGCGCTCAGGCGTCCGGACGACGGTGCGAGGTGCATCTTGAAGTAGAGGACGTAGTAGGCCACGAGGGCGAGCCAGAACGTCGGCACGCTGAGACCCGCGAGCGACACCAGGCGAAGCACGTGGTCGGCGGTTCGCCCTCGCCGGTACGCCGCGATGGTCCCGAGCGTCACCCCGATGATCACGCTGAGCACGATGGCGCCGAACGCGATCTCGATCGTCGCCGGAAGGGCCTCGCGCAGGTCGGAGGTCACCGAGTTGTGCGTCGTCGTCGACACCCCGAGATCACCGTGAAGCAGGTTGCCGACGTACGTCACGTACTGCTGCGGCAACGGCTTGTCGAGCCCGTACTCCTGCGTGAAGCGGGCCACCGTGGCCGGGTCGTCGGCCGCCCGCTGGCCCAACGCGGCGGCGACCGGATCTCCGGGCACCAGGTTGGTGAGCGCGAACGTGACGAACGTGACGCCGACCATCAGCAGCAACGACGTCAGGATCCGACGCGCGGCATAGCGCGCGAAGGGATGTCCGGGCCGGGCCCCGCCCGGCACTGCCGGAGACGGGGCCCGCACGGTGGACTCAGGTGACGACAAGTGTCACTTGCTTCCGAGGGTGGCGATGTCCAGGGTCCAGACGGGGTTGTAGCCCACGTTCGTGACGCTCGACTTGGCTGCGATGTTGTTGCCGGGCTGGACGAGCGGGATGAACGGACCGGACTCGTTCAGCGCCTTCTGCAGCTCCTCGAAGTTCGCCTGGCGCTCCTCCTCGGAGCCACCCGCCGCGGCCTTGGCCACGAGGGCCGACACCGCAGGGTCGGCGTCCTTGGCCCAGCCGGCCCGCAGTCCGACGACGTCACCCGGCGTGAACGCGAGGTAGTCGCTCGGGTCCGGGTAGTCCGGGCCCCAGTACCAAAGGCCCATGATCTCCTTGCCCTCGCGGTACGTGTCGAGCTCGGTCGCCACGGCAGCCGGCGCGAGGTCGACCTTGATGCCGACGGCCTTGAGCTGTGACTGGATCCGCTGCGCGATCGTCGGGAACTCCAGACCGTTGAGGGTCAGGTCGCTCGGGAAGTTGAGCGTCACCGACTCGCCGTCGTACCCGCTCTTCGCGAGCGCGGCCTTGGCGGCAGCGGGGTCGGACTTCAGGGCGTCCGCCTGCGGGAGCGCTCCGAGGAGTGCACTGGGGATCACGCCCGCAGCCCGCTCGGTGCCGGCACCCGCCAGCGTGACCAGGTCGTCGTAGTCGATCGCGCTCTTGACGGCCTTGACGAAGTCCGGGTTGCTCGTGATCTTCGAGATCTTCTTGTTCTGGTTGAGGAGCAGGAAGATCACGTTGGCCGACGGTCCCGAGGTGACCTTGACCGAGGAGCTCAGGCCCTTGGCCTGCGGGCCCGACAGGTCGAGCGCCACGTCGGCGCTGCCGCCCTGGACGTTGATCTTCTGGGTCGCGCCCTCGACGTTCTGGATCACGACCCGCCCGTACGTCGGCTTGTCGCCGGTGTAGTTCTTGTTGGCCTTGAGCACGACCTTCGACGACAGGTTCAGCGAGTCGAGGACGTACGGGCCGGAGCCCGCGGAGTGCTGGTTGAGGTACTTCTCGGCGCCGTCGGCCGCGGTCTCCGTGCCGCCGTGCGCCTTGACGACCTTGGAGTTGAGGATGCCCAGGGCCGGGTTCGCCAGGATCGCGGGCAGCGCGGGCGTCGGCTTGTCCGTCGTCAGCACGATCGTCTTGTCGTCCTTCTTCGTCACCGTGACGCCGGCGAGCAGGAACGACGGGTTGCCCTTCATACCGATGACCCGCTTGAGGGAGAAGACCACGTCGTCAGCCGTCAGGGCGGTGCCGTCGGAGAACTTCGGCGAGCCCGTCAACGTGAAGGTGAACGTCTTGGCGTCGGCCGACTGGTCGAGCGTCGCCAGGCCCGGTACGACCTTGGAGACGTCGGTGCCGTTGAACGTGACGAGCGTCTGGTAGAGCGCCTTGCCGACCAGCTGGCCCGTCGGCTCGTACTGCCGGCCGGGGTCAGCGGTCTTGAGGTCGAAGGTCTTGTCGATCGTGAGCGTCTTCGATCCGTCGCCGCCGTCCGTCTTGCCGGATGAGCATCCGGCCAGCACGATCGGCAACGCCAGCACTGCGACGACGGCAGCACGTCTTGTCTTGCGGAATCGGAACTCCATGGCGGTCTCCAGGGGCAGACGGCGGCACTAAGGTGTCGTTGGACGGGATGAGGAGAGATTGGCACGCGGCATGAGATTGTTCTCCCTTCTGGTTCCAAATGTGGATGTCTTTCCAGCAACTGGCGCATAGGAGCACGACATGTCCATCACTGAACAGCCCAACGACTCTTTCGCTGGACACTCTTCACCTGCCCGCAAGGAGCCCGTCGTCGACGACGTCGCGCTGCGGATCCTCTCCGTCCTGCGCAACAACGGCCGCATCTCGATGGCTGCCCTCGCCGAGCGGGTCAACGTCTCGCGGGCCAGCGTCTACAACCGGGTCGACCAGATGACGAAGTCGGGCGTCATCACGGGGTTCTCCGCCAACATCGACCCTGGGGCGGTCGGCCTCGGCATCTGCGCGCTGGTCTTCGTCACGGTGCATCCGCAGAGCTGGAACCGGTTCCGCGCCGGAGTCATGCAGATTCCCGACATCGAGTACTGCGCCATCACGACGGGTGAGCACGACGCGATGCTGCTCATCCGCTCGGTCGACATCGGCGACGTGCACGACTTCGTCACGGGCGTCATCGCCGCCCGCCCCGAGGTGAAGTCGGTCGTCAGCGTCGTCGTCCTCGACGAGGTCATCCGCCGCAACACCGTCCTGCCGTCGGACATCCCCGATCGCTCGAGCGAGTCGCGCCGCCTCGGCATGACCCGCTTCACGACGGCCGGCACCGGCCGCGACGGCATCACGACCAGGTGATCGTCACGAGCTCGCAGGCGTGGTCTCCACGCAGACGCTGACGTGCTCGACGCCGTCGAGCTCGAACGTCTCGACCAGCCGTAGCCCTTCACTGTCCGACTCGACATGGCTGCCGCTCGTACCGGTGACGACCGAGCCGTCCGCGGTCAGGACGTGTGCGAACGAGATGCTGAGGTCGTCGCCGACGCGCGTCCCGACGAACCGGCCGAACGTGACGGTGTCACCGGTGTACTCGCCCCAGACGATGCCGTCCCGCTCGAAGTAGGAGAACCGCGACGGCGAGGAGGGATCGACCGCGCTGTTGCTCGACGAGGTCATCACGAACGAGCGACCGTCGAGACTCGGAGCCAGTGCTGGTGCGGAGGAGGCGTCG
This sequence comes from Aeromicrobium sp. Root236, assembly GCF_001428805.1. Taxonomy (NCBI): domain Bacteria; kingdom Bacillati; phylum Actinomycetota; class Actinomycetes; order Propionibacteriales; family Nocardioidaceae; genus Aeromicrobium; species Aeromicrobium sp. Root236. The sequence goes on along the minus strand of NZ_LMIS01000001.1, from coordinate 2,376,219 downwards.
CTGGGCATGACGCCGAGTATGACGATCGGGACCTCCTGTCGCCAGCGCGGTCCCGGATGTCTGTTCCGTCCCGTGCCGCCGCGCACGAGGTTGGAAGTTTCCGTCGCGAACCGCCCCGTTCGGATCAGTTCGTCCATCGCTGCAGTTCGGACCTTCTGGCGCAATCCGATGACACCCTGCGCCACACCCTTCTGACCCTCGACACATGAGTGAAGGCCGCACAGTGTGTATGTCGCTCATTGTCATCGAGGACAATGACGTCGCCACGTGTACGTGTCTTATCCGGGACAATGCAGTAGTGCCCCTCCGTTCGATCTTCCCCGTTGAGTTGCAGGTTCCTTCTCGAAGCGACTCACCTCGGCCACGCGAGGATCAGATTTCACCCTTCTCCAGCGTGTTGGCGCGCAACCTGAGCGTGGTGGTCTCCGAGGAAGTATTTCGCAGTGGCGACTCGGTTACGCAGAGCGACTGGGATGCGCTGTCCGAATTGGGCGAACCCACATCGGCTCGTGACGCACATCTGCTCGGTCTTCTCACCGACGACTCTCTCGACCGGTTGTTCTACGCCCACGGTCCGATGCCTGCGGGCGTTCCCATGGAGCGCGTCGAAGGTTCGGATGAGCCAATGGCCGATGATTGGGTGACCGTTCACAGAAGACAGGTCGATTCCTCTACGCCAAGGGGCACATGGGCGTCGCACCAAGCCCGTTGGCGGCAAGGCCAGTCCGTTAGTTTTGCTGTGATGGTCGGCGCCTTCGAAAACGTCGACCTTGCCGGGACGATCTGGGCCGACAAGGTCTTCGGAACTGATGCGTCGCACGAGCAACGTGAGGCAGCGCGATCTGACGCCGCAATGATCGTCGCAGCTCAAGCCGTCCATGCCTCCGTTGTAGTCACGACCCGCAAGTTCGCTCTCGAGGCTCCGCCGCAACTATTGGGCGTCATCCAGGTCGTCACACCTGAACAAGCGTTGCCGCTCATCGGGTTGTACATGCGTTCTCGTCGCCGCTACTACTTCACGAAGGGCCGAGGAGTCTCCTACAGTCTCAACGCGAATTCGTTCTGGGGCCTTAACGCGCAAGGTCTTCTTCCCAGCGTGGAGCGCTGGCAACGATCGTCGTACCTGGTCGATGAGAAGATCGGGGCGGAAACTTGTCGGTGGCTGACCAATTCTGTGGTTGAACGGGTTGCTCGGGCACTGAGAGCTCGAGACCGAATCCATCTGGCGCTGATCGCCGATGCCGACAACGATTCCGCCGACGAGCTCCTCGACAACCTTGACCTGCTTCTGGTCAGCCTCTTGGGCGCGTTCGACGCCGCGGCGAAGGTCGCCGACCTCGCCGCAAATGTTCATGGGCAGCCTCACCAAACCAAGTGGCAGAACGATCAATGGCGTCGCCGAGTTGGAGAGACGTTCCCGACAGTTGAAGATCTGGTTGGACCCAGCACACGGGGCGGGCGCGTCTTCCACGTCCAACGGCTCCTTCGCAACAGTGTTCACGACGAGATGATCAGTGCCGTCCGGTTAGAAACACAACAGCCGAAGCGGCGAGAGAACATCATCGGCCTGCCGGCCGACCTTCGAGCGAGACTCCTTGATCACGTTCAGCATCTGGGCGGGCCTGAAATTTGGGGTGTCCAAGAGATCGTGGCGGACCAGTTGCACGCTCAGCCAGGAATCCTCGTAGAACAACTACTCGCCGAGTCATTGGATCTCCTGGACGGCCTAATCGACGCGACTACTCTCGCCGGAAAGCCCGCGGATGCGGTCCAAGAGTTTGACCCCTATGATCTCGGCCCGCACTTCCCGCCGGCACTGCTGCGCCTTCAATTGGGGCTGTGACCACGCTGCCTTCCCGAGCACCTGCGGGCGCTGTGTTCGGGACGCTGCCGATCCCGCACCACGCGTGCCAGCTCTTCTACCTGGGGTTCAAAGACGAATGGGTTGGCCACGCCCGTAAAGCCACCTAGGTTGCCTGCCGCGCTTGCGTGACCTCTAGGTCAGAGCACGGCTTAGATCAGGTCGGCCACATTGCTGGGGATGCCTTCCTGGCCGGTTGTTTCGGCGAACTCCTGCACCGCGCTTCGTAGATGCTCCGCTGACTGACGGCGCTCGGACAGGGCGGCCTCCAGATGTTTGGCCGCCCGCGCTTCCGCGGCGGCTGCCAACGTGAGTTGGGTGATCGCGATTGTTTGGGCGCGGATCACCGCCTCAAGCTGTAGTTCGCGGTGCCTGCTCGAATGTGCGTCGACCTTGGTCGGGTGTGAACTCCGCTCGAGGGTGTCCCTGGCTCTGGCTTTGGCGGTGGGAAAGATGCCGTGTCGCTTCTTGAATGTCTCAACGGACGTCACAGTGAAGTACCAGCACTGGCGCTTGCCTCTCGGCGCGCGCCTGCCTTCCAGCTCGCTCCGGACACCGAGTTCTCGAACAGTTACTGCGCTTGTGCAGAGAATGACCGCCGCGTCAGCGCAGGAGTAGTGGGCGACGCCGTCAATCGTGTACGTGGGACGTTGTGCCATACACCCCTCCGTCCGGCGCGTTATGAGCGAAATTGTCACACCTAGGTGCCAAACTTGACGTAGAGACGACTACTTGCCGATACACAAAGTTGGGCAAAGAAGGAATCTACTAGGGAGGGTCGGGTGTGACAAGGAAAACTCTCGGTTCTCTAGCGCGTCTTGCATGAACGAACTAACGTCCACTGCTATGGGAAGACATAGGGCTGCGAAATGACTATTGCGGCGATCGAGCGACCGACCATCCCGCCTATAACGGAGTTCCCGGAGACCTTTGGTGGCATTCCGGCCCTACATCGCGGCGTCCTAGCCCTGATCGCAGCGAACGAGGATGAAACCGGTTCGCCACTCGCATGGTTGCGGCTCGTCAGCCTTGTGAAGGCTGCGAGGCTAGAGAACCTGGAGCCCTACACAGAGTTCGTGGCAGGAAGCCTCGTCCCATCGGTGGTGACCGTTCTCAATGATTTAGACAATCTCGGCGTCATCGACACAACACGCACCGGGCTAACGCTGAGTGAGCGCTCGAAGGCCGTCCGAGCAGCATGGAACGGCGAGTTCACTGAAATGGTGGAGCGGGCCACGAAGCTCGTCTGATAGATGCAGTCCGAACCATCCGGATATCAGGTCCGGTTACGTGTATCGGCGATACGCTACGGTCCGTGACCGACCAGGCACCCCCGGGGTACACCGATGAAGATGTCGAACAGGACCGACACACGTCCTCCGACGACGCGAGCGGAAATGACCCCCGGAACCAGTTCAAGCACGACCACGACCGGGTACTTTATTCCAGCGCGTTCGCAGCGTTGGCTGGCAAGTCGCAGGTCGTCTCGGCTGGTGAAGCAGGGCAATTCCACACTCGCCTGACGCACAGCCTCAAGGTCACCCAGGTCGGCCGCAGACTGGCGGAGCGTTTCGCGTGCGAACAGGGAGGGCCTGACCCCGACCTGGTGGCAACAGCCTGCCTCGCACACGACCTCGGACACCCACCCTTCGGCCACGCGGGCGAGGTCGCTCTGGACGCGGCCATGAAGAGATTGTGTGGCAATGAGAACGATCCCGCTTCCGACGGGTTCGAAGGCAACGCCCAGAACCTGCGGATCCTTACCCACCTCGAAGCTCACAAACGAACATCGCCCGGGCTTCACCTGTCTCGCGCAGCCTTGGACGCCACCACCAAATACCCCTGGCTACGCGACGACGGGTCCCTCAAGTTCAGCCACCGACAACCCCATGGCAAGCAGATCGACCGCGGCAAGAAGTTCGGCTTCTACAAGACCGAGGCTGACATTGGCGACTGGATCCTCAACGGGCGCAAGTACGCTGACCGTCCCATCGAGGAACAGATCATGGACTGGGCTGACGACGTTACCTACGCCTGCCACGACCTGCTCGACTTCTTCCGGAGCGGGGCGATACCTCTCGATCGGCTGCTTGAGTTCGACGAGGAGGCGACGGCCGATTCGATCACCATCGACTCGGTGTCTGACGACCTCAGCGCGTTCTTGGCCGGTGTCAAGAAAAAGTGGGTCAAGGCCGGCCGCGCGTACGACGAGAGCGCCGCGCTCGCGGCGTTCGTGCAGCTTCAGGAACTGCTCCGAATTCGCACGCGCCACAGCGACTCCTTTGATGGCCGAGTAAATCTGGCCTCAGCCAACAGCCGGCTGATCACGTCGCTGCTCGGCGACGTCAGTTTGACTGTCATCGATGAGGCCTTGCCGCACACCCGTTACAACGCAATCCTTGAAGTTCCGGACGACCTGCGCCTTCTATGCAACCTACTCAAGGAACTCATCTGGACCTACGTCATCAACAACCCGCGTCTCGCTACCCAGCAGCACGGCCAAGAGACGATCGTGACGAGCCTGCTGGACTGGTACTACGCGGAGCCGAAGCGCCTCCTGCCCATCTCCTATCGCGAAGACTTGGACACGGAGCCCGTATTACGTGTCTGCGTAGACCACGTGTCATCTCTGACTGAAGTGCAGGCCAGCAACCTCTACCGACGTATGTCCGGCGTGGACCTCGGGGCCTTCACCGACAACCTCTGACCGGCGGCGGTTCAATTCCAGGTAGTCCACGGAGCAGCTGCCAGCGCGGCGTTGCTGTATCGGGGATCGTTCGTAACTTCTGAGCCGCACCACCACGGCTGGCCAGCGTCGCCGACCGCCTTCAACGAACCCTCCAGCTCCGCTAACACGAGACCCTCGTTGTCGTCATGGAAGACATCGACAGCCCAAACCTCACCCGACGAAATCACAGGCTCGTAGCGCGTCTTCCTTAGACGATTCGGCGCCATCTCAAGCAACCGCATAGCGTGCTCGAACGGTATGTCGAGCTCCCGCTCCATCCGAGTGCGATCGTCAGGTGGGCCCTTCAAGGTGAGAAGAGCGACCCGATGCTCCTCGCCGGCCGCCGATGGCGCATCGGACACGGCCGTACGAACGCGGATCTCATAACCATCGCCCTGCCACAGATAGCCCTGCTCGACGAGGTAGCCCGTCGATCCCGCAAGGATGCCGAGATCCTCGACCAAAAACTTGCGCTCGTGCTCGAACCAACCTGAGCCGCGCCCGTCCGAATTGTTCACGTCGCATCCGGAGTGGCGCTGAAGGCTCTCACGGCGACCGCGCACGTCCCGTTCATCCAAAACGGTCTTGCGCCCTCGACACCGGGTTCATTCGCTCCTTCGTGCGTGATGGCCGACCGGCCGATCTCGGAATACTTCTGGTGCCCGGGCCTCGGCGAGCCAACATTCTCATGCGTTTGAAACCCCCATCGCGCGAACTCTTGGGGGTGACCGCCGACATCTTCGATCATCAAGATCACACCCTGAACCATACGGGAAGGAGGCAGTTCTTTCGGCTGCATGCGGCCGTACCTGCCCGCGCGCTGACCGCGCACAGAACAGCATCCAGCGTTCTGTGCGTGAGGCGCCATCCTGTTGTTATTCGAGGAACCAACAACCGCCCCGCAGTCCCCCTCCCGATCGTCCAATTCCAAACGGATGACAACAGGGCCCCGACGAAAACCGTGTCGGAACCCTGTTGCCATCTGTGCGCGAGGGGGGACCCCGTCAGGCGCTGAGCGCCTTCCTCCTCAAATCCCCCACTTGCAACAGTTGCCGAGACCCTGAGGGATCTCGGCAACGTGCTGTTGGTTCTTAACTCTTGTGCGCGAGGGGGGATTTGAACCCCCACGCCCTTGCGGACACTGGCACCTGAAGCCAGCGCGTCTACCATTCCGCCACCCGCGCGTGGTCCCGTAGGACCGGTTCGCAAGTCTAACAGGCTGATTCGGGTGCGATTCCTCACGCCCGTCCCTGCGGCAAAGTAGCGAGGATGGCCGCTCCCGATACGATCGCAGGGTAGAACCACGACAACCGGAAAGGCGGAGGCTGATGGCGGGGGTGCTGCAGCGATTCGAACAACGCCTCGAGGGCGCGGTGACCAGCGCGTTCGCCCGCGCGTTCCGCAGTGCCGTGCAGCCCGTCGAGATCGCGGCTGCCCTGCAGCGCGAGGTCGACAACTCGGCCCACATCCTGTCGCGCGAGCGGATGCTCGTGCCCAACGTCTTCACCGTCGAGCTGTCCCCGCCCGACTTCGACCGGCTCAACCCGTTCAGCACGACGCTGGCCGACGAGCTGGCGACCCTCGTCAAGGAGCACGTCAGCGAGCAGCGCTACACGATGGCCGGCCCGCTCGAGATCTCGTTCACCAAGACCGGTGAGCTGAGCACGGGCCGCTTCCGCGTACGCAGCAAGACCAACGCGTCCGTGACCCCGGTCGTCGGACAGCGCATGACCGAGACCGCGATCCGCAGCTCCGACGTGCTGCTCGAGGTCAACGGCATGAAGCACCCGATCAGTCCTCCGGGCGTCGTCATCGGCCGCGGCAACGAGGCCGACCTCAAGATCGACGACCCGGGCATCTCCCGCAGGCATGCGGAGATCAAGATCCACCAGAGCGGAGCCGAGACCACTGTGACGATCGTCGACCTCAACTCCACCAACGGGGTGGTGCTCAACGGTCACAAGGTCGCCACGGGCGTCGTCACCGACGGGTCCGAGATCCGGCTCGGCAACACGGTGATCGTGATCCGCATGACCGAGGCGGCCCAGTAGATGTCAGAGCTCACTCTCACGCTGATCAAGCTCGGCTTCCTCGCCGTGCTGTGGCTGTTCGTGCTGTCCGCGGTGTCGGTCATCCGCTCGGACATCTTCGGCACCAAGGCGAGCTCGGCGCCCAAGCCCGCCAAGAGCAAGGCGCCGGCCAAGCCCAAGAACCGCAAGGCTCCCCGCGGCGTACCCACCAAGCTGCAGGTCGTGTCGGGACCCAACGCCGGCCAGAGCGTGCCCCTCGGCGACAAGCCGATCCTGCTGGGCCGTGGCACGGACGCCGCCATCCGTCTCGACGACGACTACGTGTCGACGCGGCACGCACGGTTCGCGACCAACGGCGAGCAGTGGTTCGTCGAGGACCTCGGCTCGACCAACGGCACCTATCTCGGCAGCCAGCGCATCACGTCGCCCGTCCCGATCGGCCTCGGCATCGCCGTGCGGCTCGGCAAGACCATCGTCGAGCTGCAGAAGTAGCCCATGACCGCACTGACCTTTCGCTACGTCGCGCACACCGACACCGGCCTGCGCCGATCCGGCAACCAGGACTCCGGCTACGCCAGCCCGCGCCTGCTGGTCATCGCCGACGGCATGGGCGGCGCCGCGGCCGGTGACCTCGCCTCGTCAGAGGTCATGCACATCATCCGCGAGCTCGACCGAGACGACCTCGACAGCGATGCGGTCGCCGCGTTGGAGGAGGCCGTCAGCAAGGCCAATGCCCGCCTCGGCCAGCTCATCGCCGAGGACCCCGCGGTCGAGGGCATGGGTACGACCCTGGACGCGCTCCTGTGGGACGGCGAGAAGTTCGCCTTCGCGCACATCGGCGACTCGCGCGTCTATCGCCTCCGCGGTGGCGAGCTCACCCAGATCAGCAAGGACCACACGTTCGTCCAGAGCCTGATCGACGAGGGCCGGATCTCGCCGGCCGAGGCCCGGGTCCACCCGCATCGTTCGCTCATCCTGCGCGCCATGCTCGGTCGCGACGACAACGCCGCCGACCTCAGCTGGGTGCAGCCGATGCTCGGCGACCGCTACCTGCTGTGCAGCGACGGGCTCACCGACATGGTGACCGACGAGGTCATCCGCGGCGCCCTGCAGTCCGAGACCATCGACATGGCGGCGACCGAGCTCGTACGCCTCGCGCTCGAGGCCGGCGGCTACGACAACGTGACCGTCGTGATCGGCGAGTTCGTCGAGGCCGGCACGGCTCCCGACGAGCGGCTGTCGTCAGCCGACGGTCGGCCACAGCTCGTGGGTGCGGCGGCCGGTCAGGCCCGACCGCGTACGGGCGAGGGCACGAGCGGCACCGACGCCTCCACCTCCGCGAGCTCCTCACCCGACCCCGAGGAGCTCCGCTACGCGCCACAGCCCCCGAGCCGCAGGCGCTGGATCCGGTGGGCGGCTGCCGCCGTGGTCGTCGCGGTGATCCTCGGCGCCGCCGGCGCGTTGGCCTACAACTGGTCACAGAAGCAGTACTTCGTCGCCGCCCAGGACGGCAAGGTCACGATCTACAAGGGCGTCCAGGCCGACATCCCCGGCATCACGCTGCAGCACGTCGAACAGGTCACCGACGTCGAGCTCAGCAGCCTCCCGGCGTTCCGCCGCCAGCAGGTCGAGGCCGGCATCGAGGCCTCGAGCAAGGCCGACGCCGAGAAGACCGTCGCCGAGCTCGACCAGCTCGCCGTCGTGCCGACACCCAGCCCGACCCCCTCCAAGAAGCCGACGCCGACCAAGACGACCAAGTCGACGGCGTCCAACACGGCATGGCAGCGATGACCGCACCCGCCTGGGTTCCTCGCAAACGGCGGGGAGCCGAGTTCTTCCTGACCGTGCTCGCCGTGTTCATCGGCATCGCGGCCTACGCCGCGGTGGGGCTCGGCGTCGAGGGCACGATCCCGGCGGACACCTACAAGCTCGGCGGCGCGCTCATCGTCGTCGCCATCGCGACGCACCTGATCGTCCGCCGCGTCGCGCCCTACGCCGACCCCGTCCTCCTGCCGCTGGTCATCGCCCTCAACGGGCTCGGCCTCGCGATGATCTATCGCCTCGACCTCGGTCGTCAGCAGATCGACCCCAACCGTGCCGCGTTCGCCAACTCCCAGCTCGTGTGGACGGCGATCGGCATCTGCGCGTTCGCCGGCATCCTCATGCTGGTGCGCGACCACCGCCGGCTCCAGACCCTGACCTACACGTTCGGCCTCGCCGCGATCGCGCTGCTCATCCTGCCGCTGCTGCCGCACTTCGGCCGTACGATCAACGGCGCGCGCATCTGGGTCAACTTCGGACCGTTCAGCTTCCAGCCCGGCGAGGCCGCCAAGGTGTGCCTGGCGATCTTCTTCGCGGGCTACCTCGTCGTCAAGCGCGACGCCCTGGCCCTGGCCGGCCGGCGCATCGTGGGCATCGACCTGCCGCGAGGCCGCGACCTCGGGCCGATCCTCGCCGGCTGGCTGATCAGCGTCGGCATCCTCGTCCTGCAGCGCGACCTCGGCTCGTCGCTGCTGTTCTTCGGCCTGTTCGTGGTGATGCTCTACGTCGCCACGGAGCGCCCCGGCTGGCTCGTCGTCGGTGCGCTGCTGTTCGGCGCCGGCGCCTATCTCGGCTACCTCGGCTTCGAGCACGTCCGCGTACGTTTCGACGCCTGGCTCGACCCGTTCTCCGACCCCGACCGCAACGGCCAGGTGATCAACGGGTTGTTCGGCCTGGCCCACGGCGGCATCCTCGGTCAGGGCCTGGGGCAGGGCAGCCCGCAGCTGACGCCGTACTCGTTCTCGGACTTCATCGCCGCGTCGATGGGTGAGGAGCTCGGGCTGACCGGGCTCATGGCGATCATCGTGATCTACGGCCTCATCGTCGAACGCGGTCTCCGCATCTCGCTGACCTGCCGCGACGCGTTCGGCAAGCTGCTCGCCGCGGGTCTCGCGTTCTCGTTCGCCCTGCAGGTCTTCGTCGTGATCGGCGGCGTCACCCGCCTGATCCCGCTGACTGGTCTGACCACGCCCTTCATGGCGCAGGGCGGCTCGTCCGTCGTCATGAACTGGGCGATCATCGGCCTGCTCCTGCGCATCAGCGACCAGACCCGTCGCCCCGCCCCCGAGATCTCCACGTTCGCCAGTGACGAGGAGACCCAGGTGGTGAAGCTCTCGTGAACCGCCCGATCCGCAACATCGCCATCGCCTGTCTCGTCCTGTTCGCAGCACTGCTGCTCAACATCAACTACGTGCAGTTCGTCGAGGCCGACAGCCTCAACTCCAAGCCCAACAACCGGCGCGTGATCGACGAGGAGTTCTCCCGCGACCGCGGCGCGATCCTCGTCGACGGCGATCCGGTCGCCGAGAGCGTCAAGTCCAAGGACGAGTACAAGTTCCAGCGGCGCTACCCCGACGCCAAGCTCTATGCGTCGCTGACCGGCTCGTTCTCCTACATCTATGGCTCCAGCGCGCTCGAGTACTCGCAGAACCGGGTGCTCTCCGGCAGCGACAACCGGCTGTTCGTCAACCGCGTCGTCGACCTCGTGTCCAACAAGCAGCCCAAGGGCGGCAGCGTCGAGCTGACGATCGACCCGCTCGCGCAGAAGGCCGCCGCCGAGGGTCTCGCCCGGCTCGGCAAGGACACCAAGGGCTCGGTCGTCGCGATCAACCCGCAGACCGGTGCGGTCCTGGCGATGGTCAACCAGCCGTCGTACGACCCCAACAAGCTGGCGAGCCACGACTTCACCGCGGTGCAGAAGGCCTACAACGCCTACACCCGCGACAAGGACCAGCCGATGCTCAACCGGGCGACGCAGCAGACCCTGCCGCCCGGCTCGACCTTCAAGCTCGTCACCGCCGCCGCGGCGCTCGAGAACGGCGTCGTCGACAACATCGACGACAAGATCAAGGCCGGCGCCCGCCTCACGTTCCCGGGCACGTCCTACACGCTGCCCAACGAGAACGGCGGCAACTGCGGCGGCGACCGCATCACGTTCGAGCAGGCGCTCAACGTCTCGTGCAACGTGGCGTTCGGTGCCCTGGCCGGCAAGATCGGCCAGGAGAAGCTCAACGAGCAGGCCGCCAAGTTCGGGTTCGGCACCGATCCGATCGACGGCCTCGCCGCCAACGCCAGCCGCTTCACCTCCGGCGGGGGCCGGCTCGAGCGGACGTCGCTCGCCCAGTCCGGCATCGGCCAGTACGAGGTCGCCGCGACACCGCTGCAGATGGCGATGGTCGCGGCGGGCATCGCCAACGGCGGCGAGGTCATGAAGCCGTACGTCGTCAAGACCGTGCGCGCGCCCAACCTCAGCGTGCTCGAGCAGGCGAAGCCCGAGCGCCTCAGCGAGGCCATGAGCAACGCCAACGCCGCCAAGCTCCGCGAGATGATGGTCAGCACCGTCACCCGCGGCACCGCCACGTCGGCCCAGATCTCCGGCGTCGACGTCGGCGCCAAGACCGGCACCGCGCAGTCGACCCCCGACCGACCGCCCTACGCCTGGTTCGTGTCGTTCGCTGGGGGTGACGACCCCAAGGTCGCCGTCGCAGTGCTCGTCGAGTCCAGCGACACCGCCCGCGACGAGATCGCCGGCGGACGCCTCGCGGGCCCGATCGCGAAGTCCGTCATGGAGGCTGTGCTCGGAAAATGACCTACCAACTTGTTGAGTCCACGCGCGAGCTTGGCGACGGTGCGCCTTCGGCTCGGTTCCGACACCACCACCCGCTCACACCCACGTCTGGGAGACTGACACCATGACCGAATCCGGCGACGAGACCATCCGCCTGGGCGACCGCTACGAGCTCGGCGGTCTGCTCGGACGCGGAGGCATGGCCGATGTACGCGTCGGGCGCGACCTGCGCCTCGGCCGTACCGTCGCGGTCAAGCAGCTCCGCGGCGACCTCGCTGCGGACGACACGTTCCAGGCCCGCTTCCGGCGCGAGGCCCAGTCGTCGGCCGCGCTCAACCACCCGTCGATCGTCGCGGTCTACGACACCGGCGAGTCGATCGACAAGCACGGCAGCCACGTGCCCTACATCGTCATGGAGTACGTCGAGGGCCAGACCCTGCGCGACATCCTGCGTGGCGCCGAGAACGGCCGCAAGATCCTGCCCGAGCGCGCCCTCTCGATCACGGCCGACGTGCTGAGCGCGCTCGACTACAGCCACCGCTCCGGCATCATCCACCGCGACATCAAGCCGGCCAACGTCATGCTGACCCCGTCCGGCCAGGTCAAGGTCATGGACTTCGGCATCGCCCGCGCGATCGCCGACACCTCGTCGGCCATGACGCAGACCGCCGCGGTCATCGGCACGGCCCAGTACCTCTCGCCCGAGCAGGCTCGCGGCGAGACGGTCGACGCCCGCAGCGACATCTACTCCACCGGCTGCCTGCTCTACGAGCTGCTCACCGGACGCCCGCCCTTCGTGGGCGACAGCCCCGTCTCGGTGGCCTATCAGCACGTACGCGAGGAGGCCCGGCCCCCGTCGCAGCTCAACCCCGACGTCAGCGCCGCGATCGACAACATCGTCGCGAAGTCGCTGGCCAAGCGCGTCGAGGACCGCTATCAAAGCGCCGCCGACATGCGCAAGGACATCGAGCGGGTGCTCGCCGGTCAGGCCGTCGAGGCGCCGACCGCGGCCACCGCCGTCGTCAGCGGAGCCACCGCCGTCGCTCCCGCGGCACCCGTGCTGCCCGTCGCCGGCGGCGCCCGTCGGGCCGAGCCCGATCCCGACGAGGACGAGCCCGAGAGCCGCGCCAAGTGGTGGATCATCGGCGCGATCGCCGTGCTGCTGCTGGCCGGCATCGCGTTCGCGATCTACAAGGCCACCGAGTCACCGGCGGAGCCGACCCAGTTCAAGGTCGCCAACGTCACCGGCAAGACCGTCGAGTCGGCCACGCGCATCCTCGAGCGGGACAACAAGTTCGTGGTCAGCTCCAAGACCGAGGAACGCGCCAGCAGCGAGGTCGATGAAGGACTCGTGATCGAGACCGACCCGCCCGCGGGCGAGCTGGCCGACGAGGGCAGCAGCATCACACTCGTGGTCAGCACCGGTCCTGACAAGGTCAAGATGCCCGACGTCAGCCAGCTCCAGTACAAGGTCGCCAAGGACCAGCTCGAGAGCGGCGAGGGCAAGTTCAAGGTCAAGCGCGAATGGGTCGACAACAGCGCCGACCGTGGTGTGGTGATCAACACGACGCCGTTCGCCGGCGAGCCGGTCGACGTCGGGTCGGAGGTGACCTTGTTCGTCTCCAAGGGCCAGGTCACCGTGCCCAACGTCGTCGGTCAGACGGTCGAGCAGGCGACCAAGACCCTCAAGGACGCGGGGCTCAAGGTCACCACCAAGGACGATCCCAGTGCTCAGCAGCCGGAGGGCATCGTGACGGCGCAGAACGTCGCGCCCAACGAGAAGGTCGCACCCGGCTCCACCGTGCAGCTGACGGTGTCGGCCAACCCTGGAGAGGACACCGACCCGGGTGCCGCCGACGCGGACGGGGCCGGGGTGCTCGGCACCGAGGCCGACGGCACCGACGGCTAGCTCGTCGGCTTGGCGAAACGCAGGCTGACGGTTCCGGCGTAGGCAGGGGCCTTGACGTTGTCGACGTCCTCGATCTTGAGGCCGAGCTGGTATTGCGAGTCGCTCGCGTACTGGGCGAACAGGATCGTCGACGGTGACGTGTTGAGGGCGGTGTTCATCGAGGCCACGTCACCGATCGCCTCGATGACGTAGGGCGGGAAGTAGGGCACGCCGTCGAGGACCACGGTCGCTCCGACGCACTTGATGCCGGTCGTCGAGATCAACCGCTGGCTCTGCAGCGTGACTGCCTCGGCACCTCCGGCCCACAAGGCGTTGACGTAGGCCTGGATGTCCTGCTGGTGCACGAACAGCATGTTGGGATTCGTGCCGTCGGGCGGGTTGGCATCGGGCGGGGCGTCGTTGAGGGTCACCCGGATGCCGGGGCCCTCGACTGCCGTCAGGCCGGACGGCTCCTCGAGGGCTTTCGCCTGGGCGCGGAGCTTCTTGACGGTGGCGCTGGAGACACTGGCCGAGAGGTCCTCGATGTCGGAGCGCAAGTGCCTGGCATCCGCCCGGCGTTGGTCCACGCGCTTGGCGCGTTCCTGGGCCAGTGAAGCGGGATCGCCGCCGGCCGGACGGAGGTCACCACCGTCGGCGCTGACCCTCCCCGCGGCGAACAGGAGCCCGATGAACACGAAGATCCCCAGCACGGCAACGGGCCAACGCTGGCGCGCGTGGCTCCCCGCCTTCGCCATGCCGAACTCCTCTTCACTCGATGGCCTAGGCTATCCGAGAGCACCTACCGATGCGGCTCCAGCCGCAGCAACCATCCGGAGACGTCGTGGCGAAAGACAAGGCCCCCAAGGCACCGAAACCCCAGAAGATCGGCAACCGCTGGGCAGGTCCCGCGATGGTCACGTCGGGTGTCATCGGGCTCGTGTGGATCGTCGTCTTCTACACGCTGAGCAACCAGACGATCGACTACCCGTCGTGGCTGCAGTGGTACGACGACCTCGACAGCTGGAACCTCGTCGTCGGCATGGGCTTCATCGTGGCAGCCTTCGGCTTCGCCATGAAGTGGGAGTGAATTACACGGGTGTAGTTATCCACACCTGTGTGCACAGCTGTTGATAATGACACGGGTGTCATTCACACCTGTGGACTAACCGGTGAGTTGTTGGGTCCTGAGCACGACCGCGACGATGATCCCGATCCACACGGCGACCATCGCCAGGGCCTGCACCTGTGACCTGCGCTCACGCGGGGCGTACGCGAAGACCACGCCCAGCAGGCAGCCGAAGACGAAGCCACCGAGATGGCCCTGCCAGCTGATGTTGCCCTGCGTGCTGAGGAATGCGTTGATGCCCAGCAGCACGAGCAGCGTCGTGACGTCCTGCTTGGCCTTGAGCAACAGGATCAGCGCCATGCCGAACAGGCCGAAGATCGCGCCGGAGGCGCCGATCGTCAGCGTCCCCGGGTCCGACAGCCAGTAGACGAAGGCGGAGGCGCCCACTGACATCGTCAGGTAGGCGGCGATGAAGCGGACCCGCCCGAGCGCCTGCTCGACGAACGGGCCGAAGAGGTACAACGCGTACATGTTGAAGGCGATGTGCAGGATGTTCTCGTGCAGGAACGCCGAGGTCAGGAGCCGCCAGTAGGCCCCGTCGGAGACGCCCTTGAGGAGCTCTCCGTCGAGGTTGAACCTCGACTCGGCCAGCATCGCACCGTGCTGGAACACGCTGCCGTCGGTGCCACCGGTGGCCCGGGTCAGCAGGTAGGCCGCGACGTTGACGCCGATCAGCGCCAACGACACGGTTCCGACGTTGGAGGAGACCAGGCCGCCGGCCATCGTCCGGGGAGCCCGTACGGACTTGGCTCCTTCGGCGATGCACGACGGACACTGGAACCCCACCGACGCGTCGTTCATGCACTCCGGACAGATCAGCCGCTCACAGCGCTGGCACGAGATGTAGGCCTCGCGGTCAGGGTGCCGGTAGCAGCGATAGTCCGAAGCTGGGAGGTTCACGCCTCGCGACGCTCGATCGTCAGCTTCTCGATGACGACGGGCTCGATCGGGCGGTCGAAGCCGTCCGTCGGCGCCGCGCCGATCGCGTCGACGACAGCCTTGCTGTCGGCGTCGACGACCTCACCGAAGATCGTGTGCTTGCGGTTGAGCCAGTCGGTCGGCACGAGCGTGATGAAGAACTGCGAGCCGTTGGTGCCCGGTCCGGCGTTGGCCATCGCCAGCAGGTAGGGCTTGTTGAACTGCAGGTCCGGGTGGAACTCGTCCTCGAACTCGTAGCCGGGTCCGCCGGTGCCGGTGCCGAGCGGGTCGCCGCCCTGGAGCATGAAGTTGGGGATGATGCGGTGGAACCCGAGGCCGTCGTAGAACGGCTTGTTCGAGATCTGGCCGGTGGCCGGGTCGATCCAGTCCTTGGTGCCCTCGGCGAGGCCGACGAAGTTGTCGACGGTCTTGGGGGCGTGGTTGGGGAAGAGCTCCACGACGATGGCGCCGTGGTTGGTCGTGAAGGTCGCGATGAGCTGCGAGGCCACAGGGGATTCCTTTCGGTTGCTGCGCCCATCTTTTCACGAGTCGCCAAGGCCGTCGGGACGGCGGGTGGGTGGGATCGCAGCCGATACGAGGGCTATCGTGACCGGCATGTCGAAGTCGGAGAAGAGACACCCCGTCCGGAAGTTCTTCCTGTTCGCCCTGATCGCGGGCGCCGTCGTGGCCGTACGCAATGCGGTGGCCGACAAGGGCGGCTCGTACGACCCGAACGACTCCGCACCGCGCTGATGCCGGTCACCGTCGAACGTACGGACGACGGCATCGCCGTCCTCACCTTCAGCGCACCTCCGGTCAACCTCTACTCCCTCGAGCTGCACGACGAGCTCGACCGCGCGCTCGATGAGGTCGAGTCGGCGTCGCCGCGCGCGCTCCTGATCCGCGCCGAGGGCAAGATCGTCTCCGGCGGCGTCGACGTCTCGCAGTTCCACGCCCGCAAGACCAAGGCCGACACCCAGCAGCTCTACGACCGGATGCTCGAGCTCCCGACGCGCGTGGACGCGTTGGCGTACCCCACGATCTTCGCCGCCCACGGCCTGACCCTCACGTGGGCCTTCGAGGTGGCGCTCGCGTGTGACCTCGTCCTCGCCTCCGAGCGGGCGAAGTTCGGGCTGGTCGAGCGCGTCATCGGGCTGACCCCGACGATGGGTGGCACCCAACGTCTCGCCGCCCGGGCCGGCGTCGGGCGTGCCAAGGAGCTCGTGCTCACCGGCGACCTCTATGACGCCGCGACGCTCGAACGGTGGAACGTGGTCAACCGCGTGCTGCCGTCCGAGGGCTTCGACGACGCCGTGCTGGCGTTCGTCGCGCACCTCGCCGCTGGTCCGACGAAGGCGTTCGGCGCGGCGAAGGACATCCTCCGGCACTTCGAGGCCGGGGGAGTGCCGCAGGCCAACGCGCATGTCACGGCGATCGCCGCCGAGCTGTTCGACACGCAGGACCTGCAGGACGGCATGGAGTCGTTCCTCCGCGACGGCCCCGGCAAGGCCACGTTCACCGGAAGCTAGACGGCGTCGCGGTTTACCAAGAGGTCATGGGAAACCGCCACTCCTCAGGGTGTGCGCCCCATGAGGGGTGGCACCATGCCCTGGCCTCTTGGTAAACCGTCAGACCTTGGCGGACTCGGCCCCGCGTACGGCCTTGGTCGCGCGGTGCTCGGCCCAGAAGCTGACGAACGGGATCGTGGCGAACAGCATCGTCGTGACGATGAACAGCGGCTTCCAGCGGTGGCGCCGCGCGAGGATCGCGATCAGCACCAGCAATGCCATGAACAGGTAGCCGTGGATCATGTCGACGATGCCGATGCCGTCCGAGTGGCGGTTCCACCACGACGAGTCATCCGTGCTCAGCTGCGCGATCCAGGCGCCGATGACGAAGATCAGGTTGATGCCGACGACGTAGGCGACGACTCGGTAGGCCTTGGCTACTCCACTCACCTCGTCAGGCTACCTTCGGCCTCGCAGCGGCCACGCTCTCGGTCGCCATCCGCCACCACATGAACAGCGCGAACGCACCGAACACCCACCACTGGAATGCGTACGCCAGGTTGCGGAGACCGACGGTCCAGGACACGTCACCCGGCTCCGGAGGTGGTACGAGCGCGAGGCCTCCGGCGGCCGACGTGCTGGTGTTGACCGCGAAGCCGGAGAACAGGTCGTACGGCAGCTCGTTGGTCAGCGCCGGGATGCGCACCGAGCCGATCTGGCGGCTGTCCGGGTCGTACGCCGCGCCGCCGGCCTCACCGGGCTGGAGCACCGCGTTGATCGTGACCTTCCCCTGCGGCACGGGCGGGAAGTCGCCGACGGACGGAGCCCACCCACGTACGACCAGCAGCGCGTGGTCGTCACCGTCGACGAGCAGCGGTGCGAGGAGCCATGCGCCCCGGCGACCGTCCTGCTCCTTGTCGGTCACCCACACCTGCTGAGCGGCCGGTGCGAACGTGCCCTCCGCGGTCACCGGACGATGGTTGAGCTTGGCGGTGAACGCCTGGTCGGGCCCCCACAGGCCGGACAGCGCCACCCGCGGCACGTGCTGCTTGTCGGCGCGCTCGTGCTCCTGTCGCGAGTCGTAGACCCCGAGCTGCCACAGCCCCATGAACACGCAGAACGCGACGGCGACGACCGCGAAGACGTGCAGGCCGACGAGACCCGGCCGCAGCCAGAGCCTCGCCGTCCCCTCGCTCACGACATGAAGGGCGCGACGTCCGGGTAGAGCGGGAAGCGCTCGGCCAGCACGGTCACCCGCTTGCGCAGACCCTCGATGTCGACGTCACCCGGGAGCAGCGCGGCGGCGATGATGTCGGCGACCTCGGTGAACTCGTCGGCGCCGAAGCCACGCGTCGCGAGGGCCGGCGTGCCGATGCGCAGACCCGAGGTCACCATCGGCGGGCGCGGGTCGTTGGGCACTGCGTTGCGGTTGACCGTGATGCCGACCTCGTGGAGCCGGTCCTCGGCCTGCTGGCCGTCGAGCTCGGACTCCCGCAGGTCGACCAGCACGAGGTGCACGTCGGTGCCACCCGTCAGGACGTTGACGCCCGCGGCACGGGTGTCGTCGGCGACCAGGCGGTCCGCGAGGATCTTGGCTCCCTCGATGGTCCGCTGCTGGCGCTCCTTGAACTCCGGCTCGAGCGCCATCTTGAACGCGACGGCCTTGGCGGCGATGACGTGCTCGAGCGGGCCACCCTGCTGACCGGGGAACACGGCGGAGCGCATCTTCTTGGCGATGTCCTCGTCGTTGGTCAGGATCGCGCCGCCACGCGGACCACCCAGGGTCTTGTGGGTCGTCGTCGTGACGATGTGCGCGTGCGGCAGCGGGCTGGGGTGCAGGCCTGCCGCCACGAGCCCGGCGAAGTGGGCCATGTCGACCCACAGCTTGGCGCCGACCTCGTCGGCGATCTCGCGGAACAGCGCGAAGTCGAGCTGGCGGGGATACGCCGACCAGCCCGCGATGATCACGGTCGGCTGGTGCTCGTGCGCGAGGGTCCGGACCTCGTCCATGTCGACCAGACCGGTCTCGGGCACGACGTGATAGGCCACCGGCTTGTAGAGCTTGCCGGAGAAGTTGAGCTTCATGCCGTGCGTCAGGTGCCCACCGTTGGCCAGGTCGAGGCCGAGGATCGTGTCACCGGCCGTGGCGATGGCGTGCAGGGCAGCGGCGTTGGCGGTCGCACCGGAGTGCGGCTGCACGTTGGCATAGCCCGCGTCGAACAGCTGCTTGAGCCGGTCGATCGCGATGGTCTCGACCTGGTCGACGAACTCGCAGCCGCCGTAGTAGCGCTTGCCTGGGTAGCCCTCGGCGTACTTGTTGGTCAGGACGCTGCCCTGGGCCTCGAGGGAGGCGACGGGGGCGAAGTTCTCCGACGCGATCATCTCGAGCGTCGACTGCTGACGGTGCAGCTCGGCGTCGAGGAGCGCGGCGATGTCAGGGTCGAACTCGGAGAGATGCTGGTTGTGGCTCATGGCCCAAGGGTATCTGGCCGACGATCTCCCAACGTCTTGGCAGGGGGACGTCGGACGGCGAGCACGGCGGCCTGGGTCCGTCGCTGGAGCCCCAGCTTCGCAAGGAGCTGGGAGACGTAGTTCTTGACCGTCTTCTCGGCGAGGAACATCTCGGCCGCGATCTGCCGGTTGGTCATGCCCTCACCGATGAGCTCCAGGATCCGGTTCTCCTGCACCGTGAGCCGATCGATGGGATCGACCTGTGGGCCGCCCTCACGGATACGGGTCAGCACGCGCTGGGTGACGACGGGATCCAGCAGCGAGTGTCCGGAGGCGACCCGGCGTACCGCCTCCACGAGGTCGTGGCCACGCACCTGCTTGAGTACGTAGCCGGCCGCACCCGCCATGATCGCCGCGAACAGCGCGTCGTCGTCGTCGTACGACGTGAGGATGATGACCGCGATGGCCGGGTGGGACGACCGGATGCTGCGGCAGACGTCGACCCCCGACCCGTCGGGCAGGCGGGCGTCGAGCACCGCGACGTCCGGCCCGACCGCGGGGATGCGCGCGAGAGCATCGGCAGCCGTTCCGGCCTCGCCCACGACGGTGATGTCCTCCTCCTGCTCGAGCAGGTCCC
This sequence comes from Aeromicrobium sp. Root236, assembly GCF_001428805.1. NCBI lineage: Bacteria > Bacillati > Actinomycetota > Actinomycetes > Propionibacteriales > Nocardioidaceae > Aeromicrobium > Aeromicrobium sp. Root236. The sequence goes on along the minus strand of NZ_LMIS01000001.1, from coordinate 2,356,463 downwards.
GCAGGCCGCGACGCACGATCTCGTGGTCGTCCAGCAGGAACACCCTGGTCACGGTCGACTCCTCGGCACGGCCCACGTCAGCTCGAGGCCGCCTGCCTGCAGGTCCTTGGCGCTGAAGTGTCCGTCGAGCAGGTCCGCGCGCGCCCTCATGTTGGTCAGTCCGTTGCCGTGATCCTTGCCGCGGAGGCCGACACCGTCGTCGCGGACCCGAAGCCGAATCTCGTCGCTGACGTCGAGCAGCACGTCGACCGCAGTGGCCGAGGAGTGCCGCACGATGTTCGACAACGCCTCGTTGAGGACCGCCAGAAGGTTCTCGCGCACGACATCGGAGACCTCGCGCTCGGCCGCGCCGTGGATCTCGAGCACCGGTGAGAAGCCGAGCATCACGCCGGCCTGTCCCAGGACTCGTTGGACACTCGTCTCGAGGCCGGCCGCGACCGCGGTGGTGCCCAGCGCGAAGATCGTGCGGCGAATGTCCTTGATCGTGGCATCGATCTCGTCGATTGCCGAGGAGAGCCGCGACGTCGCATCCGGTGACTGGACCAGGCGAACCGTGTTGTCGAGCATCAGTCCGATCGCGAACAGGCGTTGGATGACGAGGTCGTGCAGGTCGCGACCGATGCGGTCGCGGTCCTCGAACACCGCGAGCCGGGCCTGGTCCTCCTGCGCATGCGCCACCTGCAGCACCAGAGCCAGCTGCTCGGCGAAGCGTTGCGGGAGCTCGGGGTCGAGCTCCCAGCGGTCGGTCTTCAGGACCTCCAGCCAGCCCACCGTGAGCGCACCGGTGACGTCCCCGCTGCGCAACGGCAGGATCAGGACCGAGCCGAGCTCCGGCCAGAGGGGGGTGGTGGAAGGCGTGTATCGCGGTTCCCGTGCCGTGTCGGGCACCACCGCGGTGACCTGCGTCCGGGCGACCTCGCCGGCCAGGCTCTCAAAGGTGCCGACCGTCTCGCCGATCAGCTCGTGGACCGCGGCGCCGGACACCGCCCGGACCTCGAGGACGTCGGCGGCGGTCGGCATGAGCAACGCGACGAAGTCCGCGTCCGCGACGTCGCGGGCGCGGTCCGCCACGAGCTGCAGCGCGGTGTCACGGGAGATCGGTCCCAGCAAGGCGGTCGTGATCTCCGCTGCCGCCTCGAGCCAGCGGCGTTGACGCTCGGCCTCGTCGTAGAGCCGGGCGTTCTCGATCACGACGCCGACGGCCGACGCCAGAGCGACCGCGACCTCCTCGTCCTCGCGGGTGAAGCCGCCCGGCGACTGCTTCTCCGTCAGGTAGAGGTTGCCGAAGATCCGGTCATGGATGCGTATCGGCACGCCGAGGAACGTGTCCATCGCCGGGTGATCGGCAGGAAACCCGAACGTCGCCGCGTGCTGGCCGAGGTTCTCGAGCCGCAGCGGCTGCGGGTGGTCGATGATGTGGCCCAGGATCCCGTGACCCCGCGGGAGCTCGCCGACAGCGGCGATCTCCGCATCGGTGAACCCATGCGTGACGAACCGAGTCAGACGACGATCACCATGCAGCCCCAGGACTCCGAGCGCGCCGTACTTGGCATCGACGAGCAGGCACGCCTGCCGCACGATGCGCTCGAGGAGGCTCTCCAGGGACAGGTCTGACGACAGCGCCACGACGGCGTCCAGCAGTCCCCCGAGTCGTTCAGTGGTGACAGCAGTCCTCGCGGCGCTCATGGGTTCCTCTCCCGACAGCACAGTACCCGCGCCGCCCAGCCCGCCGGAGCGAAATTCCCCGTGAATCCGCGCAATCCGTCGCTCTGGGGCCCGAATGCGTACGGAATCCGTCGAACGAACTAGTCGGGGTAGTCCTTTTGGGTGGCGACGAGATCACCTTCGCCACGCCCGTTCGGGACTTAAGTCCCTGATGGGGGTCGGCGACATGCGGAAGTCTGGTGAGCACAGAGCCGGACCCCGGCGCTTCGCAGGACCTCCCTCCCGCGAGTCGATGTGAAGAACTCCCAGTTCTCCCGAACTCTTCGCAGCCGACACTTTTGCCTGCCCGGTGCTTCATCCCGCGGCAGCCCGGGGTCCCGCTCTGTTCACGTCATCGCACGGGACGAACGTCCCTCGTGACGCGCGGATCGGTAACCAAAATGCAATCTGGCAGGTCGGCACAGCCACCACCGGCGCGTGTAGCGTGCGGAAAGGCTCGGTCCCATCATGTGGACAATCCCGCTGCGGCCACGTGCCGCGGCTCGACTCGTAGGAGAGCAATGAAGAACTTCCGTCGTGGAACCGCGATCATCGCGGTCTCTGCGCTTGCCGGCATGGCGCTGGCCGCGTGTGGACAAAGCAAGGACGACGACAACAAGGATGCCGGCGGTTCGAACCTCGTCGTCGGCACGACCGACAAGGTCGTCTCGATCGACCCGGCCGGCTCGTACGACAACGGGTCGCTGACGGTGCAGACGCAGGTCTACCAGTACCTCCTCAACTTCCCGGCCGGCAGCACCACGCTGACACCGGACGCCGCGTCGAAGTGTGACTTCGAGCAGCCGACCGAGTACGTCTGCACGATCAAGCCCGGACTCAAGTTCGCCAACGGTCACGCGCTGACGGCCTCCGACGTCGCGTTCTCGTTCAAGCGCATCGTCAAGATCAACGACCCCAACGGCCCGGCCTCGCTGCTCGGCAACATGAAGTCGGTCGAGGCCAAGGACGACAAGACCGTCGTCTTCACCCTCAACTCGCCCAACGACCAGACGTTCGGCCAGGTGCTCGTCACCTCCGCCGGACCGATCGTCGACGAGGAGACCTACCCCGCCGACAAGGTCCTGGACGACGACGCTGCCGTCAAGGCGCAGGGCTTCTCCGGTCCCTACACGATCGGCAAGTACACCAAGGGCCAGATCGCCGAGTTCAAGGCCAACGCCGACTACGACGGTGCCTACAACAAGCCGAAGACCAAGACGATCACCCTGTCGACGTACGCCGACGCCAACAACCTGAAGCTCGACGTCCAGAACGGCAAGATCGACGTCGCATGGCGCTCGCTCACCCCGACCGACATCGCCAGCCTCGGCAAGGACGACAAGGTCAAGGTCCACAAGGGCGCCGGCGGCGAGCTCCGCTACATCGTCTTCAACATGAAGACGATGCCCGGCGACAACGACGACCAGAAGCTCGCGATCCGCAAGGCGATGGCGTCCTCGCTCGACCGCGACGAGCTCTCGACGCAGGTCTACAAGGGCACCTACACACCGGCCTACTCGGCGGTCCCGCAGGGACAGGTGGGCGCCACGGAGCCGTTCAAGGACAAGTACGGCGACAAGCCCGACAAGGCGGCCGCCAAGAAGTTCCTCGACGACGCCGGAGTCAAGACCCCGGTCACGCTCAAGCTGCAGTACAACACCGACCACTACGGCTCCTCGTCGACCGAGGAGTACAACATGGTCAAGCGCCAGCTCGAGGACACCGGCCTGTTCAAGGTCGACCTCCAGTCGACGGAGTACGTGACGTACTCCAAGGAGCGCGTCAAGGATGCCTACCCGATGTTCCAGCTCGGCTGGTTCCCGGACTTCCCGGACGCTGACAACTACGTGACGCCGTTCTTCGCGCCGAACAACTTCCTGCAGTCGCACTACAACTTCTCGGACAAGGACAACCCAGTCCCCGAGATGACGAAGCTGCTGAAGTCCGAGGCCACGGACGGCGACAAGACGTCGCGCGTCGCGACTCTGAAGCAGATCCAGGACCTCGTCGCCGACCAGGTGCCGATCCTGCCGCTGCTCACGGGCGCGCAGATCGCCGTGGCGGGCAAGGACGTGAAGGGCGTCGAGGAGACTCTCGACCCCGCGTTCAAGTTCCGCTTCACGTCGCTGTCGAAGTAAGTACGTCGGAGGGGCGGGTCCATTGGACCCGCCCCTTCCGTATGTTGTCGTCTACGGTCCTTGAGCCTGTCGAAGGACCTGACCCTCTCAAAGATCCGAGAATGAGGAACTCATGACCGCCGAAGTCCTCGCGCCGCTCGAGCCGACTCCCGCCCAACCGTCCCGCAGGCGCCGGGGGCCGCTCAGCCCTCTCGCCCGCTACATGCTGGTCCGCGTCGCCCTGATCATCCCGATGCTGTGGGTGCTCGTCACGATGGTGTTCCTGCTGATGCGCGTCATCGGCGATCCCGTGACCGCTGCCCAGGGCGGCCGCCTCAACGCCGAGCAGATCGCCGAGCGCAAGCACGCCGCCGGTCTCGACCGGCCCATGCTGACCCAGTACTGGGAGTACATCACCGGCCTCCTCCACGGCGACTTCGGCACGACGCTGACCGATCACCGCGAGATCTCGGGCATCCTCACCCACTATGGCGCCGCGACGCTCGAGCTGTCGTTCTGGGCCCTCCTCGTGGCCTTCGCCGTCGGCGTCCCGCTGGGGCGTCTCGCAGCGCGCTACCGCGACCGGCTGCCCGACGTAATCCTCCGCCTGTTCGCGATCCTCATCTATGCCGCGCCCGTGTTCTTCGTCGGCCTGCTGCTCAAGCTCGCCTTCACGCCATTCGGCTGGCCGTCGTCGGGCCGCTCGTCGACGCAGACCGAGCTCATCCTCGACAACGTGCACCCGCACACCAACATCATGATCGTCGACGCGCTCCTGTGGGGTGACCCCAAGATCATCCTCGAGGTGCTCCAGTACGCCGTGCTGCCCGCCGTCGCGCTGGGCCTGCTGACCGGCGGCGTCTTCCTCCGCCTCGTACGCATCAACCTCCTGCAGACGCTGCGCATGGACTACGTCACGGCGGCGAGAGCCCGCGGCGTGTCCGAGAGAAGGGTCGTGCGCAAGCACGCGTTCCGCAACGCGCTCGTCCCGGTCGTCACGGTCATGGGCATGCAGATCGCGCTGCTCCTGGCCGGCGCCGTGCTGACCGAGACGACGTTCGAGTGGAAGGGCATCGGCTACGAGCTGACCCAGTACCTCAAGGCCCGTGACTTCCTCGCGGTCCAGGGCATCGTCACCGCGATCGCCGTGATCGTCTGCGTCGCGAGCCTCGTGATCGACGCGATCGTCGCCCTCGTCGACCCCCGAGTGAGGTTCTGATGACTACCCGTCGCTTGAGCCTGTCGAAAGTGGTTCCCGCCGTCGTACGTCAGTCGCACGGCCTGCAGCGCTTCATGCTGCTGCTCGGCTTCGCGATCATCGGCGCGTTCGTCATCGTCGCGATCTTCGCGCCCCTGATCGCCCCCTACGGCTTCAACGCCGACCGTTCCGGCGGCGTGCTCTTCGGCACGCAGCAGGCACCGTCGGCCGACCACTGGTTCGGCACGACCGTCGGTGGCACCGACGTGCTGTCCCGCGTCATCTACGGCACCCGCACCGCGCTCGAGGTCATCGTCCTCGCGGTCGTGCTGTCGAGCCTGGTCGGGGTGCCGCTCGGTCTGCTGTCCGGCTACCTGGGTGGCTGGCTCGACCGGGTGCTCGTCCTGATCATGGACGCGCTCTACGCGTTCCCGTCCCTGCTGCTCGCGATCGTCGTGTCGATCGTGCTGACCGGCGGCGCCAGCGGCGCGCTGGGCGGCATCCTCGCCGCCGCCATATCGATCACGGTCGTGTTCGTGCCGCAGTACTACCGCGTGATCCGCAGCGCGACCCTGGCCGTCAAGGTCGAGCCCTACGTCGACTCGGCCCGGGTCGTGGGCGTGCGCACCCCGCGCATCCTCGGCCGGCACATCTTCTCCAACGTCGCGCAGAACCTGCCGGTGATCGGCACGCTCAACGCGTCCGAGGCGATCCTGACCCTCGCCGGCCTCGGCTTCCTCGGCTTCGGCATCGAGCCGTCCGCCGCCGCCGAGTGGGGCTTCGATCTCAACAAGGCCCTGCCGGACGCCTCCAACGGCATCTGGTGGACCAGCGTCTTCCCCGGCAGCGCGATCGTCCTGATCGTGCTCGGCGTGACCCTCGTGGGCGAGAGCCTCAACGACATCCTCAACCCGTTGCTGCGCACGCGCGGCGCCGAGACGACGTCGGCCGACGAGAAGGAGATCTCCGCGGAGTTCGAGGAGCTGACCGGTGACATCGAGCCGTCGGTCGAGGTCCGCAACACCGAGTCCGGCGAGAAGCGCGTCGCCGCCCTGTCGCTGTCAGACCTGGCGGTGACCTTCCGTACGGACGCCGGCCAGATCCACGCGGTCAACGGCATCTCGTTCGACGTCGCCCCGGGCGAGGTCGTGGCCGTCGTCGGCGAGTCCGGCTCCGGCAAGTCCGTCAGCTCCCGAGCCGTCCTCGGCCTGCTGCCGTCGACCGCCGCGGTGACCGGCTCGGCACGCCTCGGCGACCGCGAGCTGCTCGGCATGTCCAACAACGAGATCCGGCCGATCCGCGGTGACCAGGTCTCCATGGTCTTCCAGGAGCCGTCGACCGCGCTCAACCCGGTCTACACCGTCGGGTGGCAGATCATCGAGGGCATCCAGGCGCACAAGGAGATCTCCAAGAAGGACGCCCGCAAGCGCGCGATCGAGCTGCTCGACATGGTCGGCATGCCCGACCCCGAGCACCGCGTCGACTACTACCCGCACCAGCTGTCCGGCGGGCAGAAGCAGCGCGTCGTCATCGCAATGGCGATCGCCTGCGACCCCGACGTCATCATCGCCGACGAGCCCACGACGGCACTCGACGTCACGGTCCAGGCCGCGATCCTCGAGCTGCTGCTGTCGCTGCGCGACCGGCTCGGCACCGCGATCGTCCTGATCACGCACAACATGGGCGTCGTCGCCGACATGGCCGACCGGGTGGTCGTGATGTATCGCGGCAACATCGTCGAGCAGGCCCCGTCCGGGCAGCTGTTCGCCGAGCCCAAGCACCCCTACACGCGTGCCCTGCTCGACGCCGTCCCCCACCTCGGTCGCGAGAACGGTCCGGGACTCGTCGACGAGAACGACCTGGTGCTCAAGGTCGACGACCTGGTCGTCGAGTTCCCCGGCGGTCTCGGCCAGCCCGCCTTCCGCGCCGTCGACCACGTGTCTCTCGAGATCCGCAAGGGCGAGGTGCTCGGCCTGGTCGGCGAGTCCGGCTCGGGCAAGTCGACCATCGGGCGTACGACCGTGGGTCTCCAGCAGCCGACGAGCGGCACGATCCACGTGTCCGGCAACCAGGTCTCCGGGCTCTCCGACCGCAAGCTGCGGCCGTTGCGCTCGCGCTTCGGCTTCGTGTTCCAGGACCCGGCGTCGTCGCTCAACCCGCGCATGTCGATCGGCCAGTGCGTCGCCGAGCCGCTGCACGTCCAGACCGACATGAAGCAGTCCGAGATCGACGCCAAGGTCAGGTCGTTGCTCGACAACGTGGAGCTGGGCGGCTCGTACGTCGAGCGGTTCCCGCACGAGCTCTCCGGCGGTCAGCGCCAGCGCGTCAGCCTCGCGCGTGCCCTCGCCCTCGACCCCGACCTGCTCATCGCGGACGAGCCGACGTCGGCGCTCGACGTGTCGGTGCAGGCACGGGTGCTCGAGCTGTTCACCGAGCTCCAGCAGCGGCTGCAGTTCGCCTGCCTGTTCATCAGCCACGACCTCGCGGTCGTCGACACCCTCGCCAACCGCGTCGCGGTCATGCAGAACGGCAAGCTCGTCGAGATCGGACCGCGCGACCAGGTGCTCGGCAACCCGCAGGAGGACTACACCAAGCGGCTCATCGCGGCGGTGCCCGTACCGGATCCCGACGAGCAGCGTCGACGCCGCGAAGCCCGCGGACACCTGCTCACCGACATCTCCTAGGAGCTCGCGGGCGCTCGCTTGATGCCGAGCACGGCATGCATCGCGGCGAGCGCCCACGAGCCGGAGTCGGTGTCGCCGTGCAGCAGCCGCGCGGTGTTCATGCCGGAGGCTAGGGCGTCGAGGCTGAACGCGACCTGCTGAGGATCGGTGTCAGCGGGCAGGTCGCCGGCCTCGACGGCGGTCGTGATGTCGGCGACGAGCGTGCGACGCCATCGCTTCAGGGCGGTCGCCAGCGCGTCGTGCACGCGGCCCGGTCGGCCGTCGAACTCGAACGACACCTGGGCCACGCCGCAGCCACCCTCGAACTCGGGGTGGCCCTCGTAGTGGGCCCACGACTCGCAGATGGCCAGCAGCCGCGGGAGTCCCGGCTGGAGGTGCTGGACCGGGTCCCAGACGCGCTCCCGGAACGTCCCGAGCAAGCGCTCCAAGGTCGCGAGCTGCAGCTCCTCCTTGGAGCCGAACTGCCCGATCACCCCGGACTTGCTCATGTCGAGGTCGGTCGCGAGGCGGCCGATCGTCACGCCTTCGAGTCCGTCGACCGTGGCGATGTCGGCAGCCTTGCGGAGGATCGAGTCACGCGTCGTGAGCGCGTCCTGCGCTGATCGTCGCCCGGCCATGCCGCCATGATAGCGCACGGTCGTACGTTATTGACGTACGAACGATCGTACTCTAAATTCATCGGCATGACCGATCTCGACACCGTGGACGCCGCTCGGGTCCACTCACGCATTCCCCTCCTGCTGGCCTGCGGGGGACCGTTCCTCGCCTTCCTCGACGTGACGATCACCAACCTGGCGCTCCCCGACATCGCCACCGACTTCCATGTCGGCGTGGGCGCGCTGACCTGGGTCGTGACGCTCTACACGATCTTCTTCGCCGCGCTCCTGGCACCTGCGGGCGGATTCGCCGACATCATCAGCCGGCAGCGCCTGTTCGTCATCGGCGTCGGCACGTTCACTGCCGCGTCGTTCGTCGCGGCGGTCGCCCCGACGTACGGGACGCTCATCGCCGCGCGGGGCGTGCAGGGCGTCGGAGCGGCGATCCTGATCCCGGCGTCGCTCGCCCTCGTGCTCGCCGACACCGCGCCGGAGCGGCGGACCGCGGCCATCGGTCTCTGGAGCGCGTCGGGTGCCTTGGCTGCCGCGTTCGGCCCCGCCCTCGGCGGTGTCGTCGTCGACTCGGTCGGCTGGCGCTGGCTGTTCCTGCTCAACCTGCCGATAGGCCTCGGCCTGCTCTACGCCGCGACCAAGCTGCGCACGCCCCGGCCCGAGGGCGGGCGCGTGCCGGACCTCCTCGGCACGGCGCTGGTCACCGGCTCGGTCGGCCTGCTGATCCTGGCGATCACGAAGGGCCAGGACTGGGGCTGGTCGAGTCCCGCCACGATCACGGCGTTCGCCGCCGCCGGGGTGACGGGTGTCCTCGCGCTCCTGCGGTCGGCGCGCCACCCACGACCCGCGATCGACACGACGTTGTGGAGCAACCCGACGTACGCGATGGCCAACGTCGTGTCGCTGCTCTACGGCATCGCCCTGTACGCATCGCTCATCCTCGGTGTGCTGTTCCTGGTCGACGTGTGGGGCTACTCCGAGCTGAAGGCCGGCTTCGCGATGACCCCCGGCGCCGCCATCACGGCCGTCTCCGCGGTCGCGATCGGCAACCTCAAGCGGCGGCCTGACGCGCGGGTGCTCGTCCTGGGCGGCGGAATCGTGCTGGCTGCCAGCTGGGCCGTCGTCGCCCTCGCTCTGGACGCGGAACCGGACTTCGTGGCTCTGTGGCTCCCGGTCGGTGTGGCCCTGGGTGTCGGCTTCGGTGCCATGACCGTCGGCATCTCGTCAGCTGCGGCCCTGTCCGTGACGCCGACCCGCTTCGCCTCGGCGACGGGACTGAACGTCGCGGCCCGCCAGGTCGGCGGAGCCGTGGGAGTCGCCGTCCTCGGCGTGATCCTCGCGGCCGCGACCCCGGCAGACGGGCTGGATCCCTACCGGGCGCTGTACTGGCTCATCGCGGGTGCCGCGATCGTGGGCGGCGTGCTCGGGCTGCGGCTCGTGCTCGCACCGGCACCCGCGCCGGTCGCCGAGGAGGCGGCATGACCACCGAGATGGACAGCGCGCACCGGGAGTCGTTCGATCCCGACTGCATCGACGACGCGGTGGCAGCCGAGTGGCTCAGCCAGCTGCCCTGGCAACGCATGGTCGTCGTCGGTGACAGCGTCGCCGAAGGGGTGCGCGAACCGCTCGATGGCTACCGTAACCTCGGGTTCGCCGATCGCATCGGCGAGGCGCTTGCGGCGACCCGTCCCGGCTTCGCGTACCGCAACCTCGGAGTGCGCGGGCAACGTCTCGCCGAGATCCGGTCGACGCAGGCGGCGGCGGCGCTCGAGTTCCACCCAGACGTCACCATGGTGGTGGCCGGCGGCAACGACGTCCTCGTCGAGGCGCCTGACCTCGAGCGCGTACGCACCGAGCTCACGGAGCTGGTCACCAGCTTCACCGCCCGCGGCATCGCGGTCGTGACGATCGGCCTGTTCGACCTCGCCCGATCCGGTCTCGTCCCGGCGACGTACGCCGAGGCACTGGCAGAACGCATGGACCAGCTCGACGCGATCACGGCCGAGGTCGCCACCGAGGCCGGTGCGTGGCACGTCGACACGCACCACCATCCTCGAGCTGCTGACCCGGCGATCTACTCGAGCGACCGCATGCACTGCAATGCCCGTGGGCACGCGATCGCGTTCGCCGCGATCGCCTCGTCCCTGGCTCACCTCGACGTCTGAGCGAGCCGGGTCAGGCCTTCACGCGTACGGTCGAGCCATGAACCCGCTCGAGTCCGTACGCCGACGCGTGGGCGAGACGATCTTCTCGCGTGTCGCCGGGGACGAGGGGCCGGCGCGGCGTGATCGCATCCACTTCTCGGCCGGCCCGCGACGTTTCGCCTCCGGCTCGGCGATCTACCGCGTGCACTCCGACGCGTCGATGTTCGTCGGCGGGATCCGCGCGTTGCTGCTGCAGTCGATGCACCCGCTGGCGATGGCGGCGGTCGATGCGCACTCCGGGTTCCGGGGTGACCCGTGGGGTCGGCTGCAGCGCACCAGCACGTTCCTCGCCGAGACCACGTTCGGCACGATCGAGGACGCCGACCGGGCGGTGGCCGTGGTCCGCGCAGTGCACGAGCGGGTGCGCGGCACGGCGCCGGACGGCCGGGCGTACGCCGCGTCCGACCCGCACCTGGTGCGCTGGGTGCACGTGGCCGAGATCGACAGCTTCCTGCGGGCGCATGACCGCTACGGCGCGAAGCCGCTGGACGCCGCCGGCCGCGACGCGTACGTCGAGCAGACGGCACACGTCGCCCGTGCGCTCGGTGCCGTCGACGTGCCCGAGACGGTGGCCGAGCTCGACCAGGTCCTCGCCGACTACCGGCCGGAGCTCCAAGGAACGCCGGCAGCCCGCCGGGCAGCACGATTCATCCTCGTGCACCCACCGGTGCCGCTGACGTTGCGAGCGCCGTACGGGCTGCTGTCCGCGGCGGCCGTCGGGATGATGCCACGCTGGACCCGCTGGCCGCTGAGACTGCCCTACCTGCCGATCGTCGAGGCGACAGCCGTGCGTACGAGCGGCGTCGCGATCACCGAGGCGATCCGCTGGGCGATGGGCTCAGGCCCGCCGAGCAGGGACTAGCACTCGGCGACGCCGGGCACCTCGCACGCCTCGACGAGCGGGCCGGCGGATGCGACACGTACGAGGAGCTCGCGGAACAGTGCGGCGTCGGCATCGGAGAGGTTGCCGAGCACCGTGCGCTCGACCTGGGCGATCCGCTCCGACGCGGCCGCGTGCGCCTTGGCCCCCTTGGCGGTCAGCACGACCTGCCGCGCGCGACGGTCCGCGGGATCGGGTCGGCGCGTCACGAGTCCGGCCTTCTCGAGGTCGTCCACCAGGTAGGTCATGACCGTGCGGTCGATGCCGAGCAAGGTCGCGATCGTCGCCTGGTTGCTGCAGTCGTCGCCGTTGGCGACCGACATGACCTGGTAGCCGCGCGGGCCTCCTGGCAGATCGCTGATCGCGTCCCGGGCGTTGTCGAGATAGCTCCGCAGGATGCTGCCGAGGGCTTGGCCGAAGTCGATGGAGCCCTGCTCCGTCGTCGTCCCAGCCGTCTCGGTCATGGTGCCAGTGTAGCGAGTGCGCTCGAGCGTCGATCATCATGTTGAACGATCATCTGTATACACTATGATCTGTTTGGCAGACTATCTATCCATCAGGAGCACACATGAGCACGATCTTCCGACTCGACGCGAGCATCCGCCAGGACGGCTCGGTCACGCGGGCTGTCGCCGACACCCTCCAGGAGACGATCACCGAGGAGCTCGGCAGTCCCACCGTCGTCCGTCGTGATCTCGGCACCGGGCCCGTCGATCCGACCCTGTGGCCGCTCGCCGCGTTCGCGGGCTTCGTCCCCGAGGACCAGCGGACCCCCGAGCAGCTGGCTGCGGTCCAGCAGGCCGTGGCGTACGCCGACGAGGTCGTCTCGGCGGACGTCCTGGTGTTCGCCGTCCCGCTCTACAACTTCGGCGTCTCGCAGCACTTCAAGGCGTGGTTCGACCTCGTCGCCACGAATCCGCGGCTCTCGTTGGGCCAGAGCGAGGTCGTCGGCAGGCCGGCGTTCCTCGTGACCGCTCGCGGCGGTGGCTACGGCGCAGGGACTCCCCGCGAGGGCTGGGACCACGCGACCGGCTGGATGCGCCGCGTGCTCGAGGACGTCTGGGGACTCGACCTCGACGTCATCGAGACCGAGCTGACGCTGGCCGAGGTCACCCCGCAGATGGCTGAGCTGCGCGACCTCGCTCGCGAGCAGCTGGCCGAGTCGCACGAGACCGCGCGCCAGAGTGGTCGATCGGTGACGATCAAGCTCCGCCCGGCAGCCTGATCCACGGGTGCCGGGGAGGAAGGGCCTCCCCGGCACCCTTTCGCCCATGTGTGGCCACTGCTCAACGGGGTACGCCCGCCCTGAAGGAGTGGTCAATGTGAAGAAGCTGACAGTGCTCGTCATCGGCGCCGCCGGGTACGTTCTTGGTGCCCGCGCCGGACGTGAGCGTTATGAACAGATCAAGCGCCAGGCGACCAAGGCCTGGCAGAACCCCACGGTCCAGAGCGCGGTCGACGACGTCCAGACCCAGGCCAAGCATGCCGGGTCCGAGATGGGCAGCAAGGTCGGCGCCAAGGTCGCTGACGTCGCGGGCGACGCGAAGTCCAAGATCGCCGACAAGGTCAAGGGCCATGACACCGACCCGGCGTCCGACAACTACCGGCCCGGCGACGAGGTCATCGGCCCCCCGCCCGTACCGAGTGAGTCGCCCATCGCGGACGCGCATCGGCAGGGGATCTCATGACGGGTCCCCGTACGCCCACGTCCGAGGCATCGACCGGTGAGCTGATCGCCCAGGCCACCGACGACATCTCGACCCTGATCCGCAACGAGATCCAGCTCGCCAAGCGCGACCTCGCCACCAGTGGCAAGCGTCTCGGGGTGGGCGCCGGGATGTTCGGCGTCGCCGGCACCCTGGCGCTGTACGGGCTCGGCGCGCTGGTCGCGGCCGGGATCCTCGGGATCGCCGAGGAGCTCGACGCCTGGCTGGCCGCCCTCATCGTCGGCGGCGGGTTGTTCGTCCTCGCCGGACTGGCCGGACTGATCGGCAAGATGCGGGTCAGCCGGGTCGCGGAGCCACCCAAGGAGCGCGTCGCCAGCGTCAAGGCCGACGTCGCCGCTGCGCGTCACGGAGCCGCGTCATGACCGCGCTCGAGCAGGACATCGAGGAGACGCGGGCGCACCTCGGGCAGACGGTCGACGCACTGGCCGCCAAGGCCGACGCCGGCAAGAAGCGTGCGGGTCTCATTGCGCTCATGGGGGTTGCTGCGGTTGCCGGCATCGTGTTGTGGCGGCGCTTCGGGTGACTTCCCGCCTCCAAGGCCGAGCCTTTCGACTCGCGGCCTCGCGGATCCCTTGTTGGGCGACCGCCGGTGGCGCCTTCGGCGCGGAAGGGCGGTCGCGTCGATGGGGCCCGACTCGAGTCACTTGCTTGTTTCACTGAATGAGAATGGCCCTCCCACCATGGTCTTGGTGGAAGGGCCATTTTCGACTGACCCGTGTTGGGAGGGCCATTCTCATTCAGTGGAGCCGAGGGGACTCGAACCCCTAACCCCCTGCTTGCAAAGCAGGTGCGCTACCAATTGCGCCACGGCCCCGTGGTCGTGCTGGTCCGGGATCAGACCTTGTCGCTGGCGGCCGCCCACGTGTCGGTCGGCTTGCTCTTCGACTTCGACAGGGCCCAGAAGACACCGGCCGCTGCGAGCCCGAGGGCGATGATCTTCTTCATGGAACCTCCTGTGCGAGTGGGCGTACGAGGACTTGAACCTCGGACCTCATCCTTATCAGGGATGCGCTCTAACCAAGCTGAGCTATACGCCCGCAACAGCGGTGAACTTTACCGCACCGCCTGCCGGTCTCCCAAAACGGGGAGGGGTCTTACTTCTCTTCGGCGAACGTGACCTCCACACCACCGAGGAGCTGCGCCGCGAGGTTGTAGAGATGAGCGCCGATCGTGGCCAGTGCTGTCGTCAGGATGACGTTGATCGCCGACAGCACCAGGGTCAGGCCGACCATGCGACCGAAGCCCAGGTAGTCCGTGATGTTGAAGCTCGTCGAGTCGTCGCTCAGGACCGAGGTGACGCTGCCGTTGATCTGGTCCCAGACGCCGGTGGCCTCCATGACGACCCAGAAGATCGACACGGCGACAACCGCCACGATCATCATCGCGACCGAGATGGCGAACGCCATGCGAGTGACCGACCACGGCTCGATGTGGGTCAGCCGGAGGCTCGCCCGGCGCTCCTTCTTGGACTTCGACTCCGACTCCTCGAAGGACGCGCCGGACTTCGTGGTGGCCTGGCCGTCCACCGGCTGGTCCACCGTGTCCTTGACTGCCGGGATGACAGCCGTGGTCGCGGGCGAGGGCTTGGTCGTACGCGCGTAGTCCGCGGCGGTCAGTGGCCGGCTGTCGGACGACTCGTCGTCGGAGTCATCCGACGTCGGCTCGGCCGAGACCGGACGCGGGCGGCCCTTGTCGGTGCGCGGGCCGTTCGTCGAGCCGTTGCGCGAAGCCGATGACTTCTTGGCCGGGGTGGGCGCACCTCCCGAGCGCTTCGCGCTCGGGGCACTCTTCGCAGGCTTGGGGATCCGGGGGACCTCCTGCGTCGGCGCCGCGTCTGCCGCGCTGGAACCCGGCGCGGAGGTCGGGTCCTGCTTGTCGTCTTCGGTCACTGATCCTGGTCCTCGTCGGTCGACGTCTCTTCGGCCTGCGCTTCATCTTGCGGGAGCTCGGTGTTGCGCGCGATGGTCACGACCCGGTCATCCCCCTTGAACTTCACGAAGCTCACACCCATCGTGCCACGCCCTGTCGGATTGACACCTGAGACGAGGCTTCGAGTGACCTGACCAGCGGCCGTCACCGAGATGACGTCGTCGGTGTCGACGAGCACCAGGCCGCCGACGAGCTCACCGCGGTTCTCGGTGATCTGCATGGCCTTGATGCCGAGTCCACCACGGCCTTGCAGGCGATACTGCTCGACCGGGGTCTTCTTGGCGAAGCCACCGTCGGTGACCGTGAAGACGTAGAGCTGGTCCTCCTCGGGCACGTCAGTGGACTCCAGCGCCCCGGCGGACCGGCGGATGACCGACATCGAGAGCATCGAGTCGGCCTCGCGGAACTTCATGCCCGTGACGCCGGACGTCGCGCGGCCCATCGGGCGCAGCTGCTCGTCGTCGGCCCGGAAGCGGATGGCCTGCGCCTTGCGGGAGATCAGCAGCAGGTCGTCCTCAGGGGTGACCAGCTCGGCTCCGATCAGCTCGTCGTCCTCGTCGCGGAAGTTGATCGCGATGACGCCGGCCTGGCGCGGGCTGTTGTAGTCGCCGAGGCGCGTCTTCTTGACCAGGCCCTTCTTGGTCGCGAGGACCAGGTAGGGCGCCTGCTCGTAGTCACGGATCGCCAGGACCTGCGCGATCTCCTCGTCGGGCTGGAACGACAGCAACCCGGCGACGTGTCCGCCCTTGGCGTCGCGCCCGGCTTCGGGCAGCTGATAGGCCTTGGCGCGATAGACCCGCCCGGCCGTGGTGAAGAAGAGGATCCAGTGGTGGCTCGTCGTGGCGAACATGTGCTCGACGAGGTCGTCGCCCCGCAGGGCGGCACCGCGTACGCCCTTGCCGCCGCGGTTCTGCACCCGGTAGAGGTCGGTCTTGGTGCGCTTGGCGTATCCGCCCTTGGTGATCGTGACCACGACCTCCTCGTCGGGGATCAGGTCCTCGTCGGACAGGTCGCCGTCGGCGGGGATGATGTTGGAGCGGCGGTCCTCGCCGTACTTGTCGACGATCGCGGCGAGCTCGTCGGACACGATCTGACGCTGGCGCTCGGGCTTGGCGAGGATGTCCTTGTAGTCGGCGATCTCGCGCTCGAGCTCGTCGAGCGTGTCCATGATCTTCTGGCGCTCGAGGGCCGCGAGGCGGCGCAGCTGCATCTCGAGGATCGCGTTGGCCTGCAGGTCGTCGATGTCGAGCAGGCCGATCAGGCCCTGGCGAGCCTCGTCGACCGTCGGGCTGCGACGGATCAGGGCGATGACCTCGTCGAGGGCGTCGAGCGCCTTGGCGAGTCCGCGGAAGATGTGCGCCTTGGCCTCGGCCTCGTCGAGGAGGTACTGGGTGCGGCGCTGGATGACTTCGATCTGGTGGTTGATCCAGTTGCTGACGAACCCGTCGAGCGTGAGGGTGCGCGGCACCTCGTCGACCAGCGCCAGCATGTTGGCGCTGAAGTTGGTCTGCAGCTCGGTGTGCTTGTAGAGGTTGTTGAGCACGACCCGGGCGATGGCGTCCTTGCGGATCTCGACCACGATGCGGCGGCCGACGCGCGACGACGACTCGTCGCGCAGGTCCGAGATGCCCTGGATGCGCCCGGCGTTGACCAGGTCGGCGATCTTGCGCATGAGGTTGTCGGGGTTGACCTGGTAGGGCAGCCCGGTCACCACGAGCTGGATGCGGCCCTTGGTGTCCTCCTCGATCGACACGATCGCGCGCATCATGATCGAGCCGCGACCCGTGCGATACATGTCCTCGATGCCCTTGGTGCCGACGATCAGCGCGTCGGACGGGAAGTCGGGGCCCTTGACCCGCTCGATCAGCGCCTCGAGCAGCTCTTCCTTGGTGGCGTCGGGGTTGGCGAGCGCCCACTGGGCGCCTTCGGCGACCTCACGCAGGTTGTGCGGCGGGATGTTGGTCGCCATGCCGACCGCGATGCCGGCCGAGCCGTTGACCAGCAGGTTGGGGATGCGCGACGGCAGGACCGTCGGCTCCTGCGAGCGACCGTCGTAGTTGGGGCGGAAGTCGACGGTGTTCTTGTCGATGTCGCGCACCATCTCCATGGCGATCGGCGCGAGCCGGCACTCGGTGTAACGCATGGCGGCCGCGCCGTCGTCGCCGGGCGAGCCGAAGTTGCCCTGCCCGTCGATCATCGGTGCGCGCATGACCCAGGGCTGCGCGAGGCGTACGAGGGTGTCGTAGATCGCGGTGTCGCCGTGCGGGTGGTACTGACCCATGACGTCACCGACGATGCGCGAGCACTTGGAGAAACCGCGGTCGGGTCGGTAGCCGCCGTCGAACATCGCGTAGAGCACGCGGCGGTGCACCGGCTTGAGGCCGTCGCGTACGTCCGGGAGCGCGCGCGACACGATCACGCTCATCGCGTAGTCGATGTAGGAGCGCTGCATCTCGTCCTGCAGCTCGACGGCTTCGATCCGGTCGTGCTCGGGAGGTGTGGTGTCAGTCATCAGTGAGCCCTGTCAGGTCAGATGTCGAGGAAGCGGACGTCTTTGGCGTTGCGCTGGATGAACGAGCGTCGCTGCTCGACGTCCTCGCCCATCAGGATCGTGAACATCTCGTCGGCCATGGCGGCGTCCTCGAGCGTCACCTGGCGCAGGATGCGGTTGGCTGGATCCATCGTGGTGTCCCACAGCTCGCTGTCGTTCATCTCGCCCAGACCCTTGTAGCGCTGGATCTGCTGGCCGACCTCCTTGGGCAGGCGCTTGCCGTCGGCGGCACCGGCCTTGAGCATCGCGTCGCGCTCGGCGTCGGAGTAGGCGAGCTCGTCGGGCGAGTTGCTCCACTTGATCTTGTAGAGCGGCGGCTGCGCGAGGTAGACGTGGCCACCGTCGATCAGCGGCTTCATGAACCGGAACAGCAGCGTCAGCAGCAACGTCGAGATGTGCTGGCCGTCGACATCGGCATCGGCCATCAGCACGATCTTGTGATAGCGCAGCTTGTCGATGTCGAAGTCGTCGTGCACGCCGGTGCCGAGCGCCGAGATGATCGCCTGCACCTCGGCGTTCTGCAGGATCTTGTCGATGCGGGCCTTCTCGACGTTGAGGATCTTGCCGCGCAGCGGAAGGATCGCCTGCGTACGGGGATCGCGGCCGCCCTTGGCCGAGCCGCCGGCGGAGTTGCCCTCGACGATGAAGACCTCGCACTCCTCGGGGTTGCGAGAGGAGCAGTCGGCGAGCTTGCCCGGCAGGCCGCCACCGCCGAGGAAGCCCTTGCGGTTGCGGGCGAGGTCGCGCGCCTTGCGGGCCGCCATGCGGGCGGTCGCGGCGTCGATCGACTTGCGGACGATCGTCTTGCCCTCGGTCGGGTGCTGCTCGAACCAGGCACCGAGCTCGTCGTTGAGGACGGACTGCACGTAGGACTTCGCCTCGCTGTTGCCCAGCTTGGTCTTGGTCTGGCCCTCGAACTGGGGCTCCTCGAGCTTGATCGAGACGATCGCGGTGAGCCCCTCGCGGATGTCCTCGCCCGAGAGGTTGTCGGCGGCCTTCTTGATGAGGCCCTGCGCCGTGGCGAACTTGTTGACCGTCGTGGTCAACGCGGCGCGGAAGCCTTCTTCGTGCGTGCCGCCCTCGTGCGTGTTGATCGTGTTGGCGAACGTGTGGACCGACTCGATGAAGCTGTCGTTCCATTGCATCGCGATCTCGAGCGACAGTCCCTTGGACTCGTCCTCGGACTCGATCGAGATGACCTCGCGGTGGATCGGCGACTTGCTGCCGACGTTGATGTGCTCGACGTAGTCGACCAGGCCCTTGTCGAAGCGGAACCGGGCATCGCGCTCGACGGCGTCGACCGGGGTGTCACCCTCGGACGCCTCCTGGGCCTCCTCGCGGTCGTCGCGCAGCACGAGCTCGAGGCCCTTGTTGAGGAACGCCATCTCGCGGAAGCGGGTCTTGAGCGTCTCGTAGCTGTAGACCGTGCTCTCGAAGATGTCCTCGCTGGCGTAGAACGTCGTCGTCGTGCCGGTCTCGTCGGTCTTCTCGTGGCGCTCGAGCGGGGCGTCCGGCACGCCGTAGGTGAAGGACTGCGTCCAGCGGTAGCCGTCGCGCTTGACCTCGACGTGGAGCTTGGTCGACAGCGCGTTGACGACCGAGACGCCGACACCGTGCAGACCACCGGAGACCTTGTAGCCGCCGCCGCCGAACTTGCCGCCGGCGTGCAGCGAGGTGAGGACCAGCGTGACGGCCGGCATCTTCTCGGTCGGGTGCTCGTCGACGGGGATGCCGCGGCCGTCGTCGACGACGCGGACGCCGCCGTCGGCCTGGAGGGTCACCGCGATGTGGGAGGCGTAGCCCGCGAGCGCTTCGTCGACCGAGTTGTCGACGACCTCGTAGACGAGGTGGTGGAGCCCGCGTTCACCGGTCGAGCCGATGTACATGCCGGGGCGCTTGCGAACCGCCTCCAGACCTTCGAGGACCTGAATGTTGCTGGCGTCGTACGAGGCTTCAGGATCTGGAGTTTGGCTCACCCATCCAGTATACGGGCCGTTATGTGCGTCTCAGCGTTTACCCACAGTTCCCGGGCGGCGTGGCGTGGCCGTGACTTGCCCCTGAGAGCGACAAAATGGCGGCTGTGACGATGGCGCAGACCCTCCGTCAACCTCGGGTATGTCCGCCTGGCCCCTGAGTCGCCCATTCGGCGATGTCTCCGCGACGCGCCGGGCACGACTTGGGCGCCATCGGGCATCGTAGAGGAATGAGCACGACAGCCATTCGCCGAGACACCGCACTGCCGGCGCTCGTCGCTGCGCTCGCGGCCGCGGTGACGCTCGTCGTCATGGTCCGGGTCGCGCTCCAGTCGTCCCGGGGTCAGCAGTGGGACGACGACGCGATGCGCACCGTCGTAGCCGGCCGCGACACGAAGCTCACCCTGCTGAGTGGTCTCGGCTATGTGTCGATCGGGGCGATCGTCGCCGTCGTCGTGGCCTGCGCGGGCGTCGCCCTGCTCCGCGGCAAGGTCCGGCTGGCGATCGGAGCCGCCGTCATCATCGGCGGTGCCGACATCACGACCCAGGTCCTCAAGCACTCGTTCCTCGACCGGCCCGACTTCGGTCTCGGCGTGCTCAACAGCCTGCCGAGCGGTCATACGACGGTGGTCGCCAGCGGCGTCGGTGCTGCCTTGCTCGTCGCACCAGGAGGTTTGCGCCCCCTCGTCGCGGCAGCCGGCGGCTTCGCCACGACCCTCACGGGTGCCTCGACGATCGTCGCCGGTTGGCACCGGCCCGCCGACGTGGTCGCCGCGCTCGCCGTCAGCCTGCTCTGGACCGGGCTCGTCGCCTGGCGGCTGCACGGACCCAGGACCCCGGTGACCGGGACGTTCGTCAGCGCGCTGCTGGGCTGCGGCGCCGCGCTGGCCTTCCTCGTCGTGGTCGGGGTGCGCCCGGCGTACGGCTGGGTCGGGTTCACCCAGGCGTCACTCGTGCTCGGTGCGGTCACCGCCATCACGGCCGCCTTCGTCGTGCTGGCCGCAGCCGTCTCGCCAGCTGAGTAGACCCTCAGCCGTAGGTGTCTCTCGGGCCGCGGGCGCCGCGGATCGAGCGCGGGCCCTTCTTCCACGACGGTGCCTGGGGTCCCCGCACCACGATCCGCAGCACGGACCCGTCGCCCATCAGCTCGTTGAGCTTCGCCACGATGCGTGGCGCCAGCAGCCGCAGCTGCGTGGCCCAGGCCGTCGAGTCGGTCCGGACCTCGACCTCGCCGTCGTCGAAGGCGATGACCTCGGAGTGCTGGGCGACCTCCGGCCCGACGATGCCGGCCCAGTCGGTGAAGACCCGCTGGGCGGCCAGCCGTTCGTCCCAGCCCTGGTCGTTGACGACCTCGCCCAGCAGGTCCGCGAGCAGGCTCGGCTCGTCGCGCGCACCGCGAGCCGGCTTGGCCGGGCGTACGCGACGCTTGCCCGGTGCAGGCGCCGGCGAGCCCTTGCCCCGGTAGGACTTGGCGATGTCGCGCGCGAGGTCGAGACCGTCGTCGCGCGGCGCGGGGCTGTCGGACTCAGTCACGGACGACCTCACCTCCTGCGACGTTGAAGCGGTGACCCTTGAGCGCGTCGGGCACGTCGTCGGCCACCGCCGCGGTGACCAGCACCTGCTCGGCGTCGCCGACGAGCTCGGCGAGCTGCTGGCGGCGGCCCTGGTCGAGCTCGGCGAACACGTCATCGAGGATCAGCACGGGATCGTCCTCATCCTCGCGCAACAGCTCGAAGGAGGCGAGCCTCAAGGCCAGCGCCAAGGACCAGGCCTCGCCATGACTTGCGTAGCCCTTGGCCGGCAGGTCGCCGATCATCAGCGTCACGTCGTCGCGGTGCGGGCCGACGAGGCTGATCCCGCGGTCCATCTCGTCGCCCCGCCGCCGGGCGATCTCGTCGAGGAGTGCCTGACGGATCGTGTCCTGGTCGCGCAGGTCGGCGTCCAGCTCGAGCGACGGCTTGTAGGTCGCGGTGACCTCGCGACGGTCGGGTGCCGCGGCGGCGGCGACGCGTACGTACGCCTCGGCGAGGTGTGGGGCGAGTGCGTCGAGCAGCAACAGCCGGGTCGAGACCAGCTCGGCTCCGGTGCGGGCGAGGTTGTCGTCCCAGATGTCGAGCGTCGCGATCTCGACGTTGCGACGGCCGCGAGCCGACTTGAGCAGGGTGTTGCGCTGCTTGAGCACCCGGTCGTAGTCGGCGCGTACGCCCGCGAGTCGCGGCGTGCGCAGCACGAGGAGCGAGTCGAGGAACCGCCGCCGGTCGGACGGGTCGCCCTTGACCAGCGCCAGGTCCTCGGGCGAGAACATCACGGTGCGCAGCACGCCGACGAGGTCGCGAGTGCGCGGCAGAGCACCGCGGTTGATCCGTGCGCGGTTGGCCTTGCCCGGTGTGATCTCCAGCTCGAGCAGTGCGGTGCGATCGCCCTTGACGACGTCAGCACGTACGACGGCACGCTCCGCGCCGGCCCGGATCAGCGGTGCGTCGCTCGACACCCGGTGCGAGTCGAGCCTCGACAGGTAGTCGATCGCCTCGACCAGGTTGGTCTTGCCCTGGCCGTTGGACCCGATGAACGCCGTGGCGCCGGGCTCCAGGTCGATCTCGACGGAGTCGTACGACCGGAAGTCGTGCAGGGTCAGGCGACTGACGTGCACGGGTTAGACGGGATCTGCATGATCCGGTGCCGCCGGGTCGAGACCCTTCTCCTCGGCAGCCTTGACCGCGTGGCCGCCGAACTGCTGACGCATCGCGGCGACGGCCTGCATCGCCGGCGACTCGTCCTGGCGAGAGGTGAAGCGCGCGAACAGCGACGCGGCGATCGTGTGCATCGGGACGGCGTTGTCGATCGCGGCCTCGACGGTCCAGCGGCCCTCGCCGGAGTCCTCGGCGTAGCCGCGCACCTTGGACAGGCCGGGATCCTCCTCGAGCGCCTTGACCAGGAGGTCGAGCAGCCAGGAGCGTACGACGGTGCCTTCGCGCCACGAGTCGAAGACCTCGGTGACGTTGTCGACCATGTCGACCTTCTCGAGCAGCTCGAACCCCTCGGCGTAGGCCTGCATCATGGCGTACTCGATGCCGTTGTGGACCATCTTGGAGAAGTGGCCGGCGCCCACGCGGCCGGCGTGGACGAAGCCGGACTCGCCCTCGGGCTTGAGCGCGTCGAACGCGGGCTGCACCTTGGCGATGTCCTCGGCGGTGCCGCCGGCCATCAGCGCGTAGCCGTTGTCGAGTCCCCACACGCCACCGCTGACACCGCAGTCGACGTAGCCGATGCCCTTGTCGGCAGCCAGCGCCGCGTGCTTCTCGTCGTCGGTCCAGCGCGAGTTGCCGCCGTCGACGATGACGTCGCCCTTGCCGAGGAGGTCGATGAGCTGCTCGACGGTCGACCGGGTGATGTCGCCGGCCGGGACCATGACCCACACGACCTTGGGCGACGGCAGCTGCTCGACGAGCTCCTCGAGGGACGCCACGTCGGACACGTCGGGGTTGCGGTCGTAGCCGACGACGGTGACACCGCCGTTGCGCATGCGGGTGCGCATGTTGCCACCCATCTTGCCGAGTCCGACGAGTCCGATGTCCATGTGCGAGATCCCTCCGAGAGTCAGTTCTGCAGGCGTACGGGCATGATCAGGTAGCGGAACGCGACGTCAGGGTCGGCCCCGATCTCCTGGACACCCGAGATGGCTGCGGGCTTGGTGTGTTGCGTGAACGACAGGTGCACGACCGGGTCCGACATGACGGCGAGCCCTTCGAGCAGGTAGGTCGGGTTGAAGCCGATCGAGATGTCGGCGCCCTCGATCGTGGCCTCGATCGACTCCGACGCCTGGGCCTCGTCGCCGCTGCCGGCCTCGAGCAGCAGCTGTCCGTCGGAGAACGTCAGGCGTACGGGCGTGTTGCGCTCGGCGACCAGCGCTACGCGCTTGACCGAGTCGACGAATGCCTGGGTCTCGACGTAGGCGACGGTCTCGGCCTGCGCCTGGAACAGCTGGCGTACGCGCGGGAAGTCGCCCTCGAGCAGGCGGGTCGTGGTGCGGCGGGTGCCGTTGCCGACCGTGCCTTCGAAGCCGATCAGGCCGTCGCCGGACTCACCCGACGACACCGCGATCGTGACGTCGCCGCCGGAGGTCAGCGACCGGGCGGTCTCGTTGAGGACGCGCGCCGGCACCAGGGCCTGGGCCGAGAGATCGCTGGCCTCGGGATACCACTCGAGATCGCGGAGGCTCGCGCGGAACCGGTCGGTCGCCATGAGCGAGATCGTGGAGCCCTCGAGCTCGAGGCGTACGCCCGTCAGCAGGGGCAGCATCTCGTCGCGGCCGGCGGCGGCGCTGGCCTGGGAGACGGCCGTGGCGAAGTCGTCGGCCTTGATCGTGCCGGACGCCGTGGGCATCTCGGGCAGCTGCGGGTACTCCTCGACCGGCATGGTCTGCAGGCTGAACCGGGCGTTGCCGCAGATGACCTGGACCTTGGTGCCGTCGAGCGAGATGTCGACGGGCTTGGCGGGCAGCGCTTTGACGATCTCGGAGAGCAGCCGTCCGGAGACGAGGGCGCGGCCGTCGGCGTTGACCTCGGCGGGCAACGTCGCTCGCGTCGAGGTCTCGTAGTCGAACCCCGACAGGGTGAGGCCGTCCGCGGCGGTCTCGATGAGCAGGCCGGCCAGCACGGGAACACTGGGACGGTTGGGCAGGCTGCGGGCTGTCCAGGCAACGGCGTCGGCAAGGGTGTCGCGGTCGATGCGGAATTTCACGTGATGGGGCCTTTCCGAGGACGGGAGCCGTCGGGATGAATCCTGCCACGGTATCCGTGACCGGAGGTATTCAGGGGAAGCGGGAAAGATGTCATCCACACACAGCTCGCGACATGACTTCCGCTGGGGTTGCTGAGATAAAGAAGAGTAGTAGTCGTAGTAGCGTCTGTGGATTCGGTGGACAACCCGGATTCGGGCTGCAAGGGCGGTGTGGCGGCCGGTGGACAACCTGTGTCCGGCCGAACCGTGAAACTACACAAAGCTGTGGATGTCGGTTCTGCGTTCACACGGTGTTCACACGGCGACGGATGATGTCCACGTGACTCGTGGGTTTTCCCACAGTGTCTTCCCCAGGTGTGAATGGTCCCGATGGGCCATTCACACGTCATGACTGGCGGGCTTGCTGCTTGATGCGCGCCGTCAGCTCGGTGACCTGGTTGTAGACGGCGTGCTTCTCTGCCATGAGCTTGCGGATCTTGCGGTCGGCGTGCATGACGGTGGTGTGGTCGCGGTTGCCGAACTCCTGGCCGATCTTGGGCAGCGACATGTCGGTCAGCTCGCGGCAGAGGTACATCGCGATCTGGCGGGCGAGCACCAGGTTGCGGCTCCGGTTGGTGCTGCAGAGGTCGTCGATCGAGAACTCGGAGTAGGCCGCGGTCTGGGCCATGATCATGCCGACCGTGATGTCCGGCTCCTCACCTTCGGCGATGAGGTCCTTGAGCACGATCTGCGCGAGCTGGAGGTCGACCGTCGTGCCGTTGAGGTTGGCGAACGCCGTGGCGCGGATCAAGGCACCTTCGAGCTCGCGGATGTTGGTCTGCACCTTGCTCGCGATGAACTCGAGCACGTCGGCCGGCGCGGTGAGCTTCTCGTTGGCGGCCTTCTTGCGGAGGATCGCGATACGCGTCTCGAGGTCGGGCGGCTGGACGTCGGTCGTCAGGCCCCACTCGAACCGGTTGCGCAACCGGTCCTCGAGCGTCGTCAGGTTCTTGGGCGGCCGGTCCGACGTCATCACGATCTGCTTGTTCTCGTTGTGCAGGGCGTTGAACGTGTGGAAGAACTCGGTCTGCGTCGACTCCTTGCCCTCCAAGAACTGGATGTCGTCGACCAGGAGCACGTCGATCTCGCGGTACTTGCGCTTGAGCGCAGCGGTGCGGTTCTCGCGGATCGCGTTGATGACGTCGTTGGTGAACTCCTCGCTGTTGACGTAGCGCACACGCGAGGAGGGATAGAGGTTGAGGACGTAGTGGCCGATCGCGTGCAGCAGGTGGGTCTTGCCGAGGCCGGACTCACCGTGGATCACGAGCGGGTTGTACGCCTTGCCGGGTGCCTCGGCGACGGCCACGGCGGCGGCGTGGGCGAAGCGGTTGGACGAGCCGATCACGAAGTTCTCGAAGAGGTAGCGCGGATTGAGCCGGGCCTCGGCGACGCTGCCGATGCGGGGTGGCGTCGTCTTGCGCTCGGCCCAGGTCGGCACGAACTCGTCCTGGTCGTCGTCGTCCTCGTCGTCGAGGTCGTTGTCCTGCCCGTACACATTGGGCTGGTTTGTCGATAAATCGTCTTGTCGACTCTGGTTGTTGTCAAGCAGTGTGGGCTCGATCGTCACGACGAGCCGGGTCTCCTGCTGGAGCGTCGTGCTGATCGCGTGCTCGAGGGCCGGCCGGACGCGGGACTCGAGCTGTGCGCGCGTGAGGTCGTCCTGGACCGCGACGATCATGATGTTGTTGTGGAGCGTCAGGGGCTTGGCGGAGTAGACCCACACCTTCGCGCCCGGGGACAACGTGTCGACGGCACCTTGCCAGACTCGGTTGAGATGCTCTTCCGGGCTGGTTTCCTGGCCGTCGTTCATCCAATGCCTCCCGACACGTCCACATGGTTTTCCACATGGTGTGAATGCGAACTCGAGAGTTGAGGTTGCCTTGTGGAAAAACTCGATACCGCGGTGACGCTAGCAGCCATGAGGGGTGCTTACAAGCGGAATTCCCCAGCTCGTCCCCAGCGTTCGGCGTGTCGTGTGGACGAGGGGACGTTCGGGGCGTAAGGGGATCAGTTTGACCGGGGTCCGGGGCGCCCGTACCGTTGTCTAGTCGTCCTAGAACGACTTCCGCCGCATGCCCACGACAACCGCAGTTCTCGGTCGTGGGCGAGCGGTGGCCGTCGACCGGCCCAGACTGAGATCCGTGAGGAACACATCGTGAGCAAGCGTACTTTCCAGCCGAACAACCGTCGTCGTGCCAAGAAGCACGGCTTCCGCCTCCGCATGCGCACCCGCGCCGGCCGCGCGATCCTCGCGGACCGTCGCCGCAAGGGCCGCGCCAAGCTGTCTGCCTGAGCCGTTGCTCGCGCGCGTCCAACGCATGCGCAGCGGGGATGACTTCCGGCACACGATCCGTCGTGGAGCCAAAGGCGTACAACCAACCCTCGTCACCCATGTCGTTCCGGGAACCGGCGGACCCACGTCCGTCGGTTTCGTCGTGAGCAAGGCCGTCGGATCAGCGGTTGACCGCAACCGGGTCAAGCGGCAGCTCCGGCACCTGATGCGTGACCGGATCGACCGGCTTCCTGACGGGAGCAGGGTCGTCGTGCGCGCGCTCCCCGCAGCGCATGGCGTACGTTCTGCCACCCTCGCTGAGCACCTGGACGCCGCGCTGGCGCGGGCCGGTGCCCGATGAAGTACCCACTGATCTGGTTGTTGAAGGCGTATCGCTTCGCCATCAGCCCACTCTATGGTCAGGTCTGCCGCTACCACCCCACGTGCTCGGCCTACGCTCTGCAGGCTGTTGAGACGCATGGTGCGGTGCGCGGCACCTGGCTCGCCGGACGTCGTGTCCTGCGCTGCCACCCTTGGAGCGCCGGAGGCTACGACCCGGTGCCACAGTCACACAGAGGAGAACAATGTTCGGCTTCCTAGGCGACATCGGATCGGCGATCATGACGCCGCTCTACTACGCGGTGTCGGGGATCCTGCTGGTCTGGCACAAGATCTTCTCGACGGTGCTGCCCGACAACAGCGGCTGGACGTGGGGCCTGTCGATCGTCGGCCTGACGATCACGATCCGTACGCTCCTGATCCCACTGTTCGTCAAGCAGATCAAGTCGAGCCGCAACATGCAGTTGCTCCAGCCGCAGATCAAGGCGCTCCAGCAGAAGTACAAGCACGACCGTGAGCGCTTGACGCAGGAGCAGATGAAGCTGTGGAAGGAGACGGGCACCAACCCGTTCGCCTCCTGCCTGCCGCTGATCCTGCAGATGCCGATCTTCTTCGCGCTGTTCCGGGTGATCGACCACGCGGCCAAGTACGAAGGCATCGCCAAGGACGGCGAGTTCCACAAGGGGTTCATGAACTCCGAGAACGCGACTTCGCTGCACAACGCCGTGCTCCTCGGTGCCCGCATCGCCGACACGTTCGTGAGCTCGGATGCTGCCGAGACCAAGATCCTCACGATGTCGCTGGTCGTCATCATGTGCATCACGCAGTTCACGACGCAGCGCCAGCTGATGTCCAAGAACATGCCGGCCGATGCCATGACGGGTCAGTACGCGCAGCAGCAGAAGCTGCTCCTCTACATCCTCCCGATCGTGTTCGCGGTCGGCGGTGTGGCGTTCCCCCTCGGCGTCCTCTTCTACTGGACCACGTCGAACTTCTGGACCATGGGCCAGCAGTTCTGGGTCATCCGCAACAACCCAGCGCCCGGCACTCCCGCGTTCAAGGCCAAGCAGGAGCGCGACGCCAAGCACGGCAAGACCGTTGCGCCAGATCCCCTCAAGCCGGTCGAGGAGGAGGCGCCCAAGCCCCCGCCGCGGCAGCAGCCCAAGAACCAGGCGCGTAGCCAGCGGAAGAAGAAGCCGCCGGCGCCGCCCAAGCGCAAGCCCGACATCACGAGCAAGAACGACACGGACAAGGACGGCACCAAGTGAGTGAGCTGGCCAAGAAGCTGGAGAAGGAAGGCGACATCGCCGCGGACTTCCTCGAAGGGCTGCTGGACATCGCTGACCTCGATGGCGACATCGACATGGACGTCGACGGCGACCGCGCTGCGGTGGAGATCGTCGGCGGCAACCTCGACCACCTGGTGGGTCGCGAGGGCGAGGTCCTCGACGCTCTGCAGGAGCTGACCCGCCTGGCCGTCTATCGCGAGACGGGTGAACGCAGCCGGCTCATGCTCGACGTCGCGGGCTTCCGCGCCGCGCGCCGCACCGAGCTGGTCGCCATCGCCGGGGCCGCGATCGAGAAGGTGCAGGCCGGCGAGGCGTCGGTCGCGCTCGACCCCATGACGCCGTTCGAGCGCAAGGTCGTCCACGACGCCGTTGCCGGCGCCGGGCTCACGAGCTCGTCCGAGGGCACCGAGCCGCACCGCTACGTCGTCGTGCACACCGCGGCCGAATAGGTGCGCCGATGACAGGGTCCGCATCCGATCCCGGCGGCGCCGACCGCCTGGATGTTTCACGTGAAACACCCCCGTCGCACGCGGCGGGGGTGTTCGCTTCCCGGCTCCCCATGGCCGAGCAGTACGCCCACCTGTTGGCGACGGACGGCGTGGTCAAGGGTCTGATCGGCCCTCGGGAGGTCCCCCGCATCTGGGACCGGCACATCATGAACTCAGCTGTGGTGGTGCCGCGGGTGCCCGAGGGCGCCACCGTGGCCGACATCGGGACCGGCGCGGGACTGCCTGGTCTGGTGTGGGCGATCGCCCGGCCGGACCTGTCGGTGACGTTGGTCGAGCCCTTGCTGCGCCGCACCCGCTTCCTGGACGACGTCGTCGCCGAGCTCGGCCTGGACAACGTGACGGTGCTGCGGGCCCGTGCCGAGGAGGTCGGCGAGACGTACGACGTCGTCACGGCTCGTGCAGTGGCCGCACTCGACAAGCTCGGCCGCTGGTGCCTGCCGCTCGTACGCAAGGGTGGCGTGCTGCTGGCGCTGAAGGGTCGTACGGCGCAGGAGGAAGTCACGGCCGCAACCGCGACCCTTCACCGGCTCGGTGCGACGACTATCGTGGTGGCGACGTACGCGAACGGCGACGTGCCGACGACTGTCGTGGAGGTCAGCAAGTGAGCATCCCGCCGTACGCACATCGACATGTTTCACGTGAAACCAACCCTTGGGAGACGGCATGAGTGGGACGACACCACCCCCGCCGGGCCCGGCCACCGCATCCAACTACCGGGTGCCGGTGCCCTCGCACGACGACTCGACGCCACTGGCCTCTGAGGTCGCCGAACACATCGCCCTCGTCCAGCGGGCGTCGGCCACTCCTCGGTTCGAACCACCGGCGGAGACCCGGGTGTTCGTGGTCGCCAACCAGAAGGGCGGGGTCGGCAAGACGACGACCACGGTCAACGTCGCCGCAGCACTGGCGATCAAGGGCCTGCGTGTCCTGGTGATCGACCTCGACCCGCAGGGCAACGCCTCGACCGCGCTCAACGTGCCGCACGCCGAGGGCACGCCGGGCGTCTACGAGGCCATCGTCGACGGTACGGACCTCGACGAGCTCATCAAGCCCTGCCCCGACATCGAGGGTCTGACGGTGCTGCCCGCATCGATCGACCTGGCCGGCGCCGAGATCGAGCTGGTCTCCCTCGTCGCCCGCGAGTCGCGGCTCGACCGGGCGCTGCAGTCGTACCTGAGTGACTGCGCCGACGCGGGCGACCGCATCGACTACGTGCTGATCGACTGCCCGCCGTCGCTCGGCCTGCTGACGGTCAACGCAATGGTGGCCGGTCGTGAGGTGCTGATCCCCATCCAGTGCGAGTACTACGCACTGGAGGGCCTCGGCCAGCTCGTCCGCAACATCGAGCTGATCCGGTCGCACCTCAACCCCAAGCTCGAGATCTCGACGATCCTCCTGACGATGTACGACGCGCGAACCCGACTCTCGGCAGGTGTCGCCGAGGAGGTCCGGACGCACTTCAACGACAAGGTCCTCAGGACCGCGATTCCCCGTTCGGTGCGGATCTCGGAGGCACCGAGCTATCAGCAGTCGGTCATCACGTACGACGGCTCGTCGTCCGGCGCGCTGTCCTATCTCGAGGCCGCGCGCGAGATCGCGATCGCCGGCCGTCAGGAGGCGAAGGCATGAGTGAGCGCAGCGAACGAATCAACAAGGCTGGGTTCATGACGTCACCTCCGTATCGTGGGCTTCTCTTGGAGGTGAGGTCATGAGCACACGACGTGGACTGGGTCGGGGACTCGAGTCGCTGATCCCGTCGAGCCCGGCGGAGGCTGCGGCATCGGGACTGCAGGAGATCGAAGGCGCCCGGTTCGCCGAGATCCCGCTGGACCAGATCGTCGCCAACCCGCGGCAGCCGCGTCACGTCTTCGACGAGGACCACATGGCCGAGCTCGTCCACTCCATCAAGGAGGTCGGACTGCTCCAGCCCATCGTGGTGCGCGAGGTCGCCAAGGACCGCTACGAGCTCATCATGGGGGAGCGGCGTTGGCGGGCCAGTGGCAAGGCCGGACTCGAGACCATCGGCGCGATCGTCCGGGACACGTCGGACGAGGACCTGCTGCGCGACGCCCTGCTGGAGAACCTGCACCGGTCCAACCTCAACCCGTTGGAGGAGGCGGCTGCCTACCAGCAGCTGCTCGAGGACTTCGGCTGTACGCACGACGAGCTGGCCGAGCGCATCGGCCGGTCGCGTCCCCAGATCAGCAACACCCTCCGGCTGCTCAAGCTGTCGCCCGCGGTCCAGCGGCGGGTGGCTGCCGGGGTCCTCTCGGCGGGCCATGCACGAGCGCTCGTCAGCGTCGCCAACCCCGAGATCCAGGACCGGCTCGCGACCCGCGTCGTGGCCGAGGGGCTGTCGGTGCGAGCCCTCGAGGAGATCGTCACAGTCGGCCCGGAGAGCGCCAAGCGGCCGGCCGTACGACAGTCACCGAAGATGTCGGCGCCACGTCTGGCCGACCTGGCGGCGCGGCTGTCGGAGCGGTACGACACCCGGGTCAAGGTCGACCTCGGCCGGTCCAAGGGCAAGGTCACCGTCGAGTTCGCGACGCTCGAGGACCTGGAACGGATCGTGGACCTGATGGATCCGAAGAAGAGCTAAAGCAACAAGTCGATAAATCTACAAAGCAATAAGAAGCCCCGGTGAGTTCATCACCGGGGCTTCTTGTGTGGGAGCAGTCGCCGACTAGCTGGCGTGCTCCTCGAGCTCACTCAGGATCGCGCTCTTGGGGCGCACGCCCACGATCGAGCGGACGACCTCACCCTTGTAGTAGAGGTTCATGGTCGGCAGCCCGGTGACCCGGTACTGCGCCGGTGTGACGGGGTTGGCGTCGGCGTCCATCTTGACGATCGTCAGCTTCTCGCCCTTCTCCTTGGCGATCTCCTCGAGGATCGGAGCGAGCTGGCGGCACGGGCCACACCAGCTGGCCCAGAAGTCGACGAGCACCGGGCCGTCGGCCTTGAGGACCTTCTCGTCGAAGTCGGCGTCGGTGACGGCGGTGATGTCTGCCATGGGTTTCTCCTTCAGGTCTGTGGTGGGTTCAACGTCAGCGGGCGGTGGTTATTCCACCAGGGCAGCAGCCGGGGCGGGGGCGCCGGCGTGCTCGATGTCGGCGAGGTAGCGCTCGGCGTCGAGGGAGGCGGCGCAGCCGGTGCCGGCAGCCGTGATGGCCTGCCGGTAGGTGTGGTCGACGAGGTCACCCGCGGCGAAGACGCCGGGCAGGTTGGTCGCGGTGGAGCCGGGCTGCACCAGGACGTAGCCCTCGTCGTCGAGCTCGACCTGGCCCTTGAGCAGCTCCGAGCGGGGGTCGTGGCCGATCGCGATGAACAGGCCGGTCGCGTCGATGCGACGCAGCTCGCCGGTGACCGTGTCGCGCAGCGTGATGCCCTCGAGCTTGTCCTCGCCGTGGATCTCGGCGACCTCGGCGTTCCACTCGAACGCGATCTTGTCGTTGGCGAAGGCACGGTCCTGCATGATCTTGGAGCCACGCAGCTGGTCGCGGCGGTGGACCATCGTGACCTTGGACGCGAAGCGGGTCAGGAACGTCGCCTCCTCGAGCGCGGAGTCGCCACCGCCGACGACGACGATGTTCTGCTCGCGGAAGAAGAAGCCGTCGCACGTCGCGCACCAGGACACACCGTGGCCCGAGAGCCGGTCCTCGCCCTCGACCTCGAGCTTGCGGTAGCCCGAACCCATGGCCAGTACGACGGCGCGGGCCTGGTAGGTCGTGCCGTCGGCCAGCGAGACGGTCTTGATGTCGCCGGCCAGGTCGACCGAGGTGACGTCGTCGCTGATGAGCTCGGCGCCGAACCGCTCGGCCTGGGCGCGCAGCTTGTCCATCAGGTCAGGGCCCATGATGCCGTCGGGGAAGCCCGGGAAGTTCTCGACGTCGGTGGTGTTCATCAACGCGCCACCGGCGGTGACCGAGCCTTCGAAGACCAGGGGCTCGAGGTTGGCGCGCGCGGCGTAGACGGCCGCGGTGTAGCCGGAGGGGCCCGAACCGATGATGATGAGATTGCGGACTGAGTCGCTCATGAAAAGCCTTCTGATCGTGGTACGGGTATCAACGAATACTAGGTGTTGTGCATTCCCGTGATCGACACCGTCCCGGCGCGTCAGGAGCGCCCGCGGACGACGACCTCACGGATCTCGCCCCGGAACTCACCGTCACCGACTTCCGGCAGTGACCGCAGCCACACGACGAGGTAGCGGGTGACGACGCCGGACTCCAACGACACGCTCGCATCCGCACCCGCGTCGTTGACCGCGGCGACGCGCTGCAGGCCGCGCAGCTTCGACGGCACTCGGGTCGTGCTGGGCGAGGACGCGAGGATCGAGAAGCTC
Source organism: Aeromicrobium sp. Root236 (assembly GCF_001428805.1). Classification (NCBI taxonomy): domain Bacteria; kingdom Bacillati; phylum Actinomycetota; class Actinomycetes; order Propionibacteriales; family Nocardioidaceae; genus Aeromicrobium; species Aeromicrobium sp. Root236. Next base: position 2,323,358 of record NZ_LMIS01000001.1, on the reverse strand, counting down.
GTCGGCTGGCCGTTGAGCTGGAGCCGCACCGAGTCGACCTCGCGCGGACCGCCGAGGTCGAGCACGATGCCCACGCCGTCCTTGAGCCCCCCGAGGTCAGCCGAACCGAAGTACTTCGAGGTCTGCCAGCCGGTCGAGAGCTTGTCGTCGATCGCGAGGCGGGCCTCCTTGGGGTTCTCGCTGGAGTCGTCACCCTGGGGATCGAAGTCGCCGGCCCTCTGGATCGGCAGGACGCGCAGCGGGCTGTCGCGCTGGATGGGATCGGCCTTGTCACCGTTGGAGGACCGCCCGACGAGGAACGCCAGGATCGTGACGAGCAGGAGGGCGCCGATCACGCCGAGCAGCACGAGGCCCCGATCGCCCTTGGCCGCGCGCTTGGCCCGCTGCTTGCCCCGCTCGAGCGTCGTGGGCGGGGCCGGCTCGTATGCCTTGGGGCGGCGGCGAGGCGGCTCGAGCCCCGGCGGGGGCCCACCCGGCACGATCACCGGGTCGAGACGCAGGAGATCGGGTGACGACATGCTGGCGAGGCTCGGCTGGTCGTCGTGGAGGTCGTCGTCCTCGCCCGACAGCCGGAGCGTACGAGCGATGTCGGCCGCCTTGCGCAACGGCGTGGCGTGGTTGCGGGGCGGGGTGCCGAGGATGCGGTCACAGGTCGTGTCGACGTCACGCGAGACGCCGGCGCGTACCTGACGGGGGCGCAGCAGCCGCCCGTGCTCGGTCGGCGCCGCGTTGAGGCCGTCGACGTGGGCGCCGGGCCAGCGGCTCGTCAGGCAGGCGTAGAGCAACTTGCCGAGCGCCTGGACGTCGAGCTGCTCATAGCCCTGAAGGTCCTCGAGCGAGTCCTGCCGGCCGACAGGTGAGAGCGCAGTGGTGACGCCGAGGCCCACGATGCGTACGGCACCGGACTGCTTGAGCAGCACCTGGTGCGGCGTGAGGCGGCGGTGATAGACGCCGTGCTCATGGGCGTTGGCCAGGGCCTCGGCCACCTCGGCGACGACCGTGGCGGCGCGGCGGTTGGGCAGCGGCGACTGGGCGAGGAGCTGGTCGAGGGGGAAGGCGCGCGCCCACTCGCGCACCACGAGGTGGTGGTGCTGCTCCTCCTGGATCAGGTCGAGGACGCGGAGGAAGCGGGGATCGGTGACCGAGGTCGACTCACGGGCCGCCTGCAGGAAGTGGTCAGCCCGCGGATCGGCGCTCGACAGCATCTCGATGCCGACGTTGCGGTTGAGCACCTTGTCGTGCGCGCGCCACGTCGTGGACCCGAGCTTCTCGTTGACGAGGTCCTGGAGTTCGTAGCGGTGCGCGAGCACATCACCGGAGGCCAGCAGCCGCCTCTCGCTCATCAACACCCCTCTATGGACTGATTTCCATGCTAGTCCGTGAGGCGAGGCGAGACAGGTGAATTCAGCCTCGCCGGCGCAGGGTGTCGACGACGTACGTCAGCTGGTCCATGCCGAGCACGCGCGCCGACATGACGTACGTGACGGCACCCGCGAACCCGGCGACCACGGTGGTGATCGCCCCGCCGACCGCGCGGGCCGGCTCGATGCCCGCAGTGTCGAGACCGTGCGCGAAGCCGGTGGCGACGAAGGCGGCCAGGCCGCAGGCGACGACCAGGCGGACGACGAACACGAGCATCTCCCAGTCGAAGATGTTGCCGACCGAGAACGCCAGCAGGGACGCCGAGAGGATCGAGCCGACCAGATAGGCGATGCCGTACGACAGGGCGAGCATCATCGCGACACGGTCCGGCTCGACGCTGATCGCCAGCTTGTAGGCGACACCGATGTTGACCGTCGCGATCACGACCTGGATGAAGAACGGCGTGCGGTTGTCCTCGTTGGCGTAGAAGCCGCGCAGCATCAGGTAGTGCACCGTGAACGTGACCATGGCCAGCGAGAACGCCTGGATCGTGTGGCCGATCGGGATCGTCTGGCCGCCGAGGGAGCCGATGCCGCCGGCGATGGCGGTGGCCGGCTGGCCGAGGCAGAGCAGCGCCACGGCGATCGGGGCCACGATCGAGAGTGCGATACGGACCGTGCGCCCCAGCTCGATGCGGAACCGCCGGTAATGACGATCGGCGGCCAGCGCGGCGAGCGTGGGGATCACCGCCGTCGCGAGCGAGACCGTGATGACCCCGTGGGGGAACTGGCTGATGAGGAAGCCGAGCCCGTAGACCGTCGAGCCCGTCGCACCCTTGCCGTCGGTCGCCCCCTGGAGCGTGCCCTTCGTCGCGATCTTGTTGACCGTGATGAACGCGATCTGGTTGGCGATGATGAAGGCCAAGGTCCACGCACCGAGCTTCAAGGTGTGGCCCAGGCCGACACCGCGGAAGTCGAAGCGGGGCCGGAAGCTGAAGCCGGCCCTGCGCAGATAGGGGATCAGCACGAGTGCCTGGAGGGCGATTGCCGTCGTCGAGCCCAGACCGAGCAGGAGTGCCTCCGAGGTGGAGAACCCGCCGACGCCGCTGCTCGCGCCGAACGCGAAGACGTACGTGACGATCACGGCGCACGCGACGACGTTGTTGACGATCGGCGCCCACATCATGGGGCCGAACCTGCCCCGGGCGTTCAGGACCTGACCCGTGAGCACGAACGCGCCGTAGAAGAACACCTGCGGCAGGCACAGCAGCATCAGCAGGCGGGCCGACTCGCGCTGGTTGGCCAGGCCGGGCTCGAACAGGGTCGAGTCGTAGACGACGTGCAGCAGCTGGGGCACGAGCACGAGGAGCACAGCGGTGCCGGCCGCGAGCACCAGGAGGCCGAGCGTGATGACGCGGTTGGCGTACGCAGAGCCGCCGTCCTCGTCGTTCTTCATGGCCCGGACGAGCTGCGGGACGAGCACGACGTTGAACACGCCGCCGGCCAGCAGGATGTAGAGCGAGTTGGGGATCGTGTTGGCGATGTCGAACAGGTCGGCGTTGGCCTGGGTGCCGATGGCGGCGGCCAGCAGGACGGCTCGCAGGAGGCCGGTGACACGGGAGACGACCGTGCCGAGCGCCATCCAGGCGCTGGCTCTGGCGATCGTCTGGTCAGTCATCGTCGTCCGCCGGCCGCTCGGACGCGACGCGGGACCGCGTGCGGCGCCGACTGAACCTGCGTACGAGGGCGGCGAGCACCAGGAGGGCGGCGACACCCATCGCGACCCACAGCACGACCCCGATCTTGCTGGAGCGGACGTTGAACTCGTCGGGCGTGCCGATCGCCTTGCCATCGGTCGACACCAGATGGGCCGTCAGGGACGTGGTGTTCTGGCGACCGAGGTCGATGTCGACGGTGAGCGTGCGGCGCTCGCCCGCGCCGATGTCGACGGGCTTCACGTCGGGAACGGTCAAGGCGGGATTGCTGGACTCGAGGGACACGCCGACGCGGATCGCCTCGTCCGTGCCGTTGCGGATCGTGATGGGGAAGCCGCCCTTGGAGCTGGACAGCGTGACGGAGTCCGGCGCCTTGATCTTGATCTTGCCGAGCTCGGCTCCGGCCTCGCGGGCGAGCTTCCGGGCGATCGTGGTGCCGGCGGCCGAGTTGGTGCGCCAGCGGATGCCGAGGACGCTCGCGACGTCCTGGGCGAGCGCGTCGTCGACCTCGTCGCTCTGGGGGATGACCGAGCTCAGCGCGCTGCCGCGGGCCACGATGCTGGCGGCGGCCTTGAGCTGTGCGCGGCTGATCGGCCGGTCGGTCGCCGGGGCGACCTTGCCGCTGTAGGTCGTCAGCGGCCGGGTCAGCACGGAGTCGAGGCTCGTGGCCGACGTGAACGGGGCCTCGAACGCCGTCGACAGCCGGCCCACAGCCCACCGTGGGCCGGGGTTCCAGCGTGGGTCGACCATCGTGACGGCGTCGGCACGCGACTTGGGGTCGATCTCGCGTTGCAGCGTGGCCAGCGCCGCCTCGCTGAGGATGCGCTGCCGGAGGGTCGTGACGGAGTCCTGGCCGGGCACCCCGGCGTCGAGCACGTCGGTGACCAGCAACGGCATCGGGCCGCTGGGTGTCGCGTACTGGACGATCGAGCCCTGGCGGCGGTCCCACCCCGGGAGCGCGTCGGACGTGACGATGACGGGGCTGTCGCCCGAGCCGCGCAGGTCGCGGAGCAGGCCGGAGGTGACGCCGTGCATGGTCGGCCACGAGACCCTGCGGCCGTACAGCTGGAACGTGGTGAGGGCCGAGCTCGTGGCCCGTTCGACGGCGGACGTGAGCGGCCCGTCGACGTCGGGGTTCTGTGACAGCGCGAGCACGTCGGGTCGGTCGAAGCCCAGCACCCAGCAGCCCTGTCGCCGGGCGAAGGCCAGCAGGTCGTCGAGGAAGCGCTGCGCCTCGGCCTTCTGCTCGGGGGTCAGCTTGACCCCCTCGGCGAGGCGTCGCCCGTGGGCGACGTCGTCGACGCCCACGAGCAGCGCGGGGTCGATGAGTGCCGTCGACGCCTTGCCGTCGGTGCTCGACGCCAGGTCGAGGAGGTTGCGCAGCTGGCCACCGGCGGAGACGTCGCGGAGCAGCCCGGTCGCGTCGACGTAGTGGCCGTCGTAGCCGCGGCGGTTGGGCATGAGAAACGGCCAGACGATCGAGGCCGCGACACGTGGGTGCCCGCCGGACACCAGCGGCAGGAACGTGGTGGCGCGCGCGATCGCGTCGTTGCTGCGCTCGCCGCCGGTGTCGGTGCCGAGGATCTGCACGCCGACCGGATAGACGCCCTCGGCGCCGTTGATGCGGAGCTGCGCGTAGGGCACCTTGACGGTGAACCGCAGGGTCTGCTTGGGAGCCAGGTCGCCGAGGTCGTCGAACGTACCGGCGTCGACGACGCGCCTCCCGGTGTAGGCGTCACCGTTGTCGATCGCGTCCTCGACCTGCGCCCGCGTGGTGAACGGCACGGTCGGCGTCACGAGGTAGGCCTGCACGTTGGTCCACGCGTGCGCGTCGTGGTTCGTCACGGTGCCGGTCATCGTGACGGTCGACCCGGGCGCGAGCCGGCTCGGGCTCAGCGACTGGATGCTGACCGTCAGGTCGGGGTTCTTGTCGGCGGCGTGGGCCGGCAGGCCCGGAACCGTGAGCGCCGCCAGGATCGTCGCGAGCAGCGCGACGAGGACGCGACGACGGGGGCTGCTCACCCGAACATGCTAGACGTACGGGCTGTGGCGCCCGACGGTGTCGAATGCATGTCCTTCGACGGGCTCAGGCAGCAGATTCAGGGCCGATAGAGTATGTCCTCGTGCCCACGTCCACGCTGACCCCCGAGCGCCGGGCCAGGATCGACGGCATCCTCGACGCCAATCCGTTCCTGGCCGAGCTCGGCGCGCTGTTCGAGGCGGCGGGTCACGAGCTCGCGATCGTGGGCGGGCCCGTGCGTGACGCGTTGCTCGGCCGGCCCGGCAGTGACTGGGACTTCTCGACCTCGGCACGGCCTGCCGACATCGAGCGGATCGTCGGCTCCTGGGCCGACGCGATGTGGGACGTGGGGCGGGAGTTCGGCACGATCGGGCTGCGCAAGGGCCATCACGACCTCGAGATCACGACCTATCGCAGCGACGCGTACGACCTCGCCTCCCGCAAGCCTGAGGTCGAGTTCGGCGACACGATCGAGGGCGACCTCTCCCGCCGCGACTTCGCGGTCAACGCCATGGCGCTGCGGCTGCCGTCGGCGGAGTTCGTCGACCTGTTCGGCGGCCAGGACGACCTCGACGACGGCTTGCTCCGCACCCCGGTCACGCCCGAGCAGTCGTTCAGCGACGACCCGCTCCGCATGATGCGGGCCGCCCGCTTCGTCTCGCAGCTCGGCTTCAGCGCGGCGCCCGACGTCGTCGCGGCGATGACCGAGATGGCATCCCGGCTCGAGATCGTGTCGGCCGAGCGCGTCCGCGACGAGCTCAACAAGCTGATCCTCGGCGCCCATCCGGTCGCCGGGCTCCGCCTCCTCGTCGACACCGGGCTCGCGGCGCAGATGCTGCCCGAGCTGCCGGCGTTGATCCTGGAGCGCGACGAGCACCACCGCCACAAGGACGTCTACGAGCACTCGCTGACCGTGCTGGAGCAGGCGATCGCGCTCGAGGGACGCCTCGAGTCGGCGCCCGACCTCGTCATCCGGCTGGCCGCGTTGCTGCACGACATCGGCAAGCCCAAGACGCGCCGCTTCGCCGAGGGTGGCACCGTGACGTTCCACCACCACGACGTCGTCGGCGCCAAGCTCGCCAAGAAGCGCATGCGGGCGCTCCGCTACAGCAACGAGCTGATCGACCAGGTCGCGAAGCTCGTCGAGCTCCACCTGCGGTTCCACGGCTACGGTTCCGGCGAGTGGACCGACTCGGCCGTACGCCGTTATGTCCGCGACGCCGGTGACCAGCTCGAGCGGCTGCACATCCTGACCCGTGCCGACTCGACGACCCGCAACCAGAAGAAGGCGCTGCGCCTCCAGCGGACGTACGACGAGCTCGAGGCGCGGATCGCGGTGCTGGCCGAGCAGGAGGAGCTCAGCTCGATCCGTCCCGACCTCGACGGTGCGCAGATCATGGCGATCCTCGGCATCCCGCCCGGCCCCGAGGTCGGCGAGGCCTACCGGTTCCTGCTCGACCTGCGCATGGACCGTGGCCCGCTGAGCGAGGCCGACGCGACCGAGGCCCTCAAGGCGTTCTGGGCAGCGCGCAGCTGATGACGCGCGGCCATACTGGACGTGTGGTGACCGAGGAGACCGTGCAGCGTCACAGCGACGGACGGATCGCGCGCGGGGAGCGTACGCGCGACGCGATCGTCGAGGCCCATGCCGGGCTGCTGCGCGAGGGCGTGCTGAAGCCGACGGCCAAGGTCATCGCCGAACGCGCCGGCGTCTCGCCGCGGACGCTCTGGCTCAACTTCAAGGACCTCGAGACGTTGCTCGAGGCGACGACGGCCTACTGGCTCGACGCGGATGCCGCTCTGCGCCGGCCGATCGACGCAGAGCTGCCACTGCCGCAGCGCATCGAGCTCTACTGCGACCAGCGGGTCAGCCGGCTCGAGCACATCGCACCGGCCGCCAGGTCGTCTGGTCTGGGAGAGCCGTTCTCGGTGGCGCTGCAACGCAGCCGCCACGAGCATGTCGAGCGGTCGCTGCAGGACCTCGACGCGACGTTCGGCCCCGAGCTCGAGGCCGCGGGCGCCGATCGTACGATCCTGGCCGATGCGTTGTTCGCGGCGTCCAGCTGGCCGGCCTGGTCGAGCCTGCGGGACGACCTCGGCCTCGACGTCGACGCGGCGGCCGCGATCCTGCGCACGACCCTGAGCCGGTTGCTCGGGGCATGACGAAGGGCCGGCCCCCATGGGACCGGCCCCTCTCGTTCCTCACGCCTCTCGAAAGGATCCTTTCGACAAGCTCAAGGAACCAAATGCTTAACGCTCGACTTCACCCGCGATGTACTTCTCGAGCATCTCGCGACCGAGGTCGTCGGGACGCTGCTCCGGGGGCGACTTCATCAGGTACGACGACGCCGACAGCAGCGCGCCGCCGATGTTGCGGTCCTTGGCGATCTTGGCTGCGCGGATCGCGTCGATGATGATGCCGGCGGAGTTGGGCGAGTCCCAGACCTCGAGCTTGTACTCGAGGTTGAGGGGGACGTCACCGAACGCGCGACCCTCGAGGCGGACGTACGCCCACTTGCGGTCGTCGAGCCACTGGACGTAGTCGCTCGGGCCGATGTGCACGTTCTTGGCACCGAGGTCGTGGTTGAGGTTGGACGTCACGGCCTGCGTCTTGGAGATCTTCTTGGACTCGAGGCGGTCACGCTCGAGCATGTTCTTGAAGTCCATGTTGCCGCCGACGTTGAGCTGGTAGGTGCGGTCGAGCACGACGCCGCGGTCCTGGAACAGCTTGGCCATGACGCGGTGCGTGATGGTGGCGCCGACCTGGCTCTTGATGTCGTCACCGATGATCGGGACGCCGGCGTCCTCGAACTTCTTGGCCCACTCGGGGTCGGACGCGATGAACACGGGCAGCGCGTTGACGAACGCGACCTTGGCGTCGATGGCGCACTGCGCGTAGAACTTGTCGGCCTCTTCGGAGCCCACCGGGAGGTAGGAGACGAGGACGTCGGCCTTGGTGTCCTTGAGGACCTGGACGATGTCGACTGCCGGGGCGTCGGACTCCTCGATCGTCTCGCGGTAGTACTTGCCGAGTCCGTCGAGCGTGTTGCCCTTCTGGACGATGACGCCGGTGGGCGGCACGTCGGCGATCTTGATCGTGTTGTTCTCGCTGGCCTGCGTCGCCTCGGAGAGGTCGAAGCCGACCTTCTTGGCGTCGACGTCGAACGCGGCGACGAACTCGATGTCCTTGACGTGGTACTCACCGAACTCGACGTGCATGAGCCCGGGGACGTTGCCCTCGGGGTCAGCGTCCTTGTAGTACTCGACGCCCTGGATCAGGGACGTGGCGCAGTTGCCCACACCCACAATTGCTACGCGTACCGAACCCATGGGTTCTCCTTCATTGATGTGTTACTTCTCGGTCGTGTTGAGGTCTGTGCTGGTCGTGCCGGCTGCGTCGGGATAGCCACCGGAGCGTTCGCGGTCGATGAGCTCGGTCAACCAGGTGACCTCGCGCTCGACCGACTCCAGGCCGTGCCGCTGCAGCTCCAACGTGTAGGCGTCGACCCGGTCCCGCTTCCGCTGTCCTGCCTTGCGGACGTTGTCGAGTCGTTCCTCCAGTCGGCTTCGTCGTCCCTCGAGGATGCGAACCCTCGAGGCGGCATCGGTGCGCGCGAAGAACGCGAACCGTACGCCGAACGTCTCGTCGTCCCACGTCGATGGACCGGAGTCCTCGAGTGCCTGGCTGAAATGTTCCTTGCCCTCGGCCGTGAGCTTGTAGACGATGCGTCCGCGGCGTGCCCGTCCCTCTGCCTCGGTGGTCTCGTCGGCCACGATGTAGCCGGCCTTGCCGAGCGCCTTGAGGCAGGGATAGAGCGTGCCGTAGGACAGGATGCGACTCCAGCCGAGCAGGGCGTTGACCTGCTTGCGCAGCTCGTAGCCGTGCATCGGGGCATCGTGGAGCAGTCCAAGGACCGCCACCTCGAGTGCCGCGCCGCGTCGTGTCATCTACCCGTCCTGACAAAGTGTGTCATTTGTTCGTATATCGGAACGATACATCTAATCGGTGTATCGGCAACACCCCGGTCTTCGTGACCCAGCACACGCGGACCCCCGGCGATTAACCATTCCTCAGGTAGGTTCGGCACACTTGGTCGTTGACGGATCCGATTCCGGGATCCCCATGGAGGTAGACGGACCCTTGCCAGCACAGCGAAAGAAAGCAGCGCGCCCCGACGCCGACGGCGGACGGTTCAAGGCGTTCCTCCGCAAGATCGGCGGTCGCGGCCCATGGTGGCTCAAGACGATCCGCTGGGTGTCCCTGCTGGGCGTGCTGGGCGTGCTGTTCCTCGCCGCCACGTTCTTCATCCTCTACCGCAGCATCAGCATCCCGAGCGAGAACGCGGCGTTCCAGACGCAGACCACCAAGGTCTACTACTCCGACGGCAAGCACGTGCTCGGCACGTTCGCGACGCAGGACCGCGAGAGCATCGGCATCGACGAGATCCCGGCCTCGATGCAGGCCGCCGCGATCGCCGCCGAGGACCGCTCCTTCTACTCCAACCGCGGCATCGACATCAAGGGCATCATCCGCGCCGCGCGCAACAACGCGACCAGCGGTGAGATCCAGGGTGGCGGATCCACGATCACGCAGCAGTACGTCAAGATCCTCTACCTGACCCAGGAGCAGTCCTACAAGCGCAAGGTCAAGGAAGCGATCCTCTCGATCAAGATCCACAACCAGCTGAGCAAGAAGCAGATCCTCGAGGGCTACCTCAACACGATCTACTTCGGCAACGGCGCCTACGGCGTCGAGGTGGCCTCCAAGACCTACTTCGACAAGCCCGCCTCGCAGCTCAACTACGCGCAGTCGGCGATCCTCGCGACGATCATCAACAGCCCGACCTACTACGACCCGTATGCGGAGGGCGCCGAGGACCGCATCGGTCCGCGCTTCCGCTACGTGCTCGGAGGCATGGTCAAGGACGGCGCCATCACGGCCGAGCAGGCCGCGCGGTTCGACGACCACCTGCCGAAGTTCGCCCCCAAGCGTGAGGTCAACCGCTTCAGCGGTTCCAAGGGCTACCTCCTCCAGCTCGTCAAGGAGAAGATGGACGCGCTGGACTTCACCCCGGAGGAGGTCGACGGTGCTGGCTACCGCATCGTCACGACCTTCGACTACCGGAAGCAGAAGGAAGCGATCGCGGCCATCAAGGCGCATCGTCCGGCAGGCAAGAAGGAGCTGCACCAGTCCTTGGTCTCGATCAAGCCTGGCACGGGTGCCGTGCAGGCGATGTACGCAGGCCGCGACTACCTCAAGAACCAGTTCAACTGGGCGACCGAGAGGACCCAGCCGGGCTCGACCTTCAAGGCATTCGCGCTGATCGCCGCCCTGGAGAACGGCTACAGCCTCAAGACCAAGCTCAACGGCGCCTCGCCGCTGATCATCAACGGCAAGGTGATCACCGAGAACCAGGGTGACAGCGGCGGTGAGTCGTTCGGCAACGTGCCGCTGGAGTTCGCGACCCAGAAGTCGATCAACACCGCATTCGTCGACCTCATGGACCAGATGAAGGACGGCCCGGAGAAGACGCTGGAGGCGGCCGCGCAGGCCGGCATCCCGAGCGGGCCGCTCGACCGGTTGAGGAGGGACGGCCCCCCGCTGTCCACCCCGCTGGGAATCGAGCCCGTGGCCCCGGTCGACATGGCGAATGCCTACGCGACGATCGCCGCCGACGGCAAGCGGGCCGACTGGTACATCATCGAGTCGGTCAAGGACGTGCACGGCAAGACCCTGCACAAGCACAAGGTCAAGACCGAGCAGGCGATCCCCAAGGACGTCGCCGCCGACGCCATCGCGGCGATGCAGAAGGTCGTCAACTCCGGCGGCGCCGGCACCGGCTCGAACGCCAAGACGATCTGTCCGACGGCGGGCAAGACCGGCACGGCGACCGCGGGCCCCGACGACGACCAGCACGTGTCGTCGTCATGGTTCGCCGGCTACACGCCCAAGCTCGCCACCGCCGTCATGTACAACCGCGGCAAGCTGGGCAACGGCGACCTCGAGGGCTACATGGTCCCGTTCTTCGGCGGCCAGATCCCGGCCAAGACCTTCCAGACGTACATGAACTCCGCGCTCGAAGGCACGGACTGCGGGACGTTCCCCAAGCCGGCCAACATCAAGTCGAGCAAGGGCACGACCTACAAGAAGCCGGCGCCCAAGTGCGACAGCGACGAGCAGCTCAACGACAACAAGACCAAGTGCGTCGCCAAGCCGAAGCCGAAGCCGACCCAGGAGCGTTGTGGGCCGAACGAGCAGCCGGACGGCAACCTCGGCTGCGAGCCGAAGCCACCGGTGACGTGCGATCCGCCGCAGGTGCTCGACCCGAACACCAACACCTGTGTGACTCCCACGCAGGATCCGCAGTCCAGCAAGGCGGCGTGCGAGGCCGCGGGTGGAGACTGGAGCCCGCTCACCAACCCGCGGTGCACCCTGCCTGACAACAACGGCTGGGTGTTCATGGTGCCGTTGATCGGAGTCCTCGGACTGCGGCGGCCCGAGGACGACGAGGCGGACGACGCTCCACTGCTGACGTGACGTCGGCGTGGCGAGGGCTACGGCTCCCCGCCACGCTCGTCACTGAGGCGGCCGGACCTCAGGCAAGGTTGATGGCGTCGAACGTGGCGGTGGTGAACCGCACCGCCACGTCGACGCGGTCACCGACCTGCGGTGCCTGCGCCGAGGCGGGCAGGAACACCATGCTCGCCTGCATGTGCGGGGGCTCGGCGAACCAGCGCTGCTTGCCGTCGATCGTGAACGGCGACAGGGAGAACCCGGCTGCCTCGAGCCCACCCTTGGCGAGCGACTTGCCGCGTTGCACGACCCCTGCCGACGCCTTGGGCGCCTCGAGGCCGATGCCGTTGCTCGTGCCGCCGGAGATGACCAGCAGGGATCCGTCACGGGGCATGGGCCGCTGCCGGTAGCCGACCCGCTCGCCCCGTGCCACGAGATGCGTGTCGAGGACGGTCGCTCGTACGGCCAGCGCTCCGAGGTCGCCGAGCCACAGCGCGGTGCCGATGCGGGGCCGGATGTCGAGCTGCGGCCTGCGTTCGCGCAGGATCGTCAGCTCGGCGGCGGTCAGGTGCGAGGCGTAGAACGTCGTCGTCTCGACCTGGGAGGTCTCGAGCGCGGCGGCCCAGTTCTCGGCCTCGCGCAGGTTGCCACCGGCCATCGGCAAATGGATCGCGAAGCCCTCGACCCGCAGGTCACCCAGCGCGGCCACGGCGGCGGCGAGCTCGTGCCGGTCGAGACCGTGCCGCGCCATCGAGGTCTCGCCCTCGATCAGGACGCGGGCGGTGGGGTCGGGCCCTGCGGCGAGCGCCGCGATGTCCTCGACGCGGCCGACCGTGTGGATGATCCGCTCGTCGTGGAGCACGTCGGTGAAGAAGGGACGCCACGGGGTGAGCACCATGACGTCGCCGCCGAAGGCCGCCAGTGCGCCCGGCACCTCGGCGTACGTGCCGACCGCGACCACGTCGAGCCCGAGGTCCTTCGCCTCACTGGCCAGCAGGTCGCGACCGAGGCCGTAGCCGTTGCCCTTGATGACCGGGACGATTCCGGGCGTGCTCTCGACGACGGCCCGCAGGCCGCGGCGCCAGCGCTCGGCATCGATGTCCAGCTCGAAGGTCACGTCATCGCCTCTTCATGTATTGGGTGAAGCCGAGGTGCAGCGCGCGGTTGAGTGGGAGGTCCCACTCGCCGAGGTACTCGACGGCCTCGCCGCCCGTGCCGACCTTGAACTGGATCAAGCCGACGTGCGAGTCGTCCGGGTCGAGGGTCTCGGTGATGCCACGCATGTCGTACGCCGTCGCACCCGCGGCCATGGCGTCGCGCATCATCTGCCACTGGATCGCGTTCGACCCGCGTACGTCGCGCTTGGACGTGGTCGAGGCGCCGTAGGAGTACCAGGCGTGCTCGCCGACCCGCACCATCGTGGTCGCGGCGACGAGATCACCCTCGTGGCGCGCGAGGTAGAGCACGAGCCGGTCGGCCTCCTCGGCAGTCATCGCGTCCCACATCCGTTCGAAGTAGGACAGCGGCCGTGGGGTGAAGTGGTCACGCTCGGCGGTCTCGGCGTAGACCGTGTGGAACTCCGCGAGATCGGCCCGGTCACCGCGGACGACCTCGACGCCGGCCTTGGCCGCCTTCTTGATGTTGCGCCGCCACTGCTGGTTCATGCCGGCCAGGACGTCGTCCTCGGAGCGGTCCGCGAGCGGCAGCTGGAAGTTGAACTTGGGCTGGCCGGCGGAGAAGCCGTTCTCGGTCGGGATCTCCTTCCAGCCCAGGCTGGTCAGCCTGGTGGCCACCGTGAGGGCCTCGTCGTCGCGCACGTCAGCGGGTACGTCCGACAGTGTCGTGAGGACCGGATCGGCGATCGCCTGCTTGATCGTCGCGGCGTGCCAACGACGGGTGACCACCGGCGGGCCCATGCGGATGCCGAAGGCGCGCTGCTGCTTGAGGTGGTTCGCGAGCGGAGTCAGCCACCGGCCGAGGTCGGGGTCCGTCCAGTCGATGTCCGGCCCCTCGGGCAGGTAGGCGAGGTAGCGCTTGACCTTGGGCAGCTGGCGGTAGAGGACGAGCGCCGCGCCGACCAGCGTGCCGCCGTCGAACCAGCCGATCGACTCGCCTCGCCACTCGTTCTTGACCTGCGCCCACGCGGGGGTCTGCAGGAAGCTCACCGAAGGCCGACTCCGTACGAAGTCGAGGTGCTCCGGGGTGCTGATGGGCCGGACACTGAGGGGCCCTGGGCGGGGAGCTGACGTCACCGGGCCACGCTACCAACCAACCGTAAGTTAGGCTGACCTAACTAATTGCCGATCGAGGGGACTCGACAGTGAAGACGTACGCCGCCACGGTGCTGGGCCGACGCCGGCTCTCCGCCCACCTCGTCACCGTGACCCTCGGGGTCGACGGCTTCGTGTCGACCGGGGTTCCCGACGAGTACGTACGGGTGCTGATCCCGCCGGCCGGTGCCGAGCTCGCGATCCCGGAGATCGACGAGGACTGGAACGTCACGCTGCCCGAGGGCGCCGTCGAGCCGGAGTCGAGGGTCTACACCGTCTCCGACCACCGTGTGGTCGACGGCGAGACCCGCGTCGACCTCGACATCGCCCTGCACGACGAGGGAGTCGGCTCCGACTGGGCGCGGACGTGCCGCCCGGGCGACCGCGTCGGGCTGATCGAGCCGCACGGTCTGTATGCCGCCCCGGCCGGAGTCGGCTGGCAGCTGCTGGTCGCCGACATCACGGGCGTGCCGGCGGTCGCCCGGATCCTTCGCGGGCTCGAGCCGGAGCAGAAGGCCGAGGTCGTCGTCCTGCTGACCGACGCCGGCGACGAGATCCCGCTGCCGAGTCCCGGCGACGTCCAGGTCACGTGGCAGGTTGTCGGCAGGGACACCGACATCTGCGACGCCCTCGCCGATGCCGTGACGTCGCGTGACCTGCCGGACGAGGACCGCTATGTGTGGCTCGCCGGCGAGGCGCGCGCGAGCCGCGCGGTGCGCCGCCACCTGCGACGGGAGCTGGGCTGGCCGCAGGCCGACTTCTACACGTGCGGCTACTGGCAGATCGAGGCGGAGAAGTGGAACGCCCGCTACGAGCAGGTCGCCGACGAGGTGCAGGCCAAGGCCAAGGAGGTCGAGCAGAAGGTCGGCGACGACCAAGGTGCCTACCTCGACGCGCTCGACGACATCTACGAGAGCGTCGGGCTCTAGGTTCGTTTTCGAGTGAGCTCACGAGGTTTCGTCATCAGGCGGCTTCGCCGCGATCGCTCAACCTGCCTTCGGCGCTCGGCCGCGGGCGGCCTCGACCTCAGGCAACCACGAGGAACTGGGGCTGCTTCGGGGTGACCAGCAGCGTCATGCCCGCCTCGGCCGGGGTGCGGTCGGCCTTGCGGTGGTTGCAGCGCACACAGGCGGCGACGGCGTTGTCCCAGGTCAGCGTCCCGCCACGGCTGCGCGGCACGATGTGGTCGACCGTCTCGGCCCGCCCGCCGCAGTAGGCGCACATCTTGTCGCGCGCCTTGATCGCGCTCTTGGTGCACAGGTTGGAGCGCCGGTGCATCCAGCGCGTGACGACATAACGTACGAGGCGCAGGACCTTGGGCACCGGGAACGGGCCGAACGATCCGCCGGCCTCCTCCTCGATGACGGCGACCTCGCGGACCAGCATCTTGATCGCGTGCCGCATCGAGACGCGCTGCAGGGGCTCGTAGCTCGCGTTGAGCACCAGGACGTACGAATCCGCCATCGGCCGGCCCCTTTCTGAGCGAAAGCGTAGCCGGACGCACCGGGAAATGGTCCAAAGAAGTCGAATCTCCACTAGTGTCGCCCTCTCGGGATACCCGCGGAACCAGAGCAGTTGGACGCGGGCACAGCACGTCGGTCAAGAAATGTCCGACCTCCATGTCGAAATGGTGTCGATCCGTTCGTCGTATAGATGAGGGTGGTCGACCGGCCCCCAGCACACCGAACCAAAGGACCAGCCATGACCGCGCACACCGAGGGCACTCCCGAGGCTTCGACGAGCCCCGAGCTCGCTGAGTTCGAGGCCGACTTCAGCCTGACTCCTGACGAGACGACAGACACCTACAAGACCCCGCTCGTCATCAAGCTCCTGGTCGCCGCGACGTTCGTCGTGATCCTCAACGAGACGATCATGATCAATGCGATCCCGCACCTCATGGCCGACTTCGACGTGAAGGCCCGCGATGCTCAGTGGATCTCGTCGATCTTCATGCTGACGATGGCGGCGGTCATCCCGATCACGGGCTGGTTCCTGCAGCGCGTGTCCACTCGCACCGCCTACACGATCGCGATGACGACCTTCGGGCTCGGCACGATCATCTGCGGCACGGCGCCGATCTTCGAGATGCTTCTCGTCGGTCGCGCGGTCCAGGCCGCCGGCACCGCCGTGATGATGCCGCTCCTGATGACCACGGTCATGACGGTCGTCCCGGAGCAGGCCAGAGGCCGCGTCATGGGCAACATGATGCTCGCGATCTCGGTCGCGCCCGCCATGGGTCCGGTCGTCTCCGGACTGATTCTCCACTTCGGTTCGTGGAGATTGATCTTCGCCTTCATGCTGCCGATTGCGGTGGTCGTCTCGGTGCTCAGCCTGCGACACCTCACGAACGTCGGCGAGACGAATACGGCCCCGGTCAGCTGGTTCAGTGTCGCCGTTGCTGCGCTCGGCTTCAGCACGTTGGTCTACGGCCTCAGCGAAGTTGGCGCTCGTAGCACCGGCCAGCTGGTGCTGCTGATCGGCGTCGGCGGCGCTCTCGTCGCGCTGTTCACCTTCTATCAGCTGCGCCTGCAGCGCGTGGGCAGCCCGTTGCTCGACCTGCGGGCGTTCAAGCACCGTACGTTCACCGTGACCCTGGCACTGATGTCGATGGCGTTCATGGCGTTCCTCGGCTCGATGATCCTCCTGCCGCTCTACCTGCAGGACCTGCGTGGACTGTCGCCGATCAAGACCGGCTTGCTCGTCATGCCGGGCGGACTGGCCATGGGACTGCTCGGCCCGCGCATCGGCGCCATCTACGACAAGATCGGCGCCCGGCCGCTGGTGATCCCCGGTTCGATCCTCATGGTCGTCGCGTTGTTCACGATGAGCCGGGTGATCGATGAGAACACCTCATACGCACTGATCCTCGGCCTGCACGTCCTGCTGATGCTCAGCCTGGCGGCGATCTTCACCCCGGTGTTCACGCTTGGCCTGGGCGCGCTGCCGCCTGAGCTCTACTCGCACGGCAGCTCGATTCTCGGCACGCTCCAGCAGGTTGCCGGTGCGATCGGTACTGCGGCCCTCGTGGTGATCATGGAGAACCGTTCGGAGAGCCTCGTGTCGAGCGGCTCAACGGCAGACCAGGCGTTCGTCGGAGGACTGCAGTGGGCGTTCGTCGCCGGCGCGGTGTTCGGGGCGGTCGTCATCGCGCTCTCGCTGCTCCTGCCGGCCAAGGCCGACCAGCCCGCGGGTCCGGCGCACTAGGACACGCGGCCCCGGCCGGGCGGGCGGCCGGGGCCGAAACACGCCGTTAGCAAATCTGTCCTACGGTGGACGCGTGGACATCCCCGAGCTCTTCGACGGCTACGGCCCGGTCGTCGGGTTCGACGAGATGATGGGTCCAGATCTCGATGGGCTGGGCTCCTCCACGGTTCGCGAGAACTACGGCACCATCCATGCGTCGTTCGAGAAGATGGGCGCCGAGGAGATCCGGCTGCGCGCCGACTCGCTCGCCTCGTCCTATCTCGAGCAGGGCGTCACGTTCGGGGTCGCGGGCGAGGAGCGGCCGTTCCCGCTCGACATCGTCCCGCGCCTGATCGAAGCCGCCGACTGGGAGCACGTGGAGCGCGGCGTACGCCAGAGGGTGCTCGCGCTCGAGGCCTTCCTCGCCGACGCGTACGGCCCCGGCGAGCTGTTCGCCGACGGCATCGTGCCGCGGGCGACGGTCATGACGTCGCCGCACTTCCATCGCGTCGTCGCCGGGCTTGAACCGGCCAACGGCGTACGCGTGCACGTCGCCGGCGTCGACCTGATCCGCGACGGCAACGGCGACTTCCGCGTGCTCGAGGACAACGTCCGGGTGCCGTCCGGCGTCTCGTACGTCATGACCAACCGCCGGGCGCTGTCCGCGGCGCTGCCCGAGGTGTTCGCCGACCACCGCATCCGCCCGGTGTCGCAGTACTCACAGCAGCTCCTCGCGGCTCTGCGCAAGGCCGCACCGGCCGGCGTCAGCGACCCGACCGTCGTCGTGCTGACCCCGGGCGTCTACAACTCGGCCTACTTCGAGCACACCCTGCTCGCCCGCACCATGGGCGTCGAGCTGGTCGAGGGCCGCGACCTCGTGTGCCGGTCGGGCCGGGTCATGATGCGTACGACCAACGGACTCGAGCCGGTCGACGTGATCTACCGCCGCATCGACGACGACTTCCTCGATCCCGTGCAGTTCCGCGCCGACTCGGCCCTCGGCGTGCCCGGCATCGTCAACGCCGCCCGTGCCGGCCACGTGACGATCGCCAACGCGGTCGGCAACGGGGTCGCCGACGACAAGCTGCTCTACACGTACGTCCCGGACCTCATCCGCTACTACCTGTCGGAGGAGCCGATCCTGCGCAACGTCGACACCTGGCGCATGGGCGAGCCCGAGCAGCGCGAGGAGGTGCTCGACCGGCTCGACGAGCTCGTGCTCAAGCCCGTCGACGGGTCGGGCGGCAAGGGCATCGTGATCGGACCGGCCGCGTCCCGCGAGGAGCTCGACGAGCTGCGCGCCAAGATCCTGCTCGACCCGCGGGCCTGGATCGCCCAGCCCGTGATCTCGCTGTCGACTGTGCCGACGCTCGTGGAGGACGGGGTACGTCCGAGGCACGTCGACCTGCGGCCGTTCGCGGTGCACGACGGCGACGACGTGTTCGTGCTCCCCGGTGGACTGACCCGCGTCGCGCTGCCCGAGGGCGAGCTGATCGTCAACTCCAGCCGCGGTGGCGGCTCCAAGGACACGTGGGTCCTGGCCAGCCCGACCGACCCGGAGGACGAGGGCGAGGGCGCACCCGCGGCGAGCCGGGTCGCCGGCACCCCGCAGTCGGCCGGACCCGCGATCGACGGCGATCCGACCGACCTCCAGGTCCAGGTGCAGGAACAGCAGCAACAGCAAAGCGGTTCCGAGGCGCCGCTTCGCTCCGCACCTCAACCACCGGGGGTGACCTCGTGCTGAGCCGCATCGCGCAGTCGCTGTTCTGGATCGGCCGCTACCTCGAGCGCGCCGACGACACCGCCCGCATCCTCGACGTCCAGATGCAGGTCCTGATCGAGGACCCCGGCATGGACGAGCGCACCTCGTGCGAGCAGCTGCTCTCGGTCATGGGTGTCGAGGAGTACGTCGGCAACCCCAACCGCTGGATGATCCTCGACCTGCTCGCGCACAACGCGGACTCGCCGGTCTCGATCGCCGCGGCGATCGGCGCGGCCCGCGAGAGCGCCCGCCGCGCCCGCGAGACCCTCTCGACCGACATCTGGGCGGCGATCAACACGACGTGGCGTGGCCTGCCGACCGCCCGCGCGATGCGGTCGCCCGACATGTTCGCGTGGGTCCGCAACCGCACCGCGATGATCTCCGGAATCGCCGACTCGACCATGACCCGCGACGAGGGCTGGCAGTTCTACATGCTCGGTCGCAGCATCGAGCGGGTCGACATGACCGCCCGCCTGCTCTCGACAGCGGCGCTGGCGTCCGGCCCGCAGGTCGCCTGGCCCACGACGCTGCGCGCCTGTGGAGCGTACGAGTCGTTCATCCGCGCCTACCGCGGCATCGAGGCCGACCGGCAGGCCGCCGAGTTCCTGCTGCTCGACCGCTGGTTCCCGCGGTCGATCGTGTCGTCGCTCGCCCAGGCCGAGAAGGCGTTGACCAAGCTCGAGCGCAGCGGCCAACGCACGGGCTTCAGCGACGAGGCGCAGCGACTGCTCGGCCGGGCCCGCACCGAGCTGGAGTACCGGCCGCTCACCGAGATCGTGTTCGACCTCCCGGTCGAGATGGAGCGCCTCCAGCGCAGCTGCGCCGCGGCCAGCGACGCCGTGACGGCGCGCTACTTCGCCGAGTACGAGGAGCACACCTGGCGCGGAGGTGTCGTTCTATGACGATGCAGATGCGGATCCGGCACACCACCGGCTACCACTACGAGCGCGGTGCCGCGGCGTCGTTCAACGAGGCGCGCATGACGCCGATGACGACGTCGGAGCAGTACGTCCTGCGCTCGCGGCTCGAGATCAGCCCGACGCCGTGGAGCTACGAGTACCGCGACTACTGGGGCACCACCGTGACGTCGTTCGAGGTGCACGACCCGCACACGGACCTCACGGTCGTCGCCACCTCGACCGTCGAGACCCAGGACGTACCGGTCCGGCCGCACGCCGTCTCGTGGGACGACCTGCTCGCGGTGCAGGACGACTACTGCGAGTTCCTGGAGCTCTCGTCGTGGGTCGCGCCGTCGCCGTCGCTGCTCACCGACCTCGCCGACATCCGTGCATCGGCCGCGACCCCCGGCGAGTACGCCCTGGCCGCCGCGGGCTTTCTCCATGACCGGGTCAAGTACCTGCCGGGCAGCACCGAGGTCACCACCACCGCCGCCGACGCGTGGGACAGCAAGAACGGCGTGTGCCAGGACTTCGCGCACCTGACGCTCGGCGTCCTGCGCGAGGCCCGCATCCCGGCACGCTACGTGTCCGGCTACCTGCACCCCTCGCCGGACCCGGTGATCGGCGAGGCGACCGCGGGCGAGTCGCACGCGTGGATCGAGTGGTGGGACGGCGAGTGGGTCGGCTGGGACCCGACCAACGCGATCGCGCCCGGGCCCCGGCACGTCGTGGTCGCCAAGGGTCGCGACTACGCCGACAGCCCGCCCCTGCGCGGCATCTTCTCGACGTCCGGCGGCTCCGAGCTGTTCGTCGCCGTCGAGATCACCCGCCTGCGCTAGCCCAGCACCCGGATCGGTGCACCGGCCTGCCAGGCCGCGATGTCCTCGACCGCCTCGCGGAAGAACACGTCGTAGCCGTCGTCGGTGACGTAGCCGAGGTGCGGTGTCAGCACCGTGCGCGGTGCGGTGCGCAAGGGATGATCGGCGGGCAGCGGCTCGGTGTCGTACACGTCGATCGCCGCGCCGGCGATGCGGCCGGCGCGCAGGACATCGAGCAGGGCCGCGGTGTCGACGATCGGGCCGCGCGACGTGTTGACCAGGTACGCGGTGGGACGCATCGCGGCGAGCTCGGCGGCGCCGACGAGATGATGCGTGCGCGCGCTCGAGACCAGGTGGATCGTCACGACGTCGGAGCCCGCCAGGAGCTCGTCCTTCGACACCGCTCGTACGCCCATGGAGCGGGCGTGCTCGGCATCGAGGTTCTGCGACCAGGCGATGACGTCCATGCCGAACGCCTGACCGATCGTGGCGACCTGCGAGCCGAGTCGACCCAGGCCGATGACGCCGAGCGTGCGACCCGCAAGGCCCGTGCCGACTGTCGTCTGCCAGCCGCCCTCGCGCATCGAGCGATCCTCGTCGGGGATGTGCCGCGCGGCGGAGAGGATCAGCGCCCACGTGTGCTCCAGCGTCGACGAGGCGAGGCCGGCCGTGCCGCACACGGGAATGCCGCGTTCGCGGGCGGCCGCGACGTCGATCGACGCGTTGCGGCGCCCCGTCGTGACGATCAGCTGCAGCTTGGGCAGAAGGGCGATGAGGTCGGCCGTGATCGGCGTACGCTCGCGCATCGCCACGACGACCTCCGCGTCGCCGAGCGCCTCGACCAGCTCGGCGCCCTCGAGGTGCCGGTCCAGGAACGTGACCTCGGCGTCGAGGGAGTCCCAGTCGGCGTGCCGGGCAGCAACCTGCTGGTAGTCGTCGAGCACCACGATGCGCATGTGGCCATCGTGTCAGCCGGCTGGGCTAGGTTCGAGGCATGGCCATCCTGCACGCCAATGCCGACATCACGCCGACCAAGCCTGAGCTGCTCGCGACCTGGCTGCCGACGCAGCCGTGGTTCGCCGGCGACGCGTCGGCGCTGGAGCACCTCGGTGCCTACCGGTTCGACGATCCGGACGGCGAGGTCGGCATGGAGACGCACCTCGTACGCGCCGGTGACGGGCCCGTCCTGCAGGTGCCGTGGACCTATCGCGGCGCTCCGCTCGACGGCGCCGAGTCGCACCTGGTCGGCACGATGGAGCACACCGTGCTCGGAGACCGCTGGGTCTACGACGCGATCGCGGACCCGGTCTACCAGGCCGTCCTGACGGCGACGATCCTCACCGGAGGCACCCAGGCAGAGCTCGTGCGTGACCTCGGCGACGGCCGCACCCAGATCCGGCCGCCGGACGTACAGGTCACCGGCAGCGGCGGCGCCGACGGCTCCGTCGACCTCGAGGTGCGGCGGGTGCTCGACGGTCCTGCGCCCCAGGGCGACGCGGCACTGACCGGCACCTGGCCGGGGGTCACCGATCCCGTCGTGCTCGCGGTCGCCCGTCTGCGCTGATCAACGCAGCACCGAACCTGCCGTGGGCGCGAGCCGCAGGCGTTGCAGCTCACCGCCGGGCAGGCCGTCGCCACCGAGTGCCACGACGACGCGGTCGTCGCGCACCGGCAACCGGAACTCGTTGGGCCCGGGGTGGCTCAGCAGCACGTCACCGCCGGCGGCATCGATCGCGGTGACGAGCGACGACTCGTCGGTGTCGGAGTCGATCGCCCAGACCCGGATCGCCAGCTCGCCGAAGACCGACACCGGCAGCCCGGGCTTGCCCGGGCGGGGCCTCAGCATCAGCACGTCATCGGAGTCGATCAGGTCGGCGTTGGTCTCCTGACCCCACGCGGCCCATACCGGCCCGCCGTAGAACGCTGCCAGCGAGGCGGTGCGCTCCCCGAGTGTCGGGAAGCCGCGGAACCACACGAAGCGGTCGGGATCGTCGAGGTCGGTGAAGATGCCGAGGACGTGGATGCCCACGGCCTCCTGCGTGTGCTGGAACTCGCGCTCGAACCGCTCGATGAAGCCGTCGCGCGTGCCGGGCTTGAGGGTGTACTGGCGGAGCTCGATGATCCGGTCGGACATGCGCCGAACGTACGCCGAAGGTCCGACAGTTGCGAGCGCCTCCTAGGGTCGTCGCCATGAGCGCGAACATCGAGGCCCTGGTGGACGACGGCACGCTGCTGGTGTTCGACGGGAGCGTGCTCGAGGTGTTCGGCTACACCGACACCCACCGCACCCACATCTGGCAGCGGCCCCGCCTCGTGCTGCTCGACGGCAAGCGCCCGCGCCTCGAGATCACGACGGCCCGCGGACTGCGCCACGGCATGTCCTACGACCCGGCGAGGCGCGCCCAGCTCGAGGCCCTGGACGCCGCCCTGGCCGACGCGATCGAGCAGTGGGATGCCCCCGCGTGACGTCCGAGCCGGCGACTAGCGTGGAGCCATGACCGACAGCGCCTCCTACGCCGACTCCGTGCCCGAGATCCACCGCCCCTACGTCGCCGCGGAGGATCGCTACACGCACTGGGACTATCGCCGGGTCGGCCGCTCGGGCCTGTTCCTGCCGCCGCTGTCGCTCGGGCTGTGGTGGAACTTCGGCGACAACTTCCCGTTCGACAACCAGCGGGCCGTGCTGCGCCACGCGTTCGACAACGGCATCACACACTTCGATCTCGCCAACAACTACGGCCCGCCCTACGGCTCGGCCGAGGAGAACTTCGGTCGCATGATGCGCACCGACTTCAAGGCGTACCGCAACGAGCTGATCCTCTCGACCAAGGCCGGCTACGACATGTGGCCGGGCCCCTACGGCAACTTCGGCTCACGCAAGTACCTCTTCGCGAGCCTCGACGAGTCGCTCCAGCGGATGTCGGTCGACCACGTCGACATCTTCTACTCGCACCGGGCCGACCCGGGCACGCCGCTCGAGGAGACGATCGGCGCGCTCGACGCGATCGTCCGCCAGGGCAAGGCGCGCTATGCGGGCATCTCGTCCTACTCGCCGGAGCGCACGTCCGAGGCGGTCGCGATCGCCAACGAGCTCGGCACCCCGATCGTGATCCACCAGCCGTCCTACTCGATGATCAACCGCTGGATCGAGCAGGGACTGACCACCGTCCTCGACGAGCACGGCGTCGGCTCGATCGGCTTCGGCGCGCTGGCCCAGGGCCTGCTGTCCGACAGGTACGTCGAGAGCGCCGACCCCGAGCGTTCGCAGAAGCGCGGCTCGT
The DNA here is from genome assembly GCF_001428805.1 of Aeromicrobium sp. Root236. Classification (NCBI taxonomy): domain Bacteria; kingdom Bacillati; phylum Actinomycetota; class Actinomycetes; order Propionibacteriales; family Nocardioidaceae; genus Aeromicrobium; species Aeromicrobium sp. Root236. The sequence goes on along the minus strand of NZ_LMIS01000001.1, from coordinate 2,299,535 downwards.
TCAACCAGTCGATGGCCAACGACGACAACCGCAAGCGGCTCAAGGGCCTCGCGGCGATCGCCAAGAAGCGCGGGCAGACCCTCGCCCAGATGGCGATCTCCTGGACCCTGCGTCCCGGCGGTGTCACGTCCGCGTTGATCGGCGTCTCGTCGGTCGAGCAGCTCGACGAGAACCTCAAGGCCGCGCAGCGCATCGACTTCACCGACGAGGAGCTCGCCGAGATCGACTCCTTCGCGGGCGAGGCCGGCATCAACATCTGGGCCGCCAGCTCCAAGGTCTAGCTTGTCGGCGCGGTTCGTTCTTTAGCGCAGCTTTCCTGCGGCAGCTGGCTTTCAGATCGGTGGGTGTTGTTCAGCTAGCGCTGGGCCTGCGACCCGAGTTGGACCGTCGTGACGACTTTGACTGGAGTTCTTCTCTGAGGGCGGCAATTCGCGCCGAGAACTCCTCGGTGTAGATCGGGAGTCCCGGCGCCGGGCTCTTGTCGCGATCGAGTAGCACCACCAACGTCAGGAGATCGAAGATCGAGCCTTCGCCACTGTCGTCCTCGAAGACTGCGTCCAGCCGTTTGGCAATCTTCTCGAGCCTGTCCTTTTCAGACAGATACTCATCGAGTTCCTCCAGTGTTGTGATCCCGACCGCTTTGAGAACCTTCACTAGGTCGGACTGGTCTCGCCTGATCCGGTCTGCGGGTACCGGTTTGATGTCCTCCGTTTGATGTCCTGATTCCTTGAACATAGTCCGGTACTCGTCGGCGCGCCCAGTGATGCTCATGTAGGCCGCGATCGACGAACTGTCGATCGGGACGTCCAGCCGCCCCTTCCTCACTTCCGCCCGATAGGCCGAGTCCGTAGCGTTGCTCTCGTCGCGAAGAATGGAAAATTGCTCGTCGGCCATTTCAAAGAGTGCGCTCAGTCGGAAGAGCCGGCGCTGTAACTGAGCTGGAGCTGCCTGCGAGGACTTGTACTCCAATTTGTGGCTAACGGCCGCCCAGGCATGCTGCAGCGAGGTGCGCACCTGAACTTCGGCCTTCATACCCTTGAATGGTGCCCATTCCAATAGATCGGCCCGAGAATCATCCAGCGTGATCACGTAGTGCGCTGACCGGTATCCGAATTGGTCCGAGGCGAGCGCTTCGGCTTTGTCCATCGAGTTTTCTGCATCAATGGTGAACTCGCGTCCGAGCAACTCACCAACGCGGGCAACGTCCTCGAGGTAGTACGTGATTATCCGAATGCCAACAAGGTCTGTGACCGATTGCAACGGGTCGCTCTCGCTACTCTTCTTGCGTTGAATCTTCTGTATAAGACTCTCGACCGCCTTGGCGCGGGACTCGATTTGTACAACTTCGAGGTTCTCCGATTTCAGCAGATCACTCATCAGGGCGTGAAGCCGTGTGGCATACGCCGCGTAGACGGGAAATGCCGATGTGTACCTACCCGTTACGTCGTCTTGTTCCGTCACGTCATCCTTCGGTTGCATGCACACGCGCACTGGGACATCGTCTGACGATACGCAGGATGCTCGTGTCACAACCAGATTTTGGCTCAACAATTCAGATGAACGTGGGATCGGCGGTGCCAAGGTCTAGCTTGTCGGCGCGGCCTTGATGCGTCGGGTGAGCTCCTCGGGCGGGATCGGTGCGATGTCGGTGATCGTGGCCGGCCCGACCGACAGCTCGCCGTCGTCGAGCGGCTCGCACCGGATGCCGCCGTGCCCGCGCAGGGCCTGGTGCGCCCCGGGCGCGTAAACGGTGTTCATCCACGCGCACGGGTTGGCCGGCGTCATCGAGCGGAAGCGGATCGGCCCGTGCCCGCCGTCGAGCGTGAACGTCGTGCGCGCCAGGGCGTCGACGTCGAGGCCGCGGGTGACCAGGTTGCGGCGGGCCAGCACGGGGTCGAACGGGGTGTTGGCCGCCGGGAAGAGCCCGTCGCCGGCGATGTCGCGCTCGAGCTGCTCGATGCTCTCGGCGGCGATCATCGTCATCGTCGCGAACGTGAACCGGGTGCCGAAGTAACGGTCCCCGACCAGTCCCTTGTGGGCCCGCACGCGCACCGAGTCGACCAGCTCGTCAGCGATGTCGTACGGCTCGGTGCCGTCGGCGGGCCGCCCCTCGTAGCGGCGCACCCGCGACACCAGCAGGGAGACGATCTCGAGGTCCACGACATCGACCGTACTGGTCGGGGCTCCACAGGAGTCGTCAGCCGTATGCTCGGGCGATGACCCAGCCGATCCTCGACATCGCCTTCCACGGAGACGCAGCCGAGATCGCCGCCGTCGCCGCAGAGGCGGAGGCCCGCGGGGTGGGCGGGCTCTTCGTCGCCGAGGCTGCCCACGATCCCTACATCGCGCTCGCCCTTGCCGGCTCGGCGACCAGTCGGATGCAGCTCGGCAGCTCGGTCGCGATCGCGTTCGCGCGGACACCGATGTCGACCGCCTACTCGGCATGGGACGTGCACCGGCTGAGTCAAGGTCGTCTCGTGCTGGGCCTCGGCACGCAGATCAAGCCGCACATCACCCGCCGGTTCGCGATGCCGTGGTCGAGCCCGGCGCCGCGGATGTCGGAGTACGTCGAGGCGCTCCGCGCGATCTTCGACAGCTGGCAGAACGGTTCGAAGCTCGACTTCCAGGGCGACTTCTACGCGCACACGCTGATGCCGCCGCTCTTCAACCCCGGGCCGGTCGAGGGCGGACCACCACCGATCTGGCTGGCGGCGGTCGGACCGCGGATGCTGGCCGCGGCCGGGTCGGTCGCCGACGGGTTGATCTGCCACCCGTTGCTGTCACGGAGCTATCTCGACGAGGTGGTCGTGCCGGCGGTGAAGGCAGGTCGTGACGCCGGGCAGCACGCCGAGGAGCCGTTCACGACCTCGGTGATGTGCATGGTCGCGACCGGTCGTACGGACGAGGAGCTGGCGGCGGCGATCGCCGGGACCAAACGACAGATCGGCTTCTACTCCTCGACCCCCGCCTACCTGCCGGTGCTGGAGCACCACGGCTGGGGTGACCTGCACACCGAGGCGCACGCACTGACCAAGAGCAACCGATGGGCCGAGCTCGGCGACCTCGTCGACGACGACGTGCTCGCGGCGTTCGCCGTGGTCGGCGACCTGCCGACTGCCCGCGCCGAGTTCCGCTCGAGGTTCGCCGGGTCGGCCCAGCGCATCATCACGTCGATCCCCTACGACGCCGACAATCTGCTCGCGCTCGACCTGGTCAGCGACTAGCGGCTGCCCGCCCCTCGATGAATCGTCGTTCGGCGGCCGGCGGGCCGCAGGCGAGGGCGGACTCGAACGCTGCGGCCGCCTCGTCCGCGCGTCCGAGCCGGGCCAGCAGCTCGGCCCGGCACGCGTGCCACAGGTAGAACCGGTCGAGCCCCGTCAGCCGGTCGAGCTCGTCGAGGCCGGCTGCGGCGCCGTCGCGCTCCCCGATGGCGACGGCGCGGTTGAGCCGGACGACGTCGGTCGGGGTCAGCTGCAGCAGCGCGTCGTAGAGCGCGATGATGTCGCCCCAGTCGGTCTCGTCGTACGTCTTGGCGGTGGCGTGGCACGCGGCGATGGCGGCCTCGAGCTCGAAGCGGCCGGCCCGGTGACGTGAACGCCGCAGCGCTGCCTCGACCAGCGCGGCGCCCTCGGCGATGCGTGCGGCGTCCCAGCGCGTGCGGTCCTGGTCGGCGATCAGCACGAGCTCACCGGCCTCGTCGGCGCGGGTCACTCGCCGGGCATCCGTCAGGAGCATCAGCGCCAGCAAGCCCTGCAACGAGGACTCGTCGGGCATCAGCTCGACGAGCAGCCGCCCGAGCCGGATCGCCTCGTCGCAGAGCCGGGGCCGTACGGGCTCGTCGCCGCCGGCCACTCCTGCGGTGAACAGGAGGTAGACCGTCGTGGCCACGGCGTCGAGCCGCTCGGGCAGCTCCGCGTCCGGCGGGATGCGGTAGGGGATGCCGGCCACCGCGATCTTGTGCTTGGCCCGGGTGAGCCGCCGGGCCATGGCGCTCTCCGACGTCAGCAGGAGGCGTGCCGTGTCGGCCACGCTCAGTCCGCACAGCGTCGTCAGGCTGAGCGTCGTCTGGGTCGCCAGCGAGAGAGCCGGGTGGCAGCACGTGAACACGAGCCGGAGCTCGTCGTCGCGCACCACAGACTCGGGCACGTCGGCCGGACCACTCGTCAGGTCCATGGCGCGCACCTCCTTGTCACCGCGCGCCGCCTCGCGCCGGATGGCGTCGACCGCCTTGCGGCGGGCGACCGTGGTCAGCCAGGCGCGAGGGTTGTCGGGGATGCCGTCGCGGGGCCAGTGCTCGAGCGCCGAGATCGCCGCCTCCTGCACGGCGTCCTCGGCGATCGTCATGCTCCCGGTCGTACGGATGAGGGTCGCCAGGACGCGGCGACCCTCGTCGCGTACGAGCTCGGCCAGGACCGACGACGCCTCGGGCACGCTCAGAACTGGATGACGGGCCGCAGCTCGACCCCGCCGTCCCAGGCGCCGGGGATCTGTGCGGCGATCGCCACCGCGCTGTCGAGGTCGTCGGCCTCGATCAGGTAGAACCCGGACAGGACCTCGCGGGCCTCGACGAACGGGCCGTCGGTCGTCAGGACGTCACCGCCGCGGCCACCCTCGACCTTGACGACCGTCGCGGTGGAGGTCGGGTGGAGCGCCGCTCCGCCGCGGATCGAAGCGGCCTGGTTCTCGCTGAACTCGGCGTACATCTTGGTCGTCTCGGCCTCTTCGGGTGAGGTCCAGTCGCCGTCGTGGCTGTAGATGAGGGCTGCGTACTGGGTCATGGCAGGACCTTTCGGGTGGTGGACGTTCCCTGTGAACGTCTCACCCGGGGGACGACCGAAACAGCCCCGATCGGACAACCTGTGATGTGATCTGGGTCACACCTTGTGGATGATGTTCTCCGCGTACTGCTCGAGGTGCTTGATCTTGGTCTCGAGCGGCTCGGTGTCGGGGCCCTTGATGTAGGGGATCCGGAAACCGACGATGCAGTCCGTGACGCCCTTGTCCTCGAGGCGCTTGATGCCGTCGAGGTCGTACGCGTCGTACGAGATCACGTGCACCTCGAAGTCGTCGCGGGTGTCGCCCTCGGCCTTGCGGATCTCGGCGAGTCGGCTGAGCAGCCGGTCGAGCTCCTCGCCGTCGCCGCCGGCATGCATCCAGCCGTCGCCCTTCAACACGGCCCGCTGCAGCGCCTTGTCGACGTGGCCGCCGACGAGCAACGGGATCTTCTCGGTCGGCGCAGGACACAGCTTGAGCTCGTCGATGTCGTAGAACTCGCCCTGGTAGCCGAAGAACTCCCCGGTCGTCAGCCCGCGCAGGATGTCCATGCACTCGTCCATCCGCTTGCCGCGTCGCGCCCAGTCGACCTGCAGGTTGGCGAAGTCCTCGGGCCAGGGCGAGATGCCGACGCCGAGCCCGAGCCGGTTGCCGGAGAGGAAGGCCAGCGACGACGCCTGCTTCGCGACGAGCACCGGCGGGCGTACGGGCAGCTTGAGCACGAACGGGGTCAGGCGCAGCGTCGAGGTCACCGCGAACAGGTGCGCGCAGAGGATCATCGCCTCGATGAACTCCTTGCCCTCGAGGAACTCCCGGTCGCCGGTGTCGGTGTAGGGATACTTCGAGTCCGACTCCTTGGGATAGATCAAGGAGTCCGCGACGGTCATCGAGGTGTAGCCGGCGGCCTCGGCCGCCTGGGCCAGCGGCGCGTAGTAGGCAGCCTGGGTCATGGCCTCGGCATAGGTGAAACGCATCAGCACTCTTTTCGTCAAGTCGAAATATAGAACGTGTTCTCGTTTTCTGCCACAGTGCTGGGATGGACCTTCAGGAGATGAGCGACCGGCTCGAGATCACCGACGTGCTGATCCGCTACACGCGGGCGATCGACACGTTCGACTGGGACCGGCTCGACAGCGTGTTCGTGCCCGACGCCCGGATCGACTACACCGAGTCCGGTGGCATCGCCGGCGCGTACCCCGAGGTGAAGCCGTGGCTCGCCGAGGTGCTGCCGGCGTTCTTCCGCAAGCTCATGCACACCCTCGGCCAGGTCGAGATCGTGGTGCGAGGTGACGACGCGGACGTGACGGCGTACTTCCACAACCCCATGACGATGGACGACGGGGCCGGCGGCGAGAAGGTCGTGGAGATCGGCGGGCTCTACCACCACACGATGGTCCGTACGCCCGACGGCTGGCGCAGCCGTGAGCTGCGCGAAGAGGTCGTCTGGAAGCGCAACATCTGAGGGCGCGAGGACGATTGGCCTCGCGTGCCGGTGTTCCCGTAGACTTCTGCGGTTGCCAGTTGGCAGCCCACTCCTGCTACGGAGGCCCCGTAGCCGTTTAGTCCGAAGGAGACTGAATGTCATTGCGCCCGTACGAAGTCATGATCATCCTTGATCCTGATCTCGAAGAACGTACCGTCGCCCCCAGCCTGGACACGTACCTCAACGTCGTGCGCCAGGACGGCGGCTCAGTCGACAACGTCGACGTGTGGGGCAAGCGTCGCCTCGCCTACGAGATCAACAAGAAGAACGAGGGCATCTACGCCGTCGTCCAGCTCCAGGCGGAGCCGGCCACGGTCAAGGAGCTCGATCGTCAGCTCACGCTCAACGAGTCCGTTGTGCGTACGAAGGTCACACGTCCCGACGTGAAGTAGGCCCGACCCACGGACAGAGATGTCCACAAGGACCGCGCACGACCCCTCGCGGGTGTCGCACCGCTGCGGTTCACTGGAGTCAGACACCCCAATCCGAAAGGCTGCGCCATGGCAGGCGAAACCGTCATCACCGTCATCGGCAACCTCACCGACGACCCGGAGCTCAAGTTCACTCCTTCGGGCGCCGCGGTTGCCAACTTCACCGTCGCGTCGACGCCTCGTACGTTCGACCGTCAGACGAATGAGTGGAAGGACGGCGATGCGCTGTTCATCCGTTGCGCCGCATGGCGTCAGCTGGCCGAGAACGTCGCGGAGTCACTGCAGAAGGGTCAGCGCGTCATCGTGACGGGCGCCCTCCGCATCCGCAACTTCGAGCGCCAGGACGGATCGAAGGGCACGAGCGTCGAGATCAACGTCGACGAGATCGGCCCCTCGCTGCGCTACGCCACGGCCAAGGTCACCAAGGCCAACCGCTCCGGCGGCGGCGACTTCGGTGGCGGCCAGGGCGGCCAGGGCGGCGGCAACGCCGGTGGCGGCGGAGCTGCGCAGAGCAACCCGTGGTCCACGCAGCCCGCGGCACAGGGTGGGTCTGACGCCTGGGGCGGCAACGCCGGCACGACCGACGAGCCCCCCTTCTAACCACACGTCAGCATCAAGTTCAGGAGCAACATGGCAAAGCCAGTAGTCCGGAAGCCGAAGAAGAAGAGCAACCCGCTCACTGCGGCCAAGGTCACCGAAATCGATTACAAGGACACCGCGCTGCTGCGCAAGTTCATCTCGGACCGCGGCAAGATCCGCGCGCGCCGGGTGACGGGTGTCTCCGTCCAGGAGCAGCGTCTCATCGCCAAGGCCATCAAGAACGCCCGCGAGATGGCCCTGCTGCCCTACACCTCGACCAGCCGCTAAGGAGGTTCTGATGAAGCTCATCCTCACCCACGAGGTCACCAACCTCGGAGCCCCCGGCGACATCGTCGAGGTCAAGGACGGCTACGGCCGCAACTTCCTGCTGCCGCGCAACTTCGCCATCCGTTGGTCGAAGGGCGCTGCCAAGCAGGTCGAGTCGATCCGCGCGGCGCGCGAAGCCCACGCCGTGCACGACCTCGAGGAGGCCCAGAGCATCAAGGGCAACCTCGAGGCCAACCCGATCAACGTCCCGGTTCGCGCCGGCGTCGGCGGCCGCCTGTTCGGCGCCGTCACGGTCTCCGACATCGCTGACGCGCTCGCCGCGTTCGGCGCCAAGGTCGACAAGCGTCGCATCGAGGTCGGCAACCCGATCAAGTCGCTCGGGGCCCACACGGTCTCGGTGCGCGTGCACCCCGACGTGAGCGCGCAGGTCAAGCTCAACGTGGTCGCCTCCAAGTAGTCCACCCATTGGCGGGTCAGGGTCGGGGGCCCTGGCTCGCCACGGGTGGTCGGCTACTCGACCATGCGTACGATCGCGGCCCCTGCCGCACTCCTCCTCACCGGGAGCCTCCTGCTCTCCGGTTGCTCGGTGGTGTCCGGAGACGACAATCCGTCGACGCCCAAGGCCAGCACCGGCAAGACGCTGAAGAACACCGCGTGGCACACCGCGCCCGCTGCCGAGGTCGCCCAGGGCGGCACGTTGCGCCTCGGCACGACGGCCGTACCCCGCAACTTCAACCCCCAGCACCCTGACGCGGTCAACACCGATGCCGCGCGCATCCTCGCGCCCACGGTCGGGTCCGCGATCCGCATCACCCCGACGGGCAGCTGGCAGGTCGACCACGACTACGCCGAGTCCATCGAGGTCGCCGACACCGATCCGCTCACGATCAAGGTGCGGCTCAATCCCAAGGCGGTCTGGCAGGGCGGCACGTCGATCACCGCCGCCGACATGAAGGCCTACTGGAAGGCCCTCAACGGCTCCGACGACGACTACCAGGTGGCCTCGACCGAAGGCTTCGAGGACATCGGTTCGGTCGAGCAGGGCAAGACGAAGTTCGACTACACCGTCACGTTCAAGAAGCCCAACGCCGAGTGGCCGCTCTACGTCTACCCGCACCTGGCGGCCAACGTCTCGTCGTCGCCCAAGCTGTTCAACACGGCGTTCCGCACGCGGGCCATCTCGTCCAACGGTCCGTTCCTGGTGTCGTCGATCGACACGGTCAAGGGCACGATCACCGAGCAGCCCAACCCTCGCTGGTGGGGCGCCAAGCCCAAGCTGTCCAAGGTCGTCTTCCAGGTCGCGCCCTCGGACGTGCTGGCCAAGGCGTTCGCCGCCGGGGAGCTCGACGCGGTCGACCTCGAGGCCAACACCTACAAGACCGCCGCCAAGGCGGACGACAGCTCGATCGAGCGCGCGGCCGGCATCGAGTGGTCACAGGTGACCCTCAACGGTGGGCGCGGACCGCTCGAGGACCCGGACGTCCGCCGCGCCGTCGCCCACGCGATCGACCGCCAGGGCATCGCCGAGCAGGCCTCGGCCGCGGTGGGTGCGCCGGCGAGCCCGCTCGGCAGCGTCATGCTCGTGCCCGGCCAGCAGGGCTACGTCGACTCGTCGGCCTCGATCGCCTACGACCCGGACAAGGCGGCCGACCTGCTCACCAAGGCCGGTTGGCAGAAGGGGTCGGACGGCATCCGCACCCGCAAGGGCGCGCGGCTGACCCTGACGCTGCCGGTGCCGGCCAAGACACCGGCCAACAGCCGCCGCGCGGCCCAGATCGCCGACGACCTCCGCAAGGTCGGCATCGACGTCAAGGTCACGAGCGTGCCGGCCGATCAGTTCTTCACCAAGACCGTCATCCCGCTCGACTTCGACCTGGTGACGTTCGTACGTCGTGGGTCGCCGTTCCCGATCGGTGCGGCGGAGCCGATGTTCCACCCCGTGGACTCGGCGCAGAACTACACCGGCGTCAGCGAGGAGCGGTTCGGCAAGGGCTGGGACATCACCAAGGGCACCCTCGACGACCAGCTGCGGCTCAAGCGGGTGGCCAAGCTCGATGAGTGGGTGTTCGAGAACCCGACCGTGATCCCGCTCGCCGTGACCCCGATCGTCGTGGCGGTGCGTTCGCGGCTGGTCAACTACGGCGCAGCGCAGTTCGAGCAGCCGGACTGGACGATCGTCGGCTTCACGCAGAAGAAGTAGCCACGATCCCGGCCACCTGCCGTCCGGCGGCAAGTGTGGCCTGATCGTCGGTCGCGACGAACCGGTCGCGGTCGGCGTCGTAGCGCGTCATCGCGATCGACCCGTGGTCCGCCTCCACCTCGGTCCACGTCGTGGGCCAGCCGGCCGCCCTGAGCCGGGTCTCGAGCCCGCGTACGAGATCCGGGGTCGCGATGACGTCACGCGTCGCACTGACGACGTGGACCGGCCCGGCATGCGGCGCCTCGGGGAACGGCGCGGGCAGGGGCTCGCCGGTGAACGGGTCCAGCGCCCGCGGGCCGTCACCCGGTGAGAGCAGCACGGTCGCCTTGATGCGTACGCCCAGGGCCGGCGCCTGCATCACGAGCCCGACCGCGGCGGTGCCGCCGAGCGACCAGCCGGCGACCACGAGCCGATCGGGGTCGAGCGCGTGATTCATTGCGAGTCCGCGGGCGTGCTCGAGCGACGCGAGCAGGTCGGATCGTCCCCCGTCGGGCGCGGACGAGTCCCAGTCGGGCACGACGACGCGCAACCCGTGGCCGGCGATCTCGTCGGCGAGGTCGGCGACCACGGTGCGCGAGTCTGCACCACGACCGTGCCAGAGCAGCACGACGCCGACGGCTCCGTCGCCGTGCACGTCGGCGAGGCGTCCAGGGGCGTACTCCTCGGTGATCATGACCTCAGTCTGCCGAACGGGTCGCGCCGAGGACCATCCACGCGGTGCCGCGCTGTCGTCGCCACAGGGTGACGAGCCGGGCCGCGATGAACCCGCCGTACGCGACCCACAGCCAGGTGAAGCCGGCGTCGGCCCATCCGACGGCGAGCACCAAGGGCGCGTATGCGGCGAGGACGACCAGGCCCGCCCAGGCGAGGTAGGGCCCGTCACCGGCGCCGATCAGCACGCCGTCGAGCACGAACACGACGCCCGACAGGGGTTGGATCACGGCGATGACGAGCAACGCCGGCACGAGCGCGTCCTGCACCGCCCGGTCGGAGGTGAACAGCCGCGGCAGCCACGGGGTGGCGGCGGCCAGCAGCACACCGGCGAGCGCACCCGTCGCAACACCCCAGCCGACCATGCGGTTCGTCAACGCACGGGTGCCGGCGGCCTCACCGGCGCCGAGCGTGCGGCCCGTCAGGGTCTGCCCCGCGATCGCGATGGCGTCGAGCCCGAACGCCAGGAACATGACGACGGCGCCGGCCACCTGGTTGGCGGCGAGGGGGACGTCGCCGAGCCTCGCGGCGACGAGGGTCGCGAGCACGAGCGAGGCGCGCAGCGTCACCGTGCGGATCAGGAGCGGGACACCGACACGGGCCGCGCCCACGATCTCGGACCCACGCGGTCGGGTCGGAGCGTGGACGCGACGGGCCCGGCGTACGACGACCGACACCAGCCAGGCAGCCGCGAACCACTGGGCCAGGACCGTGCCGGCGGCAGCGCCCCGGATGCCCCAGCCGGCGCCGTAGACGAAGGTCAGGTTGAGCACGACGTTGAGCACGTTGGCGACGATCGTCGCGATCAGCGGGGTGCGCAGATCGAGGACGCCGCGCATGGCTCCGGTGGCCGCGAGGATCAACAGCATCGCCGGCAACGCGAGCGACGAGACGACGAGATAGTCCTGCGCGAACCCGGAGACCTGTGCCGAGCTCGACAGCGCGTCCGCCAGCGGCCCGCTCGCGATCGCGACGGCCGACCCGAGCACCAGCCCGAGGGCGGCGGCGAGCCACAGGCTGCTGACGGCGAGACCCAGCGCGGTGCTCTCGTCACCGGCGCCGTGGTGGCGCGCGACGATCGCCGTGCTGCCGTACGCGAGGAAGATGCAGAGGCCGACCGCCGTGCCGAGTGCCACGGACGCCGCGGCGAGCCCACCGAGCTCGGGGGTCCCGAGGTGGCCGATGATCGCGGTGTCGGCCAGCAGCATGAGCGGCTCGGTGACGAGGGCGAAGAACGCGGGCACCGCGACCCGGAAGATCTGCCTGTCCGCGTCGCGCGTGAGGCGCATCGGGAGCCTTCCTGGAGGTGACGAGAGGGTGTCGTGGGGTCAACCGGACGGGTTTTGTCGACAAGTGTATGAACAGGCACCCGTGGATGACGAACCAGCCGGAAGTATTTTGTCTCCACACAGGTGCACAGGCGTTTGCGCAGGTCAGAGCGATACGGACAAGGCGACGCCATAACTTGTCCACACCTTCGTCCACGGACTGTGCACATGGTTCTCGGCGTTTTCCACAGCTTGTCGGAGGTTGCGCACACCCCCTGTGGGGCGCTGTCTGTGATTGCCACCCGTACGGGCCTACTGTGACGGGTCGGCACCATCCTCCAGGGGCGTCTTCCGGAGTTATGGCAGTGCCGACCGTTAACGTGAAGTCACGGACGAAAGGGGACAGTTCTGTGAGCGTCACGGACCTCTACGAGGCTGCGCCAGGGCCCAGCGAGGACCCTGGCTCCGGACGCGTACCGCCACAGGACCTGGCCGCTGAGCAGAGCGTGCTCGGCGCCATGCTGATGAGCAAGCAGGCCATCGACCCGGCCTCTGACATCCTTCAGGGCCGCGACTTCTACCGGCCCGCCCACGAGCTGATCTTCGACACGATCGTCGACCTCGCCAACCGTGGCGAGCCGGCCGACGCGATCACCGTCGCCGCCGAGCTGCAGCGCCGCGGTGACGTCGGCCGCATCGGCGGGGCGCCCTATCTCCACACGTTGGTCGCGGGCGTCCCGATCGCCTCCAACGTCGACTTCTATGCCGACATCGTCCGCGAGAAGGCCGTGCTGCGGCGCCTCGTCGAGGTCGGGCAGCGCATCGCCCAGCTCGGCCAGGCCGGCCAGGGTGATGTCGCCGAGATCGTCGACCGCGCCCAGGCGGAGGTCCTCGACGTCGACGGCACCAGCCAGGCCGAGGACTACCAGTCGGTCGCCGAGCTGATGAGCCTCACGATCGACGAGATCGAGGAGATCCAGGGCCGCGACGGCCAGATGACGGGCGTGCCGTCGGGCTTCCCCGACCTCGACAAGCTCACGACGGGGTTCCGGTCCGGCCAGATGATCGTCGTCGCGGCCCGGCCCGGTGTCGGCAAGTCGACGCTCGGCCTCGACTTCTGCCGGTCCGCCTCGATCCGCCATGGCATCCCCACGGCGATCTTCTCGCTCGAGATGACCGGCGCCGAGATCGCCATGCGCATGCTGTCGGCCGAGGCACGCGTCAGCATCTCCCACATGCGCGGCGGCGGCATGCACCAGCGTGACTGGGACGCCATCAGCAAGGCCATGCCGCGAGTGCAGAGCGCCCCGATCGTGATCGACGACAGCCCCAACATGACGATGCCCGAGATCCGCTCCAAGGCGCGGCGGATCAAGAAGCAGTACGGCCTGGGCATGATCGTGATCGACTACCTCCAGCTGATGACGTCGGGCAAACGGGTCGAGAACCGCCAGGTCGAGGTCTCGGAGTTCTCCCGCCAGATCAAGCTGCTGGCCAAGGAGCTCGAGCTCCCGGTCGTGGCGATCAGCCAGCTCAACCGTGGCTCCGAGCAGCGCACCGACAAGACCCCGCAGCTGTCCGACCTGCGTGAGTCCGGCTCGATCGAGCAGGACGCCGACATCGTGCTGCTGCTCAACCGGCCCGACGCCCATGGTGCCGGCGAGTCGGAGCGACCCGGCGAGGCCGACATCATCATCGCCAAGAACCGCTCCGGCCCGGTCAACAAGGTCGCCGTCAGCTTCCAGGGCCACTACTCACGGTTCACCCCCATGGCCCGCGACGCAGAGCCCCCCGGCGCCGCCGCCGGCGACTTCTTCGGCTGAGCCCCGACCCCATCCCTCAGCGTGCAGGGTGGCGCGAGCCGATGATCAGCTGACGGCGTCGTGAGCCGAAGAGGGCTGCCTGCGCCCATTGCGTGAGCACCGCGAGACGGTTGCCCCAACCGACGAGGAACGCCACGTGGACGCCGGCCCAGGCGGCCTTGGCCGCGAGTCCGCTCACCCGGACGCGTCCCCGCTGGGCGACCGCATCGGTCGGCGAGATCGTGGCCATCGTGCCCAGATCCCTGTAGTGGAACGGAGCCGGTGGCGGGCTCCCGGCAAGGTCGCTCGCGATCACGGTGGCGACGTATCGTCCCTCCTGCATGGCCGGCTCAGCGAGCCCGGGCAGGTCGTGGACGTTGGCCGCATCGCCGATGACGAACACGTCGCGACGTCCCGGTACGCGGCATCGCGGGTCGACCTTGACCCGGCCCTTGTCGTCGACGGGAGCACCGGTCTTCTCGCCGAGTCGTCGCGCCAGTGGGTTCGTCGCCACGCCCGCCGCCCACACGACCGTACGAGCGGGGATGCGGCGTTCCGGGCCTCCGCCGTTCGCCGGTGCCACGGTGATCCCTTCGGCGTCGATGGCGGTGGCGGAGTGGCCGAGCAGCTGCTCGACACCCAGGTCCGCAAGCGCCGCGGCGGTGTGGTGCTGGAGCGACCGGGCGAACGAGCTCAGGACCGTGTCGCCGGCGTCGACGAGGACGATGCGAAGGTCCGCAGCGTCCAGCTCGTGGAACTCGCGGCGAAGCGTACGGTGCGCGAGCGCCGAGATCTGTCCGGCGATCTCGACGCCTGTCGGTCCTGCACCGACCACCGCGAACGTCAGGTACTCACGCCGGGTCCCGGGGTCGCTCTGTGCGGCCAGCTCGAAGGCGCTGAGCAGCCGATCGCGAAGCGTGACGCCGTCGGCCAGGGTCTTCATCGGTGCCGCGGCCTCGGCCCATTCGTCGTGGCCGAAGAAGCTGGACTCGGCTCCCGCGGCCAGCACCACCCGGTCGTACGGGATGGTGCGATCCACCTCGTCAGGCCCGGTCAGGGTCACGGTCGAGGCGTCGGGGTCGATGTCCGTGACCTCGCCGAGGACGACGCGTGTGTTGTCCTGACGCGCGAGCACCGTGCGCAACGCCGGGGCGATGTCTCCTGGGGACAGGAGCGCCGTCGAGACCTGGTAGAGCAGCGGCTGGAACAGGTGGTGGTTGACCCGGTCGACGACCACCACCTCCGCGTCGGCGTCACGCAGCCCCTTGGCCACCTGCATCCCGCCGAACCCGCCACCCACGATCACGACGCGCGGACGTTCGCCCGGGACGGCCCTGGCTGCGGCGGTGGACATCAGCGGGTCCCCGCAAGGTCGACCACGACCTTGACGTCGTCGTCGCGACGATCGAAGTCACCGCTGATCTCGTCGAGCGTGAGCCGCCGGCTGATGAGACGGCTCAACCAGGCGGGGTCGGCGGCTGCGAGCGCGTCCGCAGCCGCACGGTAGTGGCCGAGATTTGCGTTGACCGAGCCGATGACGGCATCGTTCTCCAGCACCATCTCGCGATTGAGGTCCGCGGCCTTGACCGGGATCGCATGCTTGCCCGAGGAGACCCCGGTGAGGCACACGATGCCGTAGCCCGCCGTGCCCGCCATGGCGCCGACGACCAGCTCGGCAACGCCGGTGGCCTCGATGATGATGTCGGGCGAGAGCTTCTCGGCGACCGCGCCGATCTCGTCGGAGTGGTACGTCGCGCCGAGGTCGTCGATGATCGACGGCTTCGGTCCCGAGGTCACCCGGTCGAGCAGATGCACGTCGAGCCCGCGCTGGACGCCGATCATGCCGGCGAGGAGGCCGATCGGCCCGGCCCCGGTGACCAGGACGGTGCGTGGCTCGAACCACGACCGTGAGCCGACCTTGTCGATCTGGTCCCAGGCCTTGGCGACGACCGATGTCGGCTCCAGCAGCATGCCGACGTCCTCCAGCGCCGGATCGAGCTTGACCGCGTAGTCGGCCTCGACCCGCCACCTCTCGCTCCCGTACCCGTCGATCTGCTTGATGCCCCGCTCGGTGTACTGGCCGTTGCGGCACATGTCGAACTGACCGTGCGCACAGGCGCCGCACGGCTCGGGGTCGGGCCGGCGGACCACCCCGACGACCAGGTCACCCTCGGCGAAGCCGCTCGACGCGGGTGCCTCGCGCACGCGGCCCAGCGACTCGTGCCCGATGACGAGCCGGTCGCGGCCAGGCGGCGACCATCCGTAGTCGCCGTGGACGATCTCGTGATCCGTCCCGCAGATGCCGATGGCGATGCCGTCGACCAGGAGATCGTCCGGCCGGGGGTCGGGCTCCGGAACGTCGTCGACCCGCAGCGACTGAGCCTTCCCCGGCGTGACCGTGAGTGCCTTCATGATGTCCCTTCCGTGTCGCGTGGAGACTCCGCGGAGTCGAGCCGCGTGGCGGCGTTGATCAGGCCGACGTGGCTGTAGGCCTGCGGGGTGTTGCCGACCTGCCGCTTGACCGTGACGTCGTACTCCTCACTCAGCAGGCCGACATCGTTCCGGAGCTGCAGCAGGCGGGCGAACAGGGCGCGTGCCTCCGATGTACGACCGATACCGCCGAGGGCGTCGACCAGCCAGAACGTGCACGCGATGAACGTCGCCTCCTCACCGCCGAGCCCGTCGACGTTGCCGTCGGCGGCGGTGTCGTAGCGCAGGAGGAACCCGTCACGGAGCAGCTCCTTCTGGACCGCGTCGACCGTGCCGACCACCCGCGGGTCGTCCCAGGGGAGGAAGCCGACCCGGGGGATCAGCAGCAGCGCTGCGTCGAGCCCCTTCGAGCCGTAGAACTGGGTGAACGTGCCTCGATCCTGGTCGAATCCCTTCGCGCAGACCTCGTCGTGGATCTCCTGGCGCACCGCACGCCACCTGTCGACCGGGCCGTCGAGGCCGAATCGCTCAACGGCCTGGACAGCGCGATCCAGGCCGACCCACGCCATCACCTTGGAGTGCACGAAGTGCTGGCGCGGCCCGCGCACCTCCCACAGGCCGTTGTCGGGATCGGCCCAGTGCTGCTCGAGGAACTCGATCAGCGCCACCTGCAGGTCCCAGGCCGCCTCCTCTGAGGCGATCCCCGCTTCGCGCGACAGGTGCAGCGCGTCGAGCACCTCACCCCAGACGTCGAGCTGGAACTGCTCGGCTGCGGCATTCCCGGTGCGCACCGGCTGAGAGCCCTCGTAGCCCTCGAGCCAGTCCAGCGTGGCCTCGGGCAGCCGGCGACGGCCGTCCAAGGCGTACATGATCTGCAGCTTGTCGGGGTTGCCGGCGATCGCGCGAAGCAGCCACCCTCTCCAGGCCTGCGCCTCGTCGACGTAGCCGGCCGTAAGGAGCGCCTCGAGCACGAACGTGGCGTCGCGCAGCCAGCAGAACCGGTAGTCCCAGTTGCGGGACCCGCCCAGCTGTTCGGGCAGCGAGGTGGTCGCGGCGGCCACGATGCCGCCGGTCGGTGCGTACGTGAGTGCCTTCAGCACGATCAGGGAGCGTCGGACGGCGTCGTCGTCGGGCGCCTTGGTCGCCTGCCCGATCCACCGCTTCCAGTAGCTCTCGGTGTCCCGCAGGGCCGTCTCGGGATCAGCGGTCCGCGGCCTGGTCTCGTGCGACGGGTGATAGGTCAGCACGAACGGCACCCGCTCGCCCTCCGACACGGTGAACTCTGCATACGTCGTGAGATCCTTGCCGACGAGCGTGACCGGGGTCTTGAGCCACGCGGAGTCCGGGCCGGCAACGGCGGCCAACATCCCGTCCAGGTGGCGCATCCACGGCACGATGCTGCCGTAGTCGAAGCGCAGTCGCAGTGCCATCTCCATCGTCACCGATCCGCTGATGCCCTCGACGATGCGGACGATGTCGGCGGCCTGACCGCGGGGCGGCATCGTGTCGATCAACCGCACGCTGCCGCCCTCGGTGTGCCAGACGGACTCCAGGATCAAGGTGTCCTCGCGATAGGCGCGCTCGGTGCAGTCGCCCGCCCCGGCCGGTGCGATCCGCCAGAACCCGGCGTCCGCTCCGCCCAGCAGGGAGGCGAAGCACGCGGGAGAGTCGAACGCCGGGAGGCAGAGCCAGTCGATGGATCCGTCGCGGCCGACCAGCGCCGCGGTCTGGAGGTCGCCGATCATGGCGTAGTCCTCGATCAGGCTCATGCGATCCCACCTCTCTCGGCAGGCCGTCCGGGACGGCGTCGTCCCGGGGGTCTCCCTTCCGACGGTAGGTCGACACCCGGGAGGACACACGCCGAGCAGCGCTGATCTCGAACAATCTCAGGGAGTCTTCATCGAGCCAGTCGCCCCTGCCGCACCTGCGGTCCGGCGCCGACCGGCACCTCACCGTGCAGGCGCGGCGTGTAGACGAGCTTGTGAGTCTGACCGTCGAGCACGGTCGACTCGACGAGCTCCAGGTCGAGCTCGGCCCCGTCGTGCAGGAGCGCAGCGCGTCCGGCCCGGCCTGAAACAGCGGGGAACATGAGGATCTCGATCCGGTCGACGAGCCCGGCGGCGAGCAGGACGCGGTTCAGCGAGATGCTGCCGTGCGACCGCATCGGCACGTCCGTCGTGCGCTTCAGCCGCTCGATCGCGGTGACGGCGTCCTCGTTGATGACCGTCGAGTTCTGCCACTCGAGCGGCTCCTCCAGCGTGCTGGAGAACACGATCTTCGGCAGCTCGTTGAGGCTGTCGTAGTAGGGCTCGTCGAACATGGTGACGAACTTGCTGAACTGGCGGAACGTCGTGGCCCCGAAGACCAGGACCTGGTCCTGCGCGAACGTCCGTACGCGGTCCTCGATGACCTCGGGGCCTTCCTTGCCCCAGTAGCCCGGCCAGCCTTCGGCCATGCCGTAGCCATCGACGCTGCAGAAGTAGTCGACGGTGAGAGTCGTGCTCATGGTGTCTCCTTCGTACGTGTTGGGGTGCTCAGTGCTTGACCGGGTCCTCGCCGGCTGCCTTGGTGACGAGGTCGCCCTCGGTCAACGCGTTCCACAGCTGACGGTCGACGCGGACCTTGGTCGTGCTGCCGTCGACGAGGCGGATCGTGAGGCGCCGGTACATGTTGGAGCCGTCCAGGAGCCCGCGGGACTTCTTCACGACGATGCCTTCCCACTCGTCTGCGTTGCGCACCGCGATCACTTCCTGCCCTGGCCACGCAGCAGGGCGACGCCGATGGCGCCGATCCAGAGCATGTTGACCATGCCGACGCTGGCCGTGCTGCCCCAGCCGTTGGCGGCGTAGAAGTTCTCCGGGTCCATCCCGAAGAACAGCGACGGCACGAACGCCAGGTTGACGACGGCGAGCACGACCGAACCGGTGCGGACCCAGCTCGGCAGCACGCCGCTGCGGTGGACCTCGATCGCCAGGGCGATCAGGAACGTGACGACAAGCGCGCGGGCGATCGGGCCGTGCAGGAGGGCCATGCCGTTGGCGAGCGGCCCGTCGATCGTGGGGTCCTTGGACCCGTCGGGGTACTGGAGCGCGACGCCGGTCTCCAGCGAGGCGGCGACGAGGGTCATCGCGGCGTACACGAGACCGGCCGTCGAGGCGATGTCACTGGCGAGGCTGCCACCGAGCACGCGACGCAGGGCGGTCGTGAAGATCAGGAAGACGGTGAACACCGCGACCGTGATCAGGTTGCGGCTGAGCACGTTGTCGGCCGGCGGTGGCCCGGAGTAGACGAAGTAGAGAGGCACCATCACGAGCGACAAGGCGCCGACGAGGGTTGCGCAGATGCCGCTGATCTTGCGATCGGCGACGCTGACGGAGGACGGATATGTAGTGGTCATGACGTGAGCGTGGCGGCACGAGACCGGCACCCGCTGCGGCCAACCGGTGCCTCCTGGCGGTCCATCGGTATCGGTTTGCCGCGCCCGGTACCGACTTTGGTCGATGATCCGCGAGACTCCTGTGCTCCGGCCGCTGACGCCCTTAAGTTGGTGCGGTGGACACCTCGAGGGGGCGGGACCTGGCGGTCAACACCGCCATGGCGGTCGCCGCGCTGGCGGTGGGCCTGACCAGCGAGCAGAACGTGCTCTACGGCTCGCACGATCGCCCCGTCGCCCTGCAGGTCGTCGACATCGCCCTCGGTGCGGTGTGCATCGCCGGGATCTGGATCTGGCGCCGCAGCCACCCAGTGGTGTTCGCGGTCGTGGCCATCGCGGTCGGGGTGGTCTCGACGGTGGCCGGTGGCGTCGGACTGATCTGCGCCTTCACCGTGGCCGAGCACCGCAGCTGGCGGACGGCGGTCGGGATCAGCATGCTCGCGGCCGTCAGCATCATGCCGGCCCTCGCGCTCTATCCGGTGCCGCACGAGGAGCGCAGCATCTTCGTCGGCGTCCTGGCGACGTTCGCGGTCACCGGGTGGGGGATGTTTGTCCGCGCACGTCGGCAGCTCCTCGACTCGATGCGGCGCCGGCTCCGCGAGGCCGAGCAGGCCGCCACCGAGCGCGCCGCTGCCGCCCGGCGGGCGGAACGCCAGCGCATCGCGCGCGAGATGCACGACGTCCTGGCTCACCGGCTCTCGCTCCTGGCCGTTCACGCCGGAGCCCTGGAGTTCCATCAGGGCGCCACGACCGAGGAGGTCACCGCCACGGCCGGCATCATCCGCAGCAACACCCACGAGGCTCTCAACGAGCTGCGCGAGGTCATCGACCTGCTCCGCGAGTCGACGCCGGACTCGCAGCGCCCGCAGCCGACGCTGGCCGACCTGCCGTCGCTCGTGGCCGAGTCCACGTCCGCCGGCCTCGACGTCTCCTGCGAGATCTCGCCGCGAGCGCTGGAGCATGTCGGGAACGACCCGGCGTCGACCGGCCGGACGATCTACCGCGTCGTCCAGGAGGCGCTGACCAACGTACGCAAGCACGCCCCGCAGGCCCACGTACGAGTCGAGGTGCACGAGGTGGGCGACGGTGTCGACGTGTCGATCCGGAACCAGCCGTCGCCCACGGTGCCGGTGCCCGCAGCCCCGCCCGGGTCCGGCACCGGTCTCGCCGGGCTCCGCGAACGCGTGGCGCTGGCGGGTGGCCGCGTCGACTTCCGACGGACCGACGACCACGGTTTCCAGGTGCACGCATGGATGCCGTACGCCGCCGCCCAAGGTCCGGCATGACCGTCGGAGTCGTCATCGTCGACGACGACGCCCTCGTGCGCAGCGGGCTCGCGTTCATGCTGCGCGCCGCGAACGGCATCGAGGTGCTCGGCGAGGCCAGCGACGGTGACGAGGTCATCGACGCCGTCACGAGGTTGCGCCCGGACGTCGTGCTGATGGACCTCCGGATGGCGCGGGTCGGCGGGATCCAGGCGACGCGCATGCTCCGTGAGCTGGCCGACGCGCCTGAGGTCATCGTGCTCACGACGTTCGACGCCGACGCCGACATCCTGGCTGCGCTGGCCGCCGGCGCCGCGGGCTTCCTGCTCAAGGACACCCCACCCGCAGAGATCGTCCGTGCCATCGAGACGGTCGCGGGTGGTGAGCCGTTGCTCTCCCCGACGGTCACGCGTCGGTTGATGGACCTCGCCGGTGCGCTCCAGGACACGGGAGCGCGCGACATCGCCCGGTCACGGCTGGCGACGCTCACGGACCGCGAACGGACCATCGCCCTGGCCCTGGGCGACGGCCTCTCGAACTCGGAGATCGCCGGGCTGACCTACTTGAGCACCGCCACCATCAAGGCGTACGTGTCACGGCTCTTCGAGAAGCTGCACGTCACCAACCGGGTACAGGTCGCCCTGCTCGTGCAGCAGGCCGAGCTCTCGCGCTGAGTCGGCTTGCGGTGGCCGCGTGCGGCTTCCGCCGATAGCGTCGGCAGGAGGGTTCGCACCGAGCTGGGCCCGCTGACGGAGGGAGCCGCGGGTGCCGATCTGGTTGCAGGCCGGACTCTGGGGGACGTTCGCCGGCGGCGCCCTCGTCGTCGGCGCTGCCCTGGCGTGGAACCTGCGCATCCCGCGCCTCGTGGTGGCCAGCGTCATGGCGTTCGGCTCCGGCGTCCTGATCTCAGCCCTGGCCTTCGACCTCGTCGACGAGGCGGAGTCGACTGGCGGCCTGACCCCGACCGTGCTCGGCTTCCTGGGCGGCGCCGTCGTCTACGTCCTCGCCAATGTCGCGCTGGCTCGTCGAGGTGCGCGCCACCGCAAGCGTTCCGAGGACCAGCAACCCTCCGAGGCGGACCAGCAGGGCAGCGGCGCGGCCATCGCGATCGGCGCGCTGCTCGACGGCATACCCGAGTCGATCGTGCTGGGGCTGTCGCTCCTCGGTGGCAACGGCGTGGGCGTGCCGGTGCTGGTCGCGATCTTCATCTCCAACCTCCCGGAGGGCCTGTCCAGCGCGGCCGGCATGAAGCGCAGCGGCCGGAGCGCCACGTACGTCTTCGGTGTCTGGGGCGGGATCGCGGTGGCCAGTGGGCTCGCGGGTCTGCTGGGGTGCCTGCTGCTGCAGGACGCGAGTCCGGTCACGATCGCCGCGATCACGGCGGTGGCGGCCGGCGCGATCCTCGCGATGATCGCCGACACGATGATCCCGGAGGCCTTCGAACGTACGCACATCTACACGGGGCTCATCGCGACGATCGGATTCATGGTCTCGTTCGCCGTCGAGCGCGCCGGCTGACCTCAGGCCTGGCCGGGCACCTCGATGCCGCGCTCACGCAAGCCGGCGGCGACCAGCTCGCCGAGCTTGAGCCACGCGGGGTGGTTGGCCCACTGGGTCTGCAGCAGCTCGTTGGCCAACGGGTCGTCGAGGCTGCTCTGCAGCAGCCACGTGCTGTCCTGGGTGTCGCGGTTCGCGATGATCCAGTCGACGGTGTCCGACGCGAGCTGCGCGACCTCGGGAGCGTCCGGCGGCAGGTGCGCGACCTCGAACGTACGCACGAGGTTCTGCCGATAGCCCGGGTCCTCGAACATGGCGACCGACTCCTTCAACCAGCGTTCGAGCTTGTCGGCGTACAGCGCATGGATGAGGATCCAGACGTCGCGGTAGTGATCGGCCGCCGCCTTCTCGACGCCCGCCGACCTCAGGTGCTCGATGAGCCGGGCGAGGACGTCGGGCAGCACCAGCCCGTCGCCGGCGCGCAGGTCCGCGAGCCGCGCCCGGTCGTCCTGCAGCCGGCGGATGCGGTCGCGAAGGTCCGCGTCGATCTCGACGAGCTCGGCGGCGAAGGTCTCGTCAGAGGCCTCGAGCAGGTCCTGGATGCGCGACAGCGGCACGCCCGCGGACGCCAACGTCACGATGCGGGTGAGCCGGAGCACCGCGTCGGCGCCGTACGAGCGATAGCCCGACGCGTTGCGCTCAGGTTCGGGCAGCAGCCCGCGCTGGTGGTAGAAGCGCACCGTCCGGGTCGTGACGCCGACGTACTCAGCGAGCTGGCCGATCTGGAGCATGTCGTCCATCGTGCCGGACTCATCCGCTCTGGGCCACGGGCTCGGGCTCGGACTCGGTCAGCGTCCGGGCGCCCGGGCTGAGGATCGCGTACGCCGCGATGAGCGTCCAGCACCCCGCGACCAGGAGGCCGCCGAGCCTCAGGTCACCGCCGCGAAGGATCAGGGCCATGAGCCCCAGCCCGAGCGGACCGGCGACCAGGCCGAGCACCATCATCAGGCTGAGCACGCGCCCACGTACGGCATCGGGCACGCGCGTCGCGACATAGACGTTCCAGATCGGGCCGAACAGACCGGCACCTGCACCCATCGCCAGCATGCCGGCGGCGATCATCCAGAACTCGTCGAGCGGGGCGATCAGCCAACGGCCGATCGTGAGAGCGACGATCGCCGTGACGTACGCGGTCCTCCGCGAGGCCTGCGCGATGCGGGCGTAAAGGAGCGACGCGCCGAGCAGGCCGATCGCGAACGCCGACATGCACAGCCCGAGCTGGTCGGGCTCGTCGATCCGGTTGAAGTGACCCGGCAGCAGGAGGCTGATGATCGGCGGGGTGATGAGGCTCGTCGTGAACGCGATGATCACCATCGTCCGCAGCGCGGGTGAGCGGCGGATCACCGCGAGCGCGCCGCCGGACAGGCTGGGGCCCGGGTTCGCGGCGCGACCCTGGACCGGCACGAGCGCGGTCGCGGCGGCGGCGCCGGCCGAGCACGCGGCGGTCAGCCACACCACCTCGATGGGGTCGAGCACCCCCAGGAGCACACCGGCCAGCGCGGGACCGCCGAGGAGGGCCAGCGAGAACCCGCTCTGGTAGAGCCCGGCGATCTTGTCGACCGAGGTGCCCGAGACGGTGGACACCCCGGCCATCATCGACTGGCGCGCGGTCATCCCGGGCACGTCGAACACCGCGCCGGCGACGCCCAGCACCATGAACCACGGGATCGACAGGCCGACCGTCGCGTCGACGACGATCAGCCCCAGCACGGACGCGGCGCTGCCGAGGTCGGCGAGCACGGCGACGTTGCGGCCGCCGACCCGGTCGATCAGGCGGCCGGCGGTGAACGTCGCGGGCACCGACGCGACCGCCGACACCGCGGCGATCAGGCCGGCGGAGGAGAGGCTGCCGGTCGTGGTCAGCACGAGCCAGGGCAGGACGATCGAGATGGCGGAGTTGCCGAACAGGGACAGTGCGGCGCCGCCGACGTACAGCGGCACGGCACGAGGAGAGGCAGTCATCCGACCATGGTCGGACGTTGACGCTACGTCAAGGTCAAGTCACTGGTACGAGATGAGTGACGGGTGCGGCTTGACCCGGCGCCACGTCTCCTTGGCGGTCAACATGTGGGGGTCCTCGTCGACGAAGTTCTTCCAGCCCCAGAACACCCCGTCCGGCGCGTGGTGACGGAGGGTCCGCCACGTGCCGCGCTTGGCGCCTTGCGGGCCGGAGCCGTCGACGTGGATCACGGTGGCGAGCTCGGCGTGCCCGGTCTCGAGGCGGCTGCGGTGCTTGATCATCGACAGCGAGAACTGGTGCAGCACGAAGATCTTCTGCGGCAGTCCCTTGCGGCGGGTGAGCTGCGCCAGCCAGTCGCTGACCCGGTTGATCTCCGCGACCTTGACCGAGCCGATCTGGCGCAGGTGCTTCTGCTTCTTCTTGAGTCGCCACTCGGGATCGAGCGCCAGGCCGACGTGCGGACGCTCCAGCAGCGACCGGTAGCGGCGGGCCTGGACCAGGAAGTTCGTACGCCCGGGCTGCAGGTCGAGGATCACGTAGACGCCGGCCTTCTCGGCGGCATCGACCAATGGCGTGAGGGTCTTGATCGACGCCTCCTGCGAGTAGTCCTTGTCCTTGCCGGCGCTGCCCGACGCGACGGTGGCGATGATCTCGAACGTGGGAACGAACTCGGCCTTGCTGACCCGCCGGTACTTGCGGGCCAGGTGCTTGACGCGGGCGATCGACGCCTTGACGCCCTGCTCGCCGAGCACTCCGAGGGACGGTGCGCCGGGATAGCCGTACATCGCGGTGTAGTGCTTGCCGGGCAGCGCGAGGTAGCCGCCGGTCGGCTGGACGATGTGCGAGCGTACGACCTTGAGCGTGTAGGCGAGGTTGCGGACGAAGGGCCGGCCGAGCGCGATGACCGGCGTCCTCGGCCGGGCCGCGAGGACCTTGGCCGCGGCGGGTGAACGCCGTGGGTCGCCGCTCGAGACCTGCAGCACCTCGGCACCGGCATTGCGGGCCGTCGCCACGGCGGCGGCGTTCGCCGTGCGGGAGCGGGTCACGACGATCGCGTCCAGCTGACGTGCGTGGGGGGTGCCCGCGCCGCGCAGCGCGGCGATCGCATCGGCTGCCTTGGCGGGTTCGAGCGGCACCGCCTGGGCGCCGTCGACGTCACGGGTCGCGCCGAACGTCAGCACCTTCCGGGCGCCGAGACGCTTGAGCTCGGCCGGTGCGCCGCGGTCGTCGAGCAGGACGGGCACGCCCAGCGTCGTCGCCGACGTGATGGCGACCGTCAGGGCTCGCCGGTCATGCCGTTCAACGAGCACCGCGACAGGCGCCGAGTCGTACAGCCGCCGGGAGACGCCCAGCGCGGAACGGGCCGGCGTCGCCGACGCGATGACGTCGAGCGACTTCGTCGGGGTGTGGATCCGCGTCGCCGAAGGAGCGGCGCGGTCGAGCGGGTCACCGTCGTCGTCCGCGTACGCGAATGCGCCCGCGACCAACGCCACACCGACGAGGCCGCCGACGAGCACGTACGGATTGAGCCTGGCGGATACGCTCATGCCCGTGACCTTACTGACCGCCCTCGCCACCGAAGCGTCGAGCGTCCCCGACTCCGGCCTCGCCGGTCTGGTCGCCGACATCATGGGCTCGATCGGTCTGCTGGGCGTCGGGCTGGTCCTCGCGATCGAGACGATCCTGCCGTTCCTGCCGAGTGAGGTGGCGCTGCCGTTGGCGGGGTTCAGCGCCAAAAGGGGCGACTTCGGCCTGGTCGCGGTCATCGTCGCGGCCACCATCGGCTCGGTCGGCGGGGCCATGATCCTCTACTGGATCTCGCGCGTGTTCGGCCTGGAGCGTACGCGTCACGTGCTCGCCAAGATCCCGCTGGTGACGGCCCGCGACATCGACAAGGGCGTCGCCTGGTTCGCCCGCAACGACGCCGCAGCGGTGTTCTTCGGCCGGATGGTGCCGGCGATCCGCAGCCTGGTGTCGATCCCTGCCGGCGTCGAGAAGATGTCGGTCTCGCGCTTCCTGATCTACACGACCGCCGGCAGCCTCATCTGGAACACCATCTGGATCAGCGCGGGCTATCAGCTCGGCAACAACTGGGAGAGCGTCGAGAAGTACGGCAACTACCTCAAGTACGCCCTGGTGGTCGCGGTCGTCGCCGCCGTTGCGTGGTTCGTCGTCCACAAGGTGCGCGCCCGCCGTACGCCGGCTTGAGCGGCGCCCGCTGGACCACCGTCCTACGCTGGACGGCATGAGCGAGCGCAGCGAGCGAACCAACAATGGCATGACTGAGTCACGCGAGAAGGAAGTCGTCGCCGCGGTCCATCCGCAGCTGTTCATCGGCGGCAAGTGGCGTGCCGCCGAGGGTGACAAGACGTTCGCGGTGGAGGACCCCTCGAACGGCAAGATCCTCGTCGAGGTAGCCGATGCGAGCGTCGCCGACGGCACGGCAGCACTCGACGCCGCCGTCGCGGCACAGGCCGACTGGGCGGCGACCGCTCCGCGCGATCGCGGCGAGATCCTCCGCAAGGCGTTCGAGATCATCACCGAGCGCGCCGACGAGCTGGCCCTCCTGATGACGCTCGAGATGGGCAAGCCGATCAAGGAGGCCAAGGCCGAGATCGCGTACGGCTCGGAGTTCTTCCGCTGGTTCTCCGAGGAGGCCGTGCGCATCTCGGGCCGCTACTCGGTTGCCCCCAACGGCGCGACCCGCCTGCTGACGCTCAAGCAGCCGGTCGGCCCGTGCCTCATGATCACGCCGTGGAACTTCCCGCTGGCGATGGGCACGCGCAAGATCGGCCCGGCGATCGCCGCGGGCTGCACCATGGTGGTCAAGCCGGCCGCGCTGACGCCGTTGTCGATGCTGCGCCTCGCCGACATCCTCAGCGAGGCCGGGCTGCCCGACGGAGTGCTCAACGTCGTCACGACCAAGAGCACCGGCAAGGTCATGGAGCCGCTGATCCGTGACCCGCGGCTGCGCAAGCTGACGTTCACCGGCTCGACCGAGGTCGGCCGCACCCTCGTCGAGCAGAGTGCCGAGGGACTGCTGCGGGTATCGATGGAGCTCGGCGGGAACGCGCCGTTCCTGGTGTTCGACGACGCCGACATCGACAAGGCCGTCGAGGGCGCGATGCTCGCCAAGATGCGCAACATCGGTGAAGCCTGCACGGCCGCCAACCGGTTCATCGTGCACGAGTCGGTCGCCGAGGAGTTCGGCGCCAAGCTCACCGACAAGATGCAGGCGCTGTCGGTCGGGCGCGGCACCGAGGACGGCGTCGATGTCGGGCCCTTGGTCGAGGCCAAGCAGCGCGACAAGGTCGCCGAGCTCGTCGACGACGCGGTCGGCAAGGGCGCCACGGTGCTGACCGGCGGCTCCGCACCGGACGGCGAGGGCTACTACTACTCGCCGACCGTGCTCTCGGACGTACCGCTCGAGGCCCGGCTCGCCAAGGAGGAGATCTTCGGCCCGGTCGCCCCGATCTTCACGTTCACCGAGGAGGCCGACGCGTTACGCATGGCCAACGACACCGAGTTCGGCCTCGTCGCGTACGCGTTCACGTCCGACCTCTCGCGTGCCGTGCGGGTCTACGAGGGCCTCGAGACCGGCATGGTCGGCCTCAACCAGGGCATCGTCTCCAACCCGGCGGCTCCGTTCGGCGGGGTCAAGGCGTCAGGCTTCGGTCGCGAGGGTGGCGCGGAGGGCATCGAGGAGTACCTCGAGACCAAGTACGTCGGCATCGCCCTGTGAGGCTGCGTGCGGCGATGCTCGCGGGGGTCGCCGGCCTGACTCTTGCAGCGTGCAGCGGCGGGAGCGACGGCAAGGCCGCCGATCCCGAGCCCTCCGCGTCCGCGACGGCGCAGCCGACGGTCGACCCGAAGGAGCCGGCGTGCTCGTTCCTGACCGCCGGTGAGCGCCGGAAGCTCGCGGGTACGCCCGTCGACACCGTGGTGGCGACGAACGGCACGGCCGTCAGCAGCCAGTGCCGCTGGCAGGCCAGCACCGCGCTGATCCAGGTCACGACGCTGCCCGCGCAGGAGTGGGCCAAGACGCTGCCCGATGTCGTCAAGCAGCTCGAGTCGTCAGGTGACGTCAAGACGGCGACGGACAAGAAGGAGCTCGCCCGCGCCAAGAAGCTGTTGTCCGGCGCCTCGTCGTTCACCAACGAGCAGGCCTGTGACGCGTTCACGACGCTGGCCGCGATCGGCGGCGCCGCCAAGGGCGCCACGACGACGATCGCGCTCGTCCCGATCAGCTCGGCTGAGTCGGGGATCTCCGCCCAGATGTGCACCTCCGGCGAGATGACGTCGCTGATCTTCTCGGTGCCGAACCTCAAGAAGACCAAGGCGGTCGAGGCGGCCGTGACCTCCGCGCTGGCATCTGCCCAAAAGCGAGCCCTCGCCGCACGGTGACGGTTTACCAAGAGGTCAGGGCAAGCTGCGCCGCTCCTCAGGGCAAACCGCCACTCCTCAAGGTGCACGCCCCTTGAGGAGTGGCACTTTGCCGTGACCTCTTGGTAAACCGCCAGCGAGCTAGAACGACACGTCGGCGCGGCGGTCGTCGGCGCCGGGCTTGTCGCAGTAGGTCTCGCCGCTGGTGAACCGCACGCCGTCGGTGAACCGCGCCTCGATCTGGCCCGAGCCGAACTGCTCGACGTACAGGCGCGAGTAGAGCCCGCCCAGCGCGAGCAGCTCGTCGTGGGTGCCCTGCTCGACGAGCTTGCCCTCCTCGAGCCCGAAGATGACGTCGGCGTTGTGGATCGTGGAGAGCCGGTGCGCGATCGCGATCGTCGTACGGTTGTGGGTCGCCCGCTCCAGCGCGTCCTGCACGAGTCGCTCGGTCTCGGTGTCGAGCGCCGACGTCGCCTCGTCGAGGATCAGGATCCGCGGGTCCATCAGCAGGACGCGGGCGATCGCGAGCCGCTGCTTCTCGCCGCCGCTGAGCCGGTAGCCGCGCTCGCCGGTGATGGTCTCGTAACCGTCGGCGAACGACAGGATCCGGTCGTGGATGTTGGCATCGCGGGCGGCCTGCTCGATCTCGTCGGCGGTGGCGTCGGGCTTGGCGTACGCGATGTTGTCGCGGATCGTGCCGTGGAAGAGGTAGGGCTCCTGGGTGACCATGCCCACCGCCTCGGCGACCGAGCCCATCGTGAGGTCGCGCACGTCGGTGCCGTCGATCAGGACCGCGCCGGTGGTGACGTCGTAGAACCGCGGGATCAGGTACGTCATGGTGGTCTTGCCGGAGCCCGACGGACCGACGATCGCGGCGAGCTGGCCCGGGGCGACCCGCAACGAGACCCCGTCGAGGGCCCAGCCCTGCTCCGGTGCCGGTTCCGTGCGGTCGATGCGCACGCCGCTCTCGCCGAACCGGTCACCCGTCGTCCCGCCCGAGAGCGCGCGGGGCTCCGGATAGCGGAAGTGCACGTCGCGGAACTCGATCTCGCCGCGCACGTCCTCGGGCTTGAGTGCCACGGCACCCGGCCGCTCGGTGATCGCCGGCTCGAGGTCGAGGTACTCGAACAGCCGGCGGAACAGCGCCAGCGACGTCTGCACGTCGAGGGAGACCCGCATGAGCTGGAGCAACGGCATCTGGAGGCGTGCCTGGAGCGTCGTGAACGCGACGAGCGTGCCAGCGGTCAACGCGGTGCCGCCGCTGAGCATGTAGCCCGAGACGAGATAGATCAGGGCCGGCGTGATCGCGAAGAACGTCTGCACGGTCGCGAAGAACGTCCGTCCGGTCATGGCCTGCTCGACCTGGAGCCGGGTCTGGTTGCGGTTGGCCTCGCGATAGCGCTCGACCTCGGAGTCGGCGCGGTTGAACACCTTGGACAGCAGGATGCCCGAGACGCTGAGCGCCTCCTCGGTGATCGCCGTCATCTCCGACAGCGACTCCTGGGTCTTGCGAGCGAGCCGCTGGCGCCGCTTGCCGACCTGCAGCTGGATCCACACGAAGAGGGGCATGACGATCACCGTCAGCACGGTCAGCTGCCAGGACAGGATCACCATCGACACGAACGCGGCGATGACGGTGACGCTGTTCTGCAGGATCGAGGTCGCGGTGTCGGTCAGCACCGTGCGTACGCCGGCGACGTCGTTGGCCAGGCGCGACTGGATCGCGCCGGTCTTGGTCGCCGTGAAGAACGCGAGCTCCATCTTCTGCAGGTGCGCGAACAGGTCGCTGCGCAGGTCGGCCATCGCCGAGTTGCCGATCGTCGAGGTCAGCCAGTTCTGGGCGATGCCGATGACCGCGGTCACGACCGGGATGAGGCACAGGGCGCCGACGAGCCAGCCCAGCAGGCCGAGGTCGACACCGCTGCCGTCGCTCGGGAACAACGCCTTGTCGAACACCGCCTTGGTGAAGAACGGAGCGACGGACGTCAACGCCGCCGCGGTGACCACGGCCACCGCGACGTACATCATCTTGACCCGGTAGGGCCGCAGCATCCGCGCGATGCGACCGAGGATCGGTGGTCCCGAGCCGAGCTCCTCGTCGGGGATGTGGCTGACGGCCGGTCCGCCGGGCCGGCCCCCTCCGTCCGTCATTCGTCGATCTTGGTGAGCATGACCGCCGTGGAGTCACCCTCGACCGGCACGAGGTCGGTCGTGCCCCACACGCCGACCTCCGTGCGCAGCATGGCCCAGATCAGCAGTGCGTCGGGAGCGGCGACCAGGGTCGGATCGGCTGTGAGGACGAACTCCGCCGGTACGCCCGGGGCGTCGATCGCGGTGGCTGCCAGCACCTCGCCCTCGGTGTCGACGAGCTTGACCGTCGCGACGGCGCCGGGCGGCACGGCGATGCGTTCGCGGATGAAGACGGTGCCGGTGACGGTGAGGAGGTGTTCGGAGGCCATGCCTTGAATGCTATGCCTCGTGCGCAGATCCGCCGGTCCGCCGGCGTCTGCTCAGAGCTGTTCTGCCGGCAGTGAACAGGCCTGTCGTGGCGCCGGACGGCATGGTTGATTGACGGGATGAGCACCGTACTCGTCCTCGGCGGCACCTCCTGGGTCGGCGGCCAGATCGCGCGTGACGCGATCGCCCGCGGCCATGACGTCACGTGCCTGGCGCGTGGTGAGTCCGGTGACGTGCCCACGGGCGCGACGCTCGTCCGGGCCGACCGCTCGGACCCTCAGGCGTACGACGAGGTCCGTGGCCGGGGGTGGGACAGCGTGATCGACGTGTCCCGTCAGCCCGGCCAGGTGCGCTCGGCGGTCAGCGCACTCGGCTCGGACGCGACGCACTGGACGCTCGTCTCGACGGGTTCGGTGTACGCCGACCAGAGCGGACCGTTGACCGAGGAGTCGCCGGTGCTCGAGCCGCTCGACGGGGAGGTGGCCGAGCCCGAGCAGTACGGCGAGGGCAAGGTCGCGTGCGAGCAGGCCGTACGACACCTGCGCCGCCACCTGATCGTGCGGGTCGGGCTGATCGGCGGACCAGGCGACCGCTCGGACCGGCTCGGCCACTACGCCGCCCGTTTCGCCCTCGCCGGCGACGAGCCGGTGCTGGTGCCGGCCGTGGCCGACCAGCCGATGCAGGTCATCGACGTACGTGACCTGGCCACTTGGATCGTGACCTGCGCCGAGACCGGGGCGACCGGCACGGTGCACGCGGCGGGTGAGCGTACGACCGTGGGTGAGCTCGTCGCCCTGTCGGCGGAGGTCGCCGGCTTCATGGGCGACCAGGTCCTCGCGAGCGAGGCGTGGTTGCGCGAGCACGACGTCGAGGAGTGGATGGGCCCGCGATCGCTGCCGCTGTGGCTGCCGGCCAGCCATCACGGCATGGGGCTGATGGACGACACCCGCGCGTTGGCGTACGGACTGGAGCGGCGTCCGCTGTCCGAGACCCTTCGCGCGACCCTCGAGGACGAACGCGCGAGAGGTCTCGACCGCGAGCGGCGGGCGGGCCTGAGCCGGCCGGCCGAGCTTGAGCTCATTGCGGAGCTGCGGGCCTGAGTCATCCGTTCGGATGATGCGTCTGGTTCGAGTGGTTCATCAGCCCTAGGACCTTCGGCTCTATTCGTGTCATTCGTCATGCGACATCAGCGTTGACGCGTAGCCTTCAAGGATGAACGCGAAGCCCGGCAGGCCACGGACATTGACCGTCGACCAGATCATCGACTCGGTGCTGGCCGAGGGGCTCGACTCGTTCAGCATGCCGTCGATCGCGGCCCGGCTCGGCGTCGTCCACTCGGGTCTCTATCGCTACGTCACCGACCGCGAGGACCTCGTCGTCCAGGTCATGGACCGCATCGCCAGGACCGCACCCTGGCCGGGCGTGGACCTGCCGTGGCGCGAGCACCTCGAGCAGCTCGGTGAGATGTTCTGGACCATCTGCGGGCAGCACCCGGGATACGACCTCACGGCGCTGCGGTCGCGCAACGTGTCACCGGGATTCCTCGAGATGGTCACGCCGCACATCGAGTCCCTGCAACGCGAAGGGCTCGACGTCGTCGACGCCACGGCCGCCATCGAGTTCGTGCGGACCCTGGTGCTCACCTCGTCGATCGAGGCCGAGCGCCTCAGGTCCATCGAGTCCCGCGCCGATGTCCCGGACCATGCGATCCCCGGCTTCGCCGACCCCGAGAAGTGGACCGGCCGCGGCTGGTACCGCCGCCACCTCGGCACCTGGCTCGACGGCCTGGCCCAGAGGGTCGGCGCGCTCCAGCCGAGCGTTGCCGAGCGCACGTCTGCCTGAACCGCCGCCACCCGAGCTGATGCCCCACCCTGACTGACTCGGGGCGGGGCATCGTTGTCAGCACGCTGTCTGCTCAACGTCGCCGACACGTCAGGACTACCCGCACGTCCACGAGACATGCGTACGTCCGGGGCGCTCTTGCGTCATACCCCCTAGGGGTATATGGTCAGGACACGAAGACATACCCCCCAGGGGTACCGATGAGGAGTCCATGATGGCGCACGACCACGAAGCACGCGGCTACGACGACAAGAAGGCCGACTACCTCAAGCGGCTCCGCCGCATCGAGGGGCAGGCGCGCGGCTTGCAGCGCATGGTCGAGGAGGACCAGTACTGCATCGACATCCTGACCCAGGTCTCGGCGATGACGAAGGCTCTCCAGTCCGTCTCGCTGGGCCTGCTCGACGACCACCTGAGCCACTGTGTCGTCGACGCCGCCCGAGCGGGCGGCGCCGAGTCGGACGCCAAGATCCGCGAGGCCTCCGACGCCATCGCGCGCCTCGTCCGCAGCTGACCGAACACCACGAGAGGAACCACCATGACCACCAGCACCTACACCGTCGTCGGCATGACCTGCGAGCACTGCGTCCGCTCGGTCAGCGAAGAGGTCGGCGCGATCCCCGGCGTCCAGGACCTCAGCGTCGACCTCGCGACCGGAGCCCTGACCGTCACGACCGAGGCCGAGCCCGTGGCCGACGATGCCGTACGCGAGGCCGTCGCCGAGGCCGGCTACTCGTTGTCATGAACACCGGGGTCAAGGTCGGCGTGTTCGTCGCCGGGCTGTGCGTCGTGTTCGGCGCCGCGGCGGCGATCGGCAACGCCGTCGGCCCGGTCGACTCCGAGCCCGCCGCGATGGAGCACGGCGACGACGACGCGATGAACGACATGGCGGGCATGTCCGAGGGTGGCGACGAGCCGCCCGGCGGCCTCCAGGTCGCGCAGAACGGCTATCGCCTCGTGCTCGACGACCCCACGCAGCAACCGGCCCCTGACGCCATCGTGACGTTCCGGGTCCTCGGGCCCGACGGCAAGCCGGTGACCGACTACGCGATCTCGCACGACAAGAAGCTGCACTTCATCGCCGCCAGGCGCGACCTGTCGGGCTTCCAGCACGTCCACCCCACGCTCGACGAGCACGGCACGTGGACCGCGAGGCTGGCGCTCGACGCGGGCCAGTGGCGCACGTTCGCCGACTTCGACCCGGCCGGCAAGGACCCCGCGGTGACGCTCGGGGCCGACCTGACGGTCGCCGGCAACGCCACGCCCAAGCCGCTGCCGGCGCCGTCGTGGACCGACACGGTCGGCGACTACACCGTGACGCTCGAGGGCGATGCCGTGGCCGGCGAGGACTCGAAGCTGACGTTGAACGTCGCGAAGGACGGCGAACCCGTCACGGACCTGCAGCCCTACCTCGCCGCGTACGGCCACCTGGTCGCGCTGCGTGACGGCGACCTGGCGTACCTCCACGTCCACCCCGATGGCGAGCCAGGCGACGGCCGGACCGAGCCCGGCCCGGGCATCACGTTCTACGCGAGCTTCCCGTCCGAGGGCCGCTACCGGCTCTACCTCGACTTCAAGCACGGCGGCGTCGTGCGTACGGCCGAGTTCACCGTCGAGGCCGGCCGGGCCGGCGCGGCCACGGGCACCGACGACCACTCCGACACCGACTCCGAGCACGAGCACTGACATGGCACTCACCGACCAGGGCCCCACGGCCGACCGCATCGACCTGACGATCGGCGGCATGACCTGCGCGTCGTGCGCGATGCGCATCGAGAAGCGGCTCAACAAGCTCGACGGCGTGACGGCGTCGGTCAACTACGCGACCGAGAAGGCACGGGTCGACGCCTCGGGACCGATCGACCCGGCACTGCTGATCGCCGAGGTCGAGAAGGCCGGCTACACGGCCCAGCTCCCGCAACCGCCCCAGGCCGACGAGCCGGAGGTCGACGACGACCCGTCACGGCCCCTGCTCACCCGGCTGCTGGTCTCGATCGTCCTGACCGTGCCGGTCATCGCGATGGCGATGATCCCTGCGCTGCAGTTCACCAGCTGGCAGTGGCTGTCGCTGACCTTGGCGGCACCCGTCGTCGTGTGGGGCGCGCTGCCGTTCCACGTCGCGGCCTGGACCAACCTGCGCCACGGCGCGGCGACGATGGACACGCTGATCTCGGTCGGCACGCTGGCCGCCTTCGGCTGGTCGATCTACGCGTTGTTCTGGGGCACGGCCGGCGAGCCCGGCATGAAGCACCCGTTCGAGCTGACGATCTCGCGCATGGACGGCAGCGGCAACATCTACTTCGAGGCCGCCGCCGGCGTCACGACGTTCATCCTGGCGGGACGCTACTTCGAGGCCCGCTCCAAGCGCCGGGCCGGATCGGCGCTGCGCGCGTTGCTCGCGCTCGGCGCCAAAGAGGTGTCGGTCGTACGAGACGGGGTCGAGGTGCGCATCCCGACCGACGACCTGCACGTCGGCGACCTGTTCGTCGTACGCCCCGGAGAGAAGATCGCCACGGACGGCGTGATCGAGGACGGCACGTCCGCGGTCGACGCGTCGATGGTCACCGGTGAGTCGGTGCCCTCCGAGGTCGTGGCCGGTGACGACGTCGTCGGCGGCACGGTCAACACGAGTGGCCGGCTGACCGTGCGGGCGACCCGCGTCGGCGCCGAGACGCAGCTCGCACAGATGGCGCGCATGGTCGAGGACGCGCAGAGCGGCAAGGCCCAGGCGCAGCGGCTCGCGGACTCGATCTCGGGCATCTTCGTCCCGATCGTGATCGCGCTGGCCGTCGGCACGCTCGGGTTCTGGCTCGGCACCGGCGAGGGTGCTTCGGCGGCGTTCACCGCGGCGGCCGCCGTGCTGATCATCGCCTGCCCGTGCGCCCTGGGCCTGGCGACGCCCACGGCGTTGATGGTCGGCACCGGGCGAGGCGCTCAGCTCGGCATCCTGATCAAGGGTCCCGAGGTGCTCGAGTCGACCCGGACGATCGACACCGTGGTGCTCGACAAGACCGGCACCGTGACGACCGGCCGGATGACGCTGCACGAGGTGATCGTCGCCGAGGGCGAGGACCGTGCCGAGGTGCTCCGCATCGCCGGCGCGCTCGAGGACGCGTCCGAGCACCCCATCGCCCGCGCGATCGCCGAGGCGGCTCGCGCCGAGGTGGGTGACCTGCCGTCGGTCGAGGGCTTCAGCAACACCGAGGGGCTCGGGGTCCAGGGCGTCGTCGACGGTCTCGCGGTCGTGGTCGGCCGTGAGGCGTTCCTCGCCGACTGGTCGCAGCACCTGCCCGCCGATCTCGTCGGCCCCAAGGCTGACGCGGAGGCCCAAGGACGTACGCCCGTCGTCATCGGCTGGGACGGCGCGGTCCGCGGGGTCCTGGTCGTCGCCGACACGGTCAAGGAGTCGAGCGCCGAGGCCGTGCGCCAGATCCGTGAGCTCGGGCTGCGTCCCGTGCTGCTGACCGGCGACAACGAGCGCGCCGCCCGCAGCGTGGCGGCCGCGGTCGGCATCGACGAGGTCCACGCCGAGGTGCGTCCCGGCGACAAGGTCGACGTCGTCCGCAGGCTCCAGGCCGAGGGCCGCACCGTCGCGATGGTCGGCGACGGCGTCAACGACGCGGCCGCGCTCGCACAGTCCGACCTCGGCCTGGCCATGGGCACCGGCACCGACGCGGCGATCGAGGCGGCGGACCTGACGCTCGTACGCGGTGACCTGCTCGCCGTGCCCGATGCGATCCGGCTGTCGCGCCGGACACTCGGCACGATCAAGGGCAACCTGTTCTGGGCATTCGCCTACAACGTCGTCGGCATCCCCTTGGCCGCCGCCGGCCTGCTCAATCCCATGCTGGCCGGCGCCGCGATGGCGTTCTCGTCGGTGTTCGTCGTCTCCAACAGCCTGCGGCTCCGAGGCTTCAAGACCCGCAACTCCTCAGGAGCGTCATGACCGAGCACGAGCACCACCACGAGCACCACGACATGGCAATGACCGGCCGGGCGCTCACGATGAGCGCGATCTCCGCGACGGTCCACTGCCTCACCGGCTGTGCGATCGGCGAGGTCCTCGGCATGGTCATCGGCACGGCGTTCGGCCTGCACAACGTCACCACGATCATCCTGTCGATCGTCCTGGCGTTCCTCTTCGGCTATTCGCTGACGATCCGGCCGGTGCTGGCTGCGGGCATCCCGTTCGCCGGTGCGTTCAAGGTCGCGCTCGCCGCCGACACGCTGTCGATCCTGACGATGGAGCTCATCGACAACACCGTGATCGTCACGGTGCCCGGTGCGATGGACGCCGGGCTCGCGAGTCTCCTGTTCTGGGCCAGCCTCGCGTTCTCCCTCGTCGTGGCGTTCGTCGTCACCGTGCCGGTCAACCGCTGGCTGATCGGCCGCGGCAAGGGCCATGCGGTCATGCACGACTACCACTGACCTACCCTCGAACGCATGACTCAGATCCCCGGCCTGGACGGCGTGCTCGGCGTCGAGCACCTCGAGGCGACCGCCGACAAGGTCGTCGTACGCTTCACGATCGGCGAGCACCACCTGCAGCCGTTCGGCATCCCCCACGGCGGCGTCTACTGCGCGGTGCACGAGTCGACCGCCAGCATCGCCGGTCAGGTGTGGCTCGGCGACAAGGGCATCGTGGTCGGCACCAACAACTCGACGGACTTCCTCCGACAGGCCAAGGTGGGCGACACCATCACGGTCACCGCGACCCCGATCCATCGCGGTCGCAGCCAGCAGCTGTGGCACCTCGACTCGGTCGACCAGGACGGCCGGCTCATCGCCCAGGGCCAGGTGCGCCTCGCCAACCTGGACCAACAGATGCCGCCCGAGGCGCTGGCCCGGTTCACCGGATCGCTCCCGCAGGGCTGACCGTGGCGCGCCGGGTGGTCCTCGACTGCGACACGGGGACCGACGACGCGATCGCCATCATGCTGGCGGCCGCCAGGCCGGAGCTCGACCTCGTGGCGGTCACCGCCGTCTGGGGCAACCATGCGGTCGAGCACACCGCTGACAACTCACGTCGTGTCCTCGACCTGATCGGTCGCACGGACGTCCCCGTGTACGCCGGGCGCGGCGCACCGGTCGACCCACCGCCGGGCGTACCGGCGCCTCGCGGCAGCGCCGAGCCGGACACCCTTCCCTTGCCACCGCCCACCCAGCAGGTCGAGGCCCAGGACGCGGTCGAGTGGCTCGTCGAGACGGCCCGGGCGGCCACCGAGCCGTTCACCCTCGTGCCGACCGGGTCGCTGTCCAACGTCGCAGCCGCGATCGCCGCCGACCCGTCGTTCGTCGAGGCGATCGACGAGCTCGTGGTGATGGGCGGCGTCATCGAGCGCGGCGGCTCGCTGCCCGACGTGGAGACGAATGTCGGCTACGACCCGGAGGCAGCGCAGCTGGTGCTGGATGCCGGGTTCGAGCGGCTCGTCCTGGTGCCGCTCGACGCGACGTATCGCGCGATCGTCACGTCCGAGCAGCGCGCGACGCTGCGCCCGCTCGGGCGTGCTGCGTCCGTCGCAGCCGGGTTCATCGAGCAGCGCATCGCGAGCTATCGCACGCTGCCCGCGATGAACGGCCGCGCCGCAGCACCTGTGCACGACGCGCTCACCATCGCCTACCTCGTGGACCCGACGCTGGTCACGCTCTCAGCCGCGACGGTCCGGGTCCACACCGGCGACTCGCCCACCCGAGGGCGTACCGACATCACCCTCGGGACAGGCGAGGTCCAGGTCGCGGTCGACGCCGACGCGGACCGGTTCTTCGACCTCGTGCGCGAGTCGCTGGCTCAGCTGTGAGGCGGTGCCTTAGGTCGTACGCGCGACGATGCGGTTCGACCCAGCCCACCGCGCTGCGGTGGCGGTGCCTTAGGTCGTACGCGCGACGATGCGGTTCGACCCAGCCCACCGCGCTGCGGTGGCGGTGCCTCAGGTCGTACGCGCGACGATGCGGTTCGACCCAGCCCACCGCGCTGAGGTGGCGGTGACCCAGGTCGTACGCGCGACGATGCGGTTCGACCCCGCCCGGCTGTGAGCCGATCTCAACAGATGTCCATGTTGGCGAAGGGGTGTGGGCCGCACGGTAGACTCGTCGCAGTCGGTCGCGACTGGCGTTGAGGTGGGTACCACCGGGGAGCGACTGCAGAAACCGGACATCGGGACCGTTCGCCTGGGCCCCACGTCAGCCGTGCATTGCTGACTGGAGGCAACCGAGATGATGATGACCATGACGACCACTGACCCCTTCCCCACGTCGCTGCTGGGCGACGAGGACGTACGCGTCCTGCTGCTGGAGAACATCCACGTCGACGGGGCGGACTTCCTGCGTGGCAAGGGCTACCAGGTCGAGACCCGCGACGGCGCGCTCGGCGAGGACGAGTTGATCGAGGCGATCCAGGGCGTGCACCTGCTCGGGATCCGCTCGACGACCTACATCACCGAGAAGGTCCTCGACGCCGCCCCCGACCTGATCGCGATCGGCGCGTTCTGCATCGGCACCAACCAGATCGACCTCAAGGCCGCCACCGAGCGGGGCATCGCCGTGTTCAACGCGCCCTACTCCAACACCCGCAGCGTCGTGGAGCTCGCGATCGCCGAGATCATCTCGCTGGCCCGGCGCCTGCACGAGAAGTCGACCGACATGCACAACGGTGTCTGGAACAAGTCGGCCGCCGGCAGCCACGAGGTCCGCGGCCGTACGCTCGGCATCGTCGGTTACGGCAACATCGGCAGCCAGCTGTCGGTCATCGCCGAGGCGCTGGGCTTCAAGGTCGTCTTCTACGACATCGACGACAAGCTCGCCCTCGGCAACGCCAAGCGCTGCTCGACGATCGAGGAGCTGTTGCAGACCTCGGACGTCGTCACGCTGCACGTGGACGGCCGCCCCGGCAACGCCGGCCTGTTCGGCGCCGAGGAGATGGCGCAGATGAAGCCGCGCTCGCTGTTCCTCAACCTGTCGCGCGGCATCGCCGTCGACACCGCGGCGCTGCGCGAGCACATCGAGTCGGGCCACATCGCCGGCGCCGCGCTCGACGTGTTCCCGGTCGAGCCCAAGCGTCAGGGCGACCCGTTCGAGTCCGACCTGCGTGGCCTGCCCAACGTGATCCTCACGCCGCACGTCGGCGGGTCGACCGAGGAGGCGCAGCAGGACATCGGCCGCTTCGTCGCGTCGAAGCTGCGTTCGTACGCCTCGGTCGGCGGCACCTCGCTCAGCGTCAACCTGCCGGAGATCAACCTGCCGTCGGATGCGACCAAGCACCGGCTCGCCCTGGTGCACCGCAACCACCCCGGCGTGCTGGCCACGATCAACGGCCTGCTCGGCGAGCACGAGGTCAACATCGAGGCGCAGTCGCTGTCGACGCGCGGCGAGCTCGGCTACGTGCTCACGGACGTCGCTGCGGAGGTCGGACCCGACGTGCTCAAGGAGCTCGCGGGCCTGCCCGAGACCGTGCGCCTGCGCCAGCTCAGCTGATCCAAGACGCGGTGTCATGTTTCGGGTGGGAAACCACCCGCCGCGGTCTCGATGTCGGTAGGTTGGGCTCGGCCTGCCCACCAAACGTTAAGGACACCGCATGACCGACCCCAACTTCCCGCCCGGAGCGCAGCCTGTCGGCGCCGGGTTCCACCTCGATCAGGCCAGTGGCCTCGTGCTGCCCGACGGGGTCGAGCTGGCCTCGCACGGCCGTCGCATCGGGGCGTACTTCCTTGCGATTCCCCTCGCGGTCGTCACCCTCGGCATCGGCTACATCATCTGGGGCCTGATCGTGTGGGGCAAGGGCACGTCGCCTGCGCTGCAGGTGCTGGGCATGAAGGTCTACCGTCCCGAGCAGCGCCAGACCGCCACGTTCGGCACGATGGCACTGCGCAACATCGTCGGTGGCATCGCGCAGGGAATCCTGTCGGTCATCACGCTGCTGGTGTCGTTCATCCTGTTCCTGACGCGTCCGGATCGCCGGTCGCTGCCCGACCTCATTGCGAGCACCGTCGTGCTGCACGACCCCAACAAGGTCCTCGGCTGACACACGCAGAACGCCCCGATCCGCGATGCGGATCGGGGCGTTCGTGTTTTACGGCTACTCGAAGCTGAACGGCGGGTACGCGTCGGTCAGCAGGTACATGTAGGCGTTGAGCCGTGTGGTCCACCGCGTGAGGCCTACGACGAAGTTGCGCAGGCCGTTCGGCCACCTGCCGGTGAACAGGACCGCGAACCAGGCGATGAGGTACACGAAGAAGGCCGCGATGCCGAGGA
Source organism: Aeromicrobium sp. Root236 (assembly GCF_001428805.1). NCBI lineage: Bacteria > Bacillati > Actinomycetota > Actinomycetes > Propionibacteriales > Nocardioidaceae > Aeromicrobium > Aeromicrobium sp. Root236. The sequence continues at coordinate 2,258,426 of NZ_LMIS01000001.1, read as the reverse complement.
CGATCAGCACGAGGAAGTGCGGGATGGCCAACAGGAGCCGGAAGAAGATCGTCAGGCGGTTCCGGCCGTCGGTCTCGGACTGGTAGTCGACCCGGACGCGGGGATCATCGCCGGGGTCGGCGAGCGTCGTGGCGAACGTGAACGGCGGGTACTCCTCCTTGAGGAACGAGGCAAAGACCTGGGCGCGCGTGTTGTAGCGAAGGCACATCGCGATGACGCCGAGGATGCCCTCGGGGACCTTCGCGGTGAAGACGCCGGTGAGCCAGGCGACGAAGGCCAGGATCTCGGCCACGATGCCGAGAACGTACGCGATGATCAGGTGCGGGATGGCGAGGACGACATTGCCGACGATCCGCCAGCGCGCGATCTTGTCGGGCGGGTCGAACGTGAACGTCGCGGGATATCCGGCAGCGGTGGGAGTGGTCATGAGTCCTCCGATACGTGATGGACCGATCGTTGTCAGAGTAGGACACGGACGCGACAGCCGCTCGCATTTGTCGCTAACCCGTGATGACCAGTTCCACCTGCCGTTCCAGCGGCAATGACGCGTCGACCCGGACGTGGGGCACGACCGGTGCGGACGGGTTCTTGATCGGCCGGCCGGCGTCCCGGACCTCGGCCCGTGCGGCGAGGCGCTCCTCGAGCAGCTCCGGGCTGGCGTAGAGCCACACGACTCGCGGCTCGGCGGATGCGATGGCTTCGCAGAGCGCCACCCACTCCGCGCCGCCGGAGAGCTCCGTCGTGAAGGGGGCGACCAGCACGAGGTCGCGCCCGGTGTCCCGCTGGTCTCGAGCGGCCGCGAGCAAGCAGGCGTACCGGGCCGGCCGGACCAGGTCGCGCAGGCCGTCGTCGTTCCAGTGGCCCCCGGGTGCGAGCCGTTCACCGATCGCGTCGAGCAATGGGTTCGTGATCGTGTCGAGGTCCAGCAGCGTGGCACCCACGGCGATCGCGAGCTGACGGCCGAGCGTGCTCTTGCCGCTCCCCGCCGCGCCGGCGACGCACCAGACGGTCATGGCTCAGTACGCCTCGTGCCAGTCGGCAGGCAACGCCTCGACGGCTTCGCTCACGCTGACCGGCTCGCGCCACGGCCGGGCGTGCGTACGCAGGACGTCGGCCAGGGTGTCGAGCCGCTCCGCCGCAGTGCGTACGCCGCGTGCGCGGGTCTCGGCATCGTGGCGACCGACACCGTCACCCCAGATCGCTCGGCCGGCCATGAACCCGCAGGCTCCGGCCTCGGCAGCGATGCGGAGCTGCACCGCGAACTGGTCGAACGTCGCCGACGCCGACAGCAGGACCCAGGGCACGTCGACCGCGGCGTCGAGCCGGGCGCACGCCTCGGCCGCCTCGGCCTCGCCTTCGGGCGTGCCGACGTAGCCCGGGAACTCGACCTTCATGATGTCGGCGCCCAGCTCGGTGAACGTCGCCGCCGACGAGATGATGGCCTCGACGCGGGCGGCCCGCACGGCGGGATCGTCGAGCGACTCCCCCTCGAGCGGATACCAGAGCGGCTCGACGATCAACGGGACCTCGTGCTCGCGGCACTGCGCCACGACGCCGCGGACGAGCTCGTGCTGCGTCGCGACGATGTCGGTGTGCTCCTCGCGGTAGAACACCACCAGCTTGGCCCCGTCGGCACCCAGCCGGGCCAGCACCGGAACGGTCCAGTGCGGACGTACGACGGTCTCGGTGCCGAACCCGGCCGGTGAGTAGGCCAGCTGCTCGAGGCCGGAGATGATGCCGACGCCGCCCGGGATCGACCCGGTCAGCACGCCCTGGCCGAACGACCACACCGGGTCGACGAGGACCGCCGAGCAGTGCGGCGCCATGCCCCGGATGAGCTCGAGCTTGGAGTCGACGACCTCGTCGAAGCCGACCTTGCTGAGGTCGGGGTCGAACAACGCGACGTAGTTCTCCGGGTGGTCGATCGCCGCGACCCGGATGTAGCCGTCGGCGTCACTCATGCGCTGGATTCTGCGCAGCATTCCAAGGGATTGCGGTCCGGGTGCTGACGGGGTGGCTGGGCTGGTCACATGCGCTCCTGACTCGTCGGATTCCAAAGACAACGTTGCCAATTTTTCGGCCAGACACTGGACAACGTTGTCTTTCGGGGTTCAGTATAGGGCCTCACAGGGCCCGAACGTGGTCCACGTCACACGCCAAGGAGACCGACACGTGCTCGTCGTCAACCCGAACCTCTGCTTCGATCGCACCGTCGCGGTCGACTCGTTCGAGGCGGGCACGGTCAGCCGGCCGTACGACGTGAGGGTCACGGCCGGCGGCAAGGGCGTCAACGTCGTGCGTACGGCGAGCGATCTCGGGACGCCCGCCGAGCTGGTCGGTCTCGTGGCCGACGGTGACGGCGCCAGGCTGCTGGAGCTCATCGCCGGCGAGGGGATCACGATGCATGCCGTGCCGGTCGCCGGCGAGGTTCGCTCCGCCACGATCATCCTCGAGCAGTCCGGCCGGGCCACGGTGCTCAACGAGCCGGGACCGCTGATGACCGACGCCGACCTCGACCACCTGCTCGCCGAGATCGACGTACGACTTCCCGCCGCCGGCGGCCCGCTCGTGTGCTCGGGCAGCCTCCCTCCGGGACTGCCCACCTCGACGTACGGACGACTCGTCGAGCTGGCCCGCAGTCACGGTGCGCCGACGATCGTCGACGCCGCCCGCGACGCGCTGCTCGGGTCGCTGCCGTACGGCCCCGACCTCGTGACCCCCAACCTCGCCGAGGCCGAGGGCATCGTGTCGGGCGTCGTCACCGAGCCGGTCGAGGCCGAGACGGTGCCGATCGACGAGGTGCGCCAGCGCGCGTCGGCGGCCGCGACGGGCTTGGTGAGCCGCGGAGCCCAGCGCGCTGTCGTCACGGCTGGCGGGCATGGCGTGTGCGCCGCGGTCGAGGGATCGACGACGTGGATCGCCGCACCTCGGGTCAGCGTGGTCAACCCCATCGGTGCCGGTGACTCGTTCGCTGCCGGGGTCGCCGTCGGCCTCGGTCGCGGGCTCGACTGGCTGCCGGCGATCGAGTACGGCGTGACCGTGGCGAGCGCCGCCGTCGAGGTGCCCGGCGCCGGCCGGGTCGATCCGCGCCGGGTCGCCGAGCTGACCCAGGCGGAGGCGAAGGCATGACGAAGCCGGCCACCCTGCACGAGGTCGCGGCGCTCGCCGGCGTCTCGATCAAGACGGTGTCGCGCGTCGTCAACGGCACGACGACCGTACGACCGGACGTGCGCGACCGGGTGCTCGCCGCCGTCGCCGAGCTGCAGTACGTGCCCAACTCGTTCGCCCGCTCGCTCAAGATGGGCTCGGGCGACACCGTCGGCGTCATCATCGACACGATCGCCGACCCCTTCTTCGCGTCGCTGACCCACGCTGTCGAGGCGCGCGCCCTCGAGGCGGGGCTCAACGTCATCTTCGGCAGCACGGGCTTCACGCCCGAGCGCGAGCGCCGGCAGGTCGAGCGCATGGCGATGCAGCGGGTCGAGGCCCTGATCCTCGCGCCGGTCAGCGGCTCCCATGCGTACCTCGAGCCCTATCGGAAGTCGTTCCCCATCGTGCTGATCGACCGCTCGATCGAGATCGAGGGCTTCGACGTGGTGGCCGTCGACGATCGCGGCATCACCCGGCGGGCGATCGACCACCTGCTGGCGCACGGACACCGCAAGATCGCGTTCGTCGGCAGCGATGCGCGATTCCCGACCACCGTCGCCCGTCTCACCGGCTACGAGGAGAGCCTCGCGGCCGCAGGCATCGCCGTACGCCCGGAGTGGGTGCGACCCGGCCCGACGGTCGACGTCGACGCGGCCGACGTGGTCGCCGAGATGCTCGCGGAGGACGACCAGCCGACGGCGATCTTCGCCGCCAACCCCCGTGCTGCGGTCGGTGTCGCGCACGCGCTGCACACCGCGGAGCGGGCCGACGTCGCGTTCATCAGCTTCGGTGACTTCCCGCTGGCCAAGACCCTGCGGCCCGCCGTGACGTACGTCAACCAGGACCCGGAGGCCATCGGCGTCGCGGCGATCGAGCGGGTGCTGACGCACCTGGAGGCCAAGAAGCTGCGCCGCAAGGACCCCTCGGTGGAGATCCCCGAGGACGAGCCGCGCACGATCATCGTCGACACGGACATCGTCGAACGCGGCTCCGGCGAGGTGGCGCCATGAAGCCGACACTGCTGCGCCCCAACCTCATCGACCACTTCTATGCCGGCGGCGCCAAGATCGCCGCGCTGCGGGGCATCGCCACGACCTCGGCACACCAGCCCGAGGAGTGGATCGCCTCGACGGTGGCCCGCGCCGGCGAGTCCCGCATCGGCCTCGCGTCGACCGTCGAGGGCGACCTGCTGCGCGACCTCGTGGCCGCCGATCCCAAGAGCTGGCTGGGCGCGCCCGAGGCGAGCCCGGACACCGGGCTGCTCGTGAAGCTGCTGGACGCCGGGCAGAGACTGCCGGTCCACGCCCATCCGGACCGCAGCTTCGCGAGGCAGCACCTGGACTGTGCGCACGGCAAGACCGAGGCGTGGCTCGTGCTCGACGCGACCGGCGACGGTGCGGTCTACCTCGGCTGGAAGGACGCCGTCGACCCGGCTGACCTCGCCGCGGCACGCGACGCGCAGGACAGCGAATGGATGCTGTCGCGCCTGCACCGCGTCGCCGTACGCCGCGGTGACGGCATCCTCGTCCCGGCCGGAACGCCCCACGCGATCGGCGAGGGCACGTTCGTCGCCGAGGTGCAGGAGCCGACCGACTTCTCGATCGTCCTCGAGTGGTCACTGACCACCTCGACCCGCGAGGAGTCGCACCTCGGCCTCGGCTTCGAGGTCGCGATGATGGCGGTCGACACCGGACAGATGTCGGCCGAGCGCCTGTCGTCACTGATCGTGCACACCGACCTCGGCGGCTATCACGACACGGTCCTGCCGCTGCTGCCGTCGGAGAGCGACGCGTTCTTCCGCCTCGACCTGGCCTGCGGGGGCGTACGGGAGACCATCGCCGCCGGGTTCGCCGCCGTCGTGGTGCTCTCCGGCCACGCCCGGTTGCTGGGTGACGGCGCGATCGACGTCGCTCCCGGCGACGTGCTGGCCGTACCCGCTGCCTTCGGCGAGTGGCGGCCCGAGGGCGACGCCCGGATTTTGGTTGCCCGTCCCGCAGCCGGATGGGAGGGCTCGCATGCCTGACCAGCTCAGCATCGGCATCGACATCGGCAGCACCTGGGTCAAGGCCGTGGCGTGCACGCCCGAGGGATCCGTCGTGCACGAGTGCCGGCGGGCGACACCGTGGGAGGCGGGCCGTGGTGGGACCGCAGAGCTCTCGCCCGTCGTCCTGACCGGACTCGTGCACGACCTCCTCGACGACCTGATCGCCGCCACCGACGCGACGATCGACGGCATCGGCGTCTCCGGCATGGCCGAGGCCGGCGTGCTGCTGGCTGCCGACGGCTCCGCCGGGGCGCCGATCATCGCATGGTTCGACCCGCGCGGCGGTGCCGAGATCGACGCGACACCGGCCGACTTCCAGGCTGCGTTCCCCGGGGTCACGGGCCTGCCGGTCAGCCCGCTCGCCTCGGTCGCCAAGCTGCTGCACCTGCGGGGTCGTGGCGTCGACCTCGTCGGGCATCGCTGGCTGAGCGTGCCGGAGTTCGTCGTGCACCAGCTCGGCGGTGACGTCGCCGCCGAGGTCTCGCTCATCGCCCGTACCGGACTGCTCGACCAGGAGAGCGCGACGGTGTGGCCCTGGGCGCTCGACGTCTTGGGCGTGCCCGCCGGATTCGTCCCCGAGATCCGCACCGCCGGGTCGTCGTGGGGTCGCCACGCACGCACCGGCGCGACCCTGTCGGTCGCCGGGCACGACCACCTCGTCGCCACGGTCGCCGCTGGCGTGGTCGACGAGGACCAGCTCTACGACTCGATGGGCACCGCCGAGGCACTCGTACGCCCACTGTCCGACCTGCTCGACGCGCCGACCCGCACGCAGCTCGCCGCCTCGGGGCTCAACGTCGTACGCCACATGGTCGCCGGCCACGGCGTCATGCTCGCCGGGGTCAAGACCGGGCTGCTGCTGCGTCGCGTCCTGCAGCTCGTCGGCGTCAACGACGCGGCCGGCCGCGAGGCGCTCGACCGCGCGGTCATGGCGCTGCCGCCGGGTGCCGACCGGATCCTGGAGGTGACGGGCGCCCGCAACAACGACGGCGTCCTGGCCCTCACCGCCGACGTCGACGGGCTCAGCCCCGCACACCTGTTCGCCGCCACGCTGGCGCATGCCGACCGTGAGGTCGAACGGATCCTCGAGCTGATGGACGAGGTGGTCGCGCCGGCGAGCAGCAGCATCGTGTCCGGCGGCTGGTCGCAGATGCTCTCCGTGCAGGCCGCCCGCCGTGCCGTGCTGCCGCACCCCACCTTCTCGCCGCGCTCCGAGGACACCGCCGTTGGCGCGGCGCTCGTCGGTGCCTTCGCGGCCCAGGAGGCGACCGACTTCGTCGCCTTCACCCGCCAGACCCGTCATCAAGAAACCACAGCGAGGTAATCCATGTCCCAGTCGATCACCAGCCAGACGTCGCTCCACGACATCGCGACGCCTGAGGGCACGTTCGCCGTGCTCGCGATGGACCAACGCAACACGCTCAAGCGCATGTACGCCGCGGTCGGCATCGACGACCCGAGCGACGACGACCTGATCGACTACAAGGCTGATCTGCTCGCGAGCCTCAACGGGTCGGCGAGCGGGTTCCTGCTGGACCCGACGTTCGGCACCCCGGCCCTGAGCCGGCTCGACGACCCGGCGTTCGGCGTGCTGGTGGCCGCGGAGCCGTCCTCGCGCGGCAACTACAACGGCGAACCCCGCGCCTCACGGGATCCAGAGCTCAACGCCGCGTGGGTGCACAGCCTCGGCGGGCACGCGGTGAAGTTCCTGATCCAGGTACGCGCCGACCGCCCCGTCGCGCCCGGCGAGCCCGACCTCACGGCTGAGGCGATCGCGGTCATCACCGACGTCATCGCCGACTGCCGGGGGAGCGGCGCGCCGTCGGTCATCGAGAACCTCATCTACCCCCTGCCTGGCGAGGCGCCGCTCAGCCCCGAGCAGCGGTCGGCGGCGATCATCGAGGCCGCGGTGGCGCTCGACGCGCTCGAGCCCGACCTGCTGAAGCTGGAGTATCCCGGCAGCCCCGAGGCCTGCCGCAGGCTCGCCGACTCGATCAAGAGTCCGTGGGCAGTGCTGTCGGCCGGCGTCGGCTTCGACGAGTTCGCCGACGTGCTGAAGGTGTCGTGCGACGAGGGTGGCGCGTCCGGATTCATCGCCGGGCGCTCGGTGTGGAAGGAGACGGTCGGCATGGACTCGACCCAACGACGTACGTTCCTGGAGTCCGAAGGGCGCCGCCGCCTCGACGGCCTCGTGTCCGCGATGGACGGGCGGGCCCGTCCGTGGACGGAGGTGCGGCCCTCATGAGCACCCCGATCCTGGAGGCTCGCGGCCTGACCCGGCAGTTCGGGCAGGTGACCGCGCTGGACGGCGCGGACTTCGACATCCACGCCGGTGAGGTCGTCGCGCTGATCGGCGACAACGGTGCCGGCAAGTCGACCTTGGTCAAGGCGCTCTCGGGCAACCTGGCCGTCGACTCCGGCGAGATCCTCTACGAGGGCCACCCGCAGGTCATCGACACCCCGATGAAGGCCAGCGAGCTCGGCATCGAGACGGTCTACCAGGACCTCGCGCTCGCGCCGCACCTCGATCCGGCACAGAACATGTTCCTCGGTCGCGAGCTCATGCGTCCCGGCCTCGTCGGGAAGCTCGGCTTCATGGACAACAAGGCGATGCGCGCCGAGGCCCGGGCGTCGTTCGACAAGCTCGGCGCGACCGTCAGAAGCCTCACGGCGCCGGTCGGCTCGATGTCGGGCGGACAGCGCCAGGCCATCGCGATCGCCCGTGCCGTGCACTGGGCTAGCAAGGTCGTGTTCCTCGACGAGCCGACCGCGGCCCTCGGCGTGCGCCAGACGGCCAACGTGCTCGACACGATCCGCCGCGTTCGGGACCACGGTGTCGCGGTGATCTTCATCAGCCACTCGATGCCGCACGTCATGGAGGTCGCGGACCGGGTGCAGGTGCTGCGGCTCGGCAAGCGGGTCGCCACGTACAAGGCCAACGAGACGTCGATGGAGCAGCTGGTGGGCGCCATGACCGGCGTCATGGAAGAGGTGAAGAGCGCATGACCGTGGCAGGAGTAGCCGTCGAGTCGTCGGAGAACGACAACCTCGTCAGCCGCATCGTCAAGATGCAGGCGTTCCAGATCCTGTTGGTGCTGATCGCGATCTGGATCGTGTTCGCCGTACGCGCGCCCGACACGTTCGCGACCGTCGGCAACATGCGCCTCATCGCGCAGAACGCCGCGATCCTCGCGATCCTCGGCGTCGGGATGACGTTCGTCATCATCACCTCGGGCATCGACCTGTCGATCGGCTCGGTCATGGTGTTCTCCGGCGTGATCGGTGCCAAGGTCATGCTCTGGGAGGGCGGTGACGGCTGGGGCACCGCGGCGTACGGGGTGGTCGCCTCGGTGCTGTCCGGTCTGGCCTGGGGCCTGTTCAACGGCGTGCTGATCGCCAAGGCCAAGATCCCGCCGCTGATCGTCACGCTGGGCACGCTCGGCATGGCGCTGGGTGCTGCGCAGATCATCACCAAGGGCGTCGACATCCGCGAGGTGCCGACGATCATGCAGGACAAGATCGGCTACGGCAACGTGTTCGGCCAGGTGCCGACGCTGACCGTCATCGCGCTGCTGTTCGTCGTGGTCGGCGGCATCGTCCTGCACGGCACCCGCTTCGGCCGCTTCACGTTCGCCGTCGGCTCCAACGAGGAGGCCGCTCGTCGGGTCGGCCTCGAGGTCGACCGGCACCTCATCAAGGTCTACGCCCTGTCGGGGCTGCTCGCCGGTGTCGCCGGCATCTTGTCGCTCGCGCAGTTCAACACCACCGCGATCGCCGGGCAGACGCAGACCAACCTCAACGTCATCGCCGCGGTCGTCATCGGCGGGACGTCCCTGTTCGGGGGGATCGGCACGATCTTCGGCACCGTCGTGGGGTTGTTCATCCCCGCGGTGCTGCAGAACGGCTTCGTGATCGTCGGCGTGCAGCCGTTCTGGCAGCAGGTCGCGGTCGGTGCCGTACTCATCGCCGCCGTGTACGTCGACCAGGTGCGTCGGGCCGCGGCCCAGCGCGGCGGTCGGAACAGATCCCCACTGCTCCAGCTGTGGAGCCCCAAAAAATCCTCACCCGAGGAGCAAGGAGTAACAAGATGAGTCGATTCACACGAGGATTGGCCGTTGGTGCGTCAGTCCTGGTCCTGGGTTCGTCGCTCGCTGCATGCGGCGGCTCCAGCGATGGCGGCGGAGGAGGTGGAGGCGAGAAGAAGATCGCCTTCATCCAGGGCGTCGCCGGCGATCAGTTCTACATCACGATGCAGTGCGGCATCGAGGCCGCGGCCAAGACGGCCGGAGCCAAGGTCGAGGTGCAGGGTCCGCAGAAGTTCGACCCGACGCTGCAGAAGCCGATCGTCGACTCCGTCGTGGCCAGCAAGCCCGACGCGATCCTCGTGGCGCCGACCGACGTGTCTGCGATGGAGGCCCCGCTGAAGGCCGCCGCCAAGGCCGGCATCAAGGTCGTGCTCGTCGACACCACCGTCAACGACCCGTCGTTCGCGGTCTCCGAGATCTCGTCGGACAACGTCGGTGGCGGCAAGGCGGCGTTCGACGCGATCAAGCAGCTCAACCCCAACGGCGGCAAGGTGCTGGTCATCTCGACCGACCCCGGCGTCTCGACGGTTGACGCTCGCGTCAAGGGCTTCAAGGATGCCGCCGAGGCTGACTCGTCGTTCAACTACCTGGGCGTCCAGTACAGCCACAACGAGCCGGCGACCGCAGCCAAGCTCGTGACGGCGGCGCTGCAGAAGGATCCCGACATCGTCGGCGTCTTCGCGACGAACCTGTTCGCCGCCGAGGGCACCGCGACCGGCGTCCGTCAGGCCGACAAGGGTGACCAGGTCAAGATCGTCGGCTTCGACGCCGGCCCCGACCAGGTCAAGGCTCTCCAGGACGGCACGGTCCAGGCGCTCGTCGCCCAGCAGCCGGGCACGATCGGCCAGGACGGCGTCGAGCAGGCCATGGCCGCGCTCGACGGCAAGTCCACCGAGAAGAAGATCCAGACGGGCTTCACCATCATCACGAAGGACAACCTCGATGGTGAAGGCGGCAAGGCGGTCTACAAGTCGTCCTGCTGACCCGCGTGGTCAAGGTGCGCATCCCGGGACTTCCTCCCTCGGGGTGCGCACCTTCTCGTGGTCAGGCCGGCGCTGCCGTGCCGGTCAGCGCTGCGAGGGTCTCGGCGCAGCCCGCCTCGAGCTTGACCGTGGCGAGGTCGTCGCCGCGCGTCGTGCCGCGGTTGATGATCGCGATCGGGATGCCGCGCTTGTGGGCTGCGCGTACGAAACGCAACCCGGACATCACCTGCAGCGAGGAGCCGAGCACGACGAGCGCCTCGGCCTCGCCGACCAGGGCGTAGCTGCGCTCGACCCGGTCCTTCGGCACGTTCTCCCCGAAGAAGACGACGTCGGGCTTGAGGTCGCCGCCGCACGTACGACACTCCGCGACGCGGAAGTCCGCCGTGTCGTCGAGCACGACGTCACCGTCCGGTGCCACCTCGCCGACGCGCGACTCGTAGCCGGGGTTGAGCAACGAGAGCCGGGCGTGCAGGTCGGCTCGCGGCGTCAGCTCGCGGCACTGCAGGCAGATGACCCGGTCGATGCGGCCGTGCAGGTCGATGAGGTCGCGATGGCCGGCCCGCTCGTGCAGCCCGTCGACGTTCTGGGTGATCAGGCCGGTCAGCCTGCCCTGCCGCTCGAGGTCTGCCAGTGCGTGGTGGGTCGCGTTCGGCTGCGCTCCCCGCATGCGGCTCCAGCCGACGTGGGCGCGTGCCCAGTAGCGCTGCCGACCTACGGGCGTACGCACGAAGTCCTGGTAGGTCATCGGCGTCCGTACCGGCGAGCCCGGGCCGCGGTAGTCGGGAATCCCGGAGTCGGTCGACACCCCCGCGCCCGTGAGGACGAGCCAGCGGCGATCGCCGAGGACCTCGTGGACCGTGCTCATGGGCCAAGTATGACTCGGCGGTCAACGCGGCCTCTCGCGATCGGCAGGCGTGAGGTCGTCGCCGGACCAGTACATGCGTGCCCGGATGACGAGGAAGCCAATCGCACCAACCGTGAACACGATCGCGAAGACGCCCCGGACCGCCACGGACCAGTCGGGCGGTTGGTGCGGATAGGCGTAGTCGACGACGTGCATGCCGATGTAGCCGGTGACCCCGACGGCGACGAATCGAACGGATTTCGCGGCGCGTCTCTGGTAGCGCTCGGGCCTCTCGACTCGTCCGCGGTCACCGACCAGCCGCAGCAGCCGCTGCTGATGGCGGCGGAGGCTGAACACTCCGAGCGCGTACAGAGCAGCGACGCCGTACCAGGCCCACCCGATCGCATGGCCGCGCGCGACGGCGAAGGTGGCTCCGACGGCGCTCAGGAAGGACCAGGTCCCGAGCAGGTAGAACCCCCATCGGGACTCGGCCATGCGTCGCAGGTCCCTGAGCTGTGAGTCGGTCGCCTCCCGCCATTGCCGCTCCAGCCGCTTCGCCGGCAGGAGCGGCGGAAGGGCGAAGAATGCCGCCAGGCAGTACGCGAAGATCAGCTGGCCCATGCGGTCTCCTGTCCCCCTCGGGGCGGCTGTACCCGACGGGACAGCCTGCAATCGCAAGCCCATCTTTCGAAGCCTTGCGCAGGTTCCGGAGCGCGAGAACCTGTCTGACGCTTCAAAAGTCGGACGGCGGGTAGTTCCCGAGATGAAACGGGTCGGCGTCCGCCGGCCGGGGGGAGATAGGAAGCTGCTGTGATCATTCTCGGAGTCATCCTCTTGATCCTGGGAGCAGTGCTCAACGTGTCCATCCTGTACACGATCGGCATCATCTTGATCGTGGTCGGGGCGGTCCTGTGGCTGCTTGGATCGATGGACCGCGGCATCGGCGGTCGAAGACACTTCTACTGACAAGACGGGGTCGTCGCCTTCGGGCGGCGGCCCCGCCCCTTTGTGTCAGCAGGCCAGCTCGATGAGCTTCTTGACGGTGTTGAGGTTGCGGGCGGTGCCGGGCACCTTGAGCGCGCGCATCACCGAGTCGGTCTTCATCTCCGGCCGTCCGGCGCCGTTGGCATAGCGGATGTGCAGCTCAGTGCCGATGACCCGCCACTGATCGTCGCCGGTGTCGTACGTCTCGGCCTTCGCGATCGCCTCGGCGGTCGGCTTGCCGGCGAGGAAGGAGACGTACGAGTACTTCGGCTCGGCGACCTCGAAGGGGTGCGCGTCGAGTGCCTTGCGCACCTGGGCCGGCGTGCGGGAGATGACCTCGCGGAACCAGCCGTAGCGCTTCTCGATCGCCTGCTCCAGCGCCCGGTCGAAGTCGGCGCCCTTGCCGGGCACGTCGGCGATGAGGTTGCCTGACGCGATGTAGGTCTGGACCTCGGTGGCGCCGAGCTCGGTCGCGATCTCGCGCAGGTCCGCCATCGGCAGCTGGGTGCCGCCGACGTTGACGGCGCGCAGCAGGATGATGCGGGTGCTCACCGGGCCAGTATGTCGTTCAGCCGGCCAAGGCGGCGAAGAACACGACGGTCGCCACGGCACTCAGGCCGAAGCCGCCGACGGCCCACGGCCACAACTGCCGCTTGGTCGACGTCGCCACGATCAGGGCGATGAGGGTGGCCACGAGAAGAACGACCAACGCGATCCAATACCCGATCAACAGGTCACCGGCATTGTCGTTGGCACACGATTCGGTGCTGCCTTCGTTGCAGTAGGCGTCGATGAAGACGGCAAAGATCGAGACGATGACCATGACGCCGGCGCCGAGGACCTGCACCGCGAACAGCAACCAGGACAGCGCGCGGTCGACCGTACGCCCAGAGGTGTCGGGCTGCGGCGGGCCGCTGGGTGCCGGGTACGGCGGTACGTAGCCGTACGCCGGTGGTGGCGTGCCGAACGGAGGAAGCGGGGGTTCCGGCGGCATGCTCACGCGGGAACGCTAGCGCGTACGAACCGGTGGTCGTGGACTTTTGGCGTCAGTCGACGGTGGCGACGCGGCGCGGCAGAAGGGCGATCGCGCCGATCATGACGAGTGCGGCGACGCCGGCTCCGAGGTAGACCTCGTGGATCGACGGCTCCAGGATGCGGGCGGGCAGGTGCTCCAGGTCGGGGTGCGACCCGCCGACTCGGCGGGCCACCGCGGCGTTGGCGATGGCGCCGAAGACCGCGATGCCGAGCGCGCTGCCCACCGAACGGGCGAACATCGTGGTGCCGGTGACGACGCCGCGGGTCGTCCAGTCGACGGAGGACTGTGCGGCGACCAGGATCGGCGAGGCGATGAAGCCGAGGCCGACACCGATGACGAAGCAGGCGGCACCGAGGAAGTAGATCGAGCTGTCGCCGGTGACGAGCACCAGCAGAGCGGCTCCGGCGACGACGAATGCCGATCCCATGAACGCCGTGTCGCGGAACCCGACGCGGAGGTAGAAGCGCCCGGCGATCGCGGCCGAGATCGGCCAGCCGATCGTCATCGCTGCAACAACGAACCCGCCGACCAGGGCGTTGGTGCCAAGCACGCCTTGGGCGTACAGCGGGACGTACGAGGTCAGCCCGATCAGCAGCACGCCGACGACCAGGCTCGACGCGTTCGCGCCGACCAGGACCCTGCGCCTGAAGACCCACAGCGGCAGGATCGGCTCCGCGGCCCGGCGTTCGATCAGCACGAACCCGGTAAGCAGCACGGCGGCCGTGGCGAGCACCGAGATGCTGGTCGTCGAGTCCCAGGACCACTCGACGCCGCCCTCGAGCAGGCCGAGGATCAGCAACGACCCGCCGATCGCGAGGGTGATCGCGCCGGCGTAGTCGATGCGGTGGTGCGTGCGCGTGACGTCCTCGCTGAACCGGCGCGCCAGCATCAGCGCGGCGGCGATAGCGATGGGGACGTTGACGAAGAAGATCCAGCGCCACGACAGGTAGTCGGAGAACACCCCGCCGAGGGTCGGGCCGACGACCGACGAGACACCCCACACGCTGGCGACATAGCCCTGCACCTTCGACCGCTCGGCGATCGAGTACAGGTCGCCGATGATCGTCATGCTCATCGGCAGGACGGCTCCGGCGCCGAGGCCCTGGACGGCTCGGAAGACGATCAGGGACGGCATGCTCCACGCAGCACCGCAGAGCACGGAGCCGAGGAGGAACAGGGCGATGCCCAGCAGCATGACGGGCTTGCGCCCGATGATGTCGGAGAACTTGCCGTACAACGGGACCGAGATCGCCTGCGCGAGCAGGTAGATCGAGAACAGCCACGGGAACTGTGAGAACCCGCCGAGGTCCTCGACGACGGACGGCACGGCGGTCGCCAGGATCGTCGCGTCGATCGCCACGAGGGCGACCGACAGCATGACGCCCAGCAGCACCGGGCCACGCTCGGACCGGAGTCCGACCGAGGCGCGCGTGGGTGCAGGAGTCGTCACGTCAATGGTTCAACCCGGTGCGTCCGGCAACCATTCCCTCTGGTGCGTACGCACCAGGGCGCGTGGCTGGCTGGTCCCGACGCACCATGCCAAGTCGGTGACGAGGGACGATGTCCAGCCGGTCGCTGAACGGCACGGTGGAAGACGCGTGACATCCCGCGCAATTTCCCTCGTCGAGCAGTGACTGGAGTGATCGAAGTGGCAACAATTCTCTACCGGATCGGGCGGTGGTCCTTCCGCCGACGCCGCCTTGTCGGTGGTCTGTGGCTGGGGGCGGTGGTCCTCGCCGTGCTGGCCGGAGTCACCGCGCCGGCGGGCGAGGAGGAGGACATCTCCATGCCCGGTACCGAGTCGCAGAAGGCGTTCGACCTGCTGGACCAGCGCTTCCCCCAGAGCAACTCCCAAGGTGCCGATGCCCGCTTGGTCTTCCGGGCCCCCGACGGTCAGCAGGTGACCGCGACGGACAACAAGGCCGCCATCGAGGACGCGATCGGCTCCGTGGCCGACGGCAAGCAGGTGGCCGAGGCCACCGACCCGTTCGAGACGGAGGCCATCAGCGATGACGGGACGACCGCCTACTCGACGATCACGTACACCGAGGCC
Organism: Aeromicrobium sp. Root236; assembly: GCF_001428805.1. Taxonomy (NCBI): domain Bacteria; kingdom Bacillati; phylum Actinomycetota; class Actinomycetes; order Propionibacteriales; family Nocardioidaceae; genus Aeromicrobium; species Aeromicrobium sp. Root236. Next base: position 2,243,247 of record NZ_LMIS01000001.1, on the reverse strand, counting down.
GCCGTCGACCTGACCGGCTCGACGAAGAAGGCGCTCGAGGACGCATCCGCGCAGGCCCGGGACGCAGGGCTGACGGCGGAGATCGGCGGATCCGTTCTGGACGCGGAGGTGTCGCCGGGCGGTACGACCGAGATGATCGGCGTCGCGATCGCGGCCGTCGTGCTGATCCTCACGCTCGGCTCGTTGGTCGCGGCCGGTCTGTCGCTGATGAGCGCGTTCACCGGGGTGGCCATCTCGTTCGGCCTGATCTCGGCGCTGTCGGTCGCACTGGGACTCACGTCCACGGTCGCCATACTGTCGCTGATGCTGGGGCTCGCTGTCGGCATCGACTATGCCCTCTTCATCACGACCCGCTATCGCGAGGAACGTGGCCGAGGGGTCGAGCCCGAGGAGGCCGCCGGACTGGCCGTCGGCACGGCGGGATCCGCGGTGGTGTTCGCCGGCGCGATGGTCATGATCGCCCTTGTCGGGCTCGGCGTCGTCGGCATCCCGGAGCTCACCAAGATGGGCCTGGGCGGCGCAGGGGCGGTGGCGCTCGCCGTGCTCGTCGCGCTGACCCTGGTCCCGGCGTTGTTCGGGCTCTTCGGTCGGCGGGTCCTGTCCCGCGCGTCCCGCAAGGCTCTTCGCCACCCCGAGTCGGTCAGGGCTGCTCGCCCTGGTCTGGGGGCACGCTGGGCGCGGTTCGTTCTGCGGCGGCCCGCGGCGGTGCTGCTGGTCGCCGGGCTGGGTCTGGGCGCGGTCGCCCTGCCGGCGCTGAGCCTCGAGCTGGGCCTGCCTGGCGACGAGTCCAAGCCTGTGGAGACGACGCAGCGGCAGGCGTACGACCTGCTGTCGGACGGGTTCGGCCCCGGCTTCAACGGCCCGTTGACGGTGGTCGTTGATGTGTCCAGGTCCGTGGCTCCTGAAGGTGCCGTGGACCAGGTCGTCGACAGCCTGCGGGCCGAGGACGGCATCGCGTCGGTCGACGAGCCGGTGCTCAACGAGGCAAAGGACACGGCCGTCATCACGGCAGTCCCCACGACCTCGCCGACCAGCACGGAGACCAAGGACCTGGTCAAGGAGATCCGCAGTGATGCCGCAGGTGTCGAGGCGGACACTGGCGCCGACATCGCGGTGACGGGCAACACGGCCCTCAACATCGACATCTCCGAGGCGATGGCCGATGCCCTCCTGCCCTACCTCAGCGTCGTCATCGGACTGGCCTTCGTCCTGTTGATGGTCGTCTTCCGCTCGATCCTGGTGCCGCTCAAGGCGGCCCTCGGCTTCCTGCTGTCGGTGGGCGCCGCGTTCGGCACGTTGGTCGCGGTCTTCCAGTGGGGATGGGGAGCCGACCTGATAGGCATCGACCAGACCGGGCCCGTCATGTCGTTGATGCCGATCCTCATCATCGGCATCGTCTTCGGCCTGGCCATGGACTACGAGGTCTTCCTCTTCACCCGTGTCCGGGAGGCGTACGCCCACGGTGCCTCACCGGACGACGCCATCATCGAGGGGTTCCGGCACAGTGGCCGGGTGGTGGCCGCGGCGGCGATCATCATGGTCAGTGTGTTCGCCGGGTTCATCGGCCTGCACAACCCCACGATCCAGACGATGGGCGTCGGCCTGGCCTCCGCCGTCGCGTTCGATGCGTTCGTCGTACGCATGGCGATCGCCCCCGCGGTCATGGCACTTCTGGGGCACCGAGCGTGGTGGATGCCGCGTATCCTGAACCGCGTGCTGCCGAACGTCGACATCGAGGGCGAGGCGCTACGCGGGCATACCGCGGAGCCCACGACCGTGCCGGCGGGTGCCGGCCGGCCATGACCGACGCAGGTGGCTCCCCCGCGCGACCGCGGCACACGTGGTGGCGTGAGGGAGCGATCGTCGCGACGGCCTTCGCGCTGTGCGCGGCAGGCGGTGGGCTCCGCGTCAACGACACGGTGACCTGGCCGCCCGCCGCCGCGTACGTCATCGCCGCCGTGTCGAGTGCGGCACTGCTGATGCGGCATCGCGCACCCCTGTGGACGCTGGCTGTCACGACGGGGTGCGGCATGCTGGTCGCACCGCTCGACCTGCTCCTGACGCCTCTCATCGTGGCGCCCGCCGTGATCAGCGCCTATGTGCTCTCCGTACGCCTCGAAAGGCGGGTGACGGCCGCGGCCCTGGCCACCTCCTCAGCGTTGCTGGTCGCCTCGACGGCCCTGTTCGGCAACCTCTCGTGGCAGGACGGGAGCCGGCTGGCGGTCGTCGCCGCGTTCCCCTTGGTGGCGGGCGTGCTGGGTCACTCGACGCAGAACCGGCGGGCCTACCTCGCCGCCGTCGAGGAGCGGGCGCATCGCGCAGAGGAGAGCCGTGACAGCGAGGCTCAGCGGAGGGTCGCCGAGGAGCGATTGCGCATCGCCCGCGAGCTGCACGACGTGGTGGCGCACCAGATCACGCTGGCCAGCGCACAGGCCACGGTCGCCGCGCACCTCTTCGACACCCGGCCGGAGCAGACCCGCAGGAACCTGGACCAGCTCATCGAGACCACCGGCAACGCGCTCGACGACCTGCGGGCGACGGTGGGTCTGCTGCGTCAGGCCGATGACACGGCCGAGCCGGTCGAGCCGGCGCCCGGGTTGTCCCGACTCGCACCCCTGCTCGAGTCGTTTCGCCGTGCCGGTCTCGACGTGGCGCTGCACCAGGAGGGCGGGGCCAGGCCCCTGCCACCCGGGGTCGACCTCACCGCGTACCGCATCATCCAGGAGGCGTTGACCAACGTGACCAAGCATGCCGGGACCGGCACCGCACGGGTGGGCCTTGCCTGGAGCCGGGACCGGGTGACCATCACGATCGACGACGACGGGACAACTGCTGCCGCGGCGTCGGGGCGGGCACCCGGCTACGGCCTGATGGGCATGCGCGAGCGCGCCACCGCGGTGGGGGGCACGCTGTCGGCGGGCCGTCGGGCCGACGGCGGGTTCCGCGTCTTCGCCGAGCTCCCCCTGCCACCGGTCAAGGAGTCCTCGCGGGCCGATGCCGGAGAAGCTGGTGATGATCGATGACGCTCCGGGTGCTGCTCGCCGACGACCAGGCCTTGCTTCGCGAAGCCTTCCGGACCCTGCTCGACACCGGTGACGACATCACGGTCGTCGGTGAGGCCGGCGACGGCAAGGAGGCCGTGAAGCTCACCCGCGAGCTGCGGCCCGACGTGGTCATCATGGACATCCGCATGCCCGAGATGGACGGCCTCGCTGCGACGTCGGAGATCTGCGCCGACCCGGAGCTGCACGCCAGCCGCATCCTGATCCTCACGACGTACGAGACCGATGAACACGTCGCTCAGGCGCTGCGCGCGGGAGCCAGCGGTTTCATCGGCAAGGGCATCGGCGCCGCCGACCTGCTGGCTGCAGTCCGTACGATCGCCGACGGCGAGACCCTGCTCTCGCCCACCGCGACCCGAGCGCTGGTGGCGCGGTTCCTGGCCTCGCCCGACGATGCACCGGCGCAGCCGCCTGAGCAGTTGGCCGAGCTCACTCCCCGCGAACGCGAGATGGTGGCGCTGGTCGCGACGGGTCTGTCCAACTCAGAGATTGCGGAGCGGGAGTTCCTCAGCCCGTTCACGGTGCGCGCCCACGTGCAGAGGGCCATGACGAAGCTGCACGCCCGCGACCGCGCGCAGCTCGTCGTCATCGCGTACCAGACCGGTCTGGTACGCGCCGACAGCTAGAGCCGAACCGCCATCAGCCCCAGGGAGCCCACTCCTCCTTGCGCTGCTCCGCGCGGGCGTCCCGGTGCTGGTAGAGGTCGACGAGGGTGTACGCCACGATTGCGCTCCAGGTGATCGCCTCGATCACGCCTGCCCACCACGGTCGCGCTCCGACCTCGTGACCCTGAAGGCGTTGGACGGAGTCGATGGCGAGCAGCGGCGTGCCGAAGAGGACCCCTGCGACGTGGTGCTGCCAGGACCTGACGCGGAGCTTGGGCGTGGTCTCGTCACGGACCGACGGTTCGGGGTCTGGACGCCATCTGTGCCACATGGCGACGAGGGCCAGGGCGCCGCCGACGACCAGACATGTCTGGCCAGTCAGGCTCGCGATGTCGTCAAGGAGCACGTAGACCAGCCACGCCACGAGAGCGGAGAGCGCAACCCGCGCTGCCGTGATCCAGCCACGCCAGTTCCTTGGTCGATCGCCCATAGGACGAGTCTGCCGGTCAGGCAGCCGTGGCGGCGTCGTTTTGCCGCCTCCAGCTCCATCGGTGCGGTTTACCAAGAGGTCAGGGCAAGGTGCCACTCCTCAGGGCGCGCGCACCTTGAGGAGTGGCGGTTTGCCTTGAGGTGTCTCGTCGGACGTGGCAGTTTGCCCTGACCTCTTGGTAAACCGCCACCGCCACCTAGAGGCGCGCGGCGAGCTCGGTGGCCTGCTTGATGGCGCGCTTGGCGTCGAGCTCGGCGGCGACGTCGGCACCACCGATGACGTGCACCGGCTTCCCGAGCGCCTCCAAGGGCTCGATCAGGTCGCGTACGGACTCCTGCCCCGTGCACAGGACGATCGTGTCGACGTCGAGGACGCGCGACTCCGATGAGTCCTTGCCGGTGGCGACGGTGATGTGCAGGCCGTCGTCGTCGATGCGGTCGTACGTGACGCCCTTGACCATCTCGACGGCGGAGTCCTTGAGGGTCTGCCGGTGCACCCAGCCCGTGGTCTTGCCGAGACCCTTGCCGAGCTCGGTGGTCTTGCGCTGCAGCAGGACGACCTCGCGCCGCGGCGGAGCCTTGACCTTGGTGGCCAGGCCGCCGCGTGCGACCTCGGGATCCGTCACGCCCCAGCGCTCCATCCAGTGCTCGACCGACTCGTCGGGATCGTGCAGCAGGAACTCCGACACGTCGAACCCGATGCCGCCGGCACCCATCACGGCGACGCGCCGACCAACGGGAGTGCGATGCCGGATGACGTCCTGGTAATTGACGACCTTGGGATGGTCGACGCCCGGGATCGACGGGATGCGGGGCTCGACGCCGGTGGCCACGACGACCTCGTCGAAGCTCGCCAGGTCGTCGACCGTCGCCTTGGTGCCGAGGTGGACCTTGACCCCGCCGAGCTCGAGACGCCGCGAGTAGTAGCGGATCGTCTCCTTGAACTCCTCCTTGCCCGGGATCTGCATCGCGAGCCGGAACTGGCCGCCGACCTCCGGCAACGCCTCGAACAGCTCCACGGTGTGACCGCGGCCCGCCAGCTCGGCAGCCGCCGCCAGGCCGGCCGGGCCGGCACCGACGACGGCGATGCGCTTGGTCGTACGTGTGGGGGACAGGACGAGCGACGTCTCGTGACCCGCGCGCGGGTTGATCATGCAGCTCGCGCGCTTGTTCTGGAACGTGTGGTCGAGGCATGCCTGGTTGCACGCGATGCACGTGTTGATCTCGTCGGCGCGGTTCTCGGCGGCCTTGGCGACGAAGTACGGATCCGACAGCAGGGGCCGCGCCATCGACACGAGGTCGGCCTGGCCCGAGGCGATGATCTCCTCGGCGATCTCGGGGGTGTTGATGCGGTTGGACGCCACGACCGGCACCGACACCTCGGGCCGCAGCTTGCCGGTGATCCACGAGAACGCACCCCGCGGCACCGACGTGACGATCGTGGGGATGCGGGCCTCGTGCCAGCCGATGCCGGTGTTGATGATCGAGACGCCGGCCGCCTCGATCTTCTTGGCCAGCGCGACGGTCTCGTCCCAGCTCTGCGCGTCGTCGACGAGGTCGAGCAACGACATCCGGTACATCACGATGAAGTCGTCGCCGACCGCCTCGCGCACGCGCTCGACGATCTCGACGGGGAAGCGCATGCGGTTCTCGGCGCTGCCGCCCCACTTGTCCGTACGGTCGTTGGTCCGCGCCGTCAGCATCTGGTTGATCAGGTAGCCCTCGGAGCCCATGATCTCGACGCCGTCGTAGCCGGCCCGGCGAGCAAGCTTCGCCGAGTTGGCGAAGTCCGTGATCGTCTGGTCGACCTCCTTGGTCGACATCGCCTTGGGCTTGCCCATCGGCGTGATCGGCGACGGCTTGCTCGACGCCGCGCGCTTGAAGGGGTGGTAGCCGTAGCGACCCGCGTGCAGTAGCTGCATCGCGATCTTGCCGTCGTGCTCGTGCACGGCGTCGGTCACGAGGCGGTGCTTGTCGGCCAGCTTCTTGGACGTCATCAGGGAGCCGAACGGCAGCAGCCAGCCGTGCCAGTTGGGCGCGTAGCCGCCGGTCACCGACAAGGCGACGCCACCCTTGGCGCGCTCGGCGAAGTACGCCGCGAGCTCGGGCAGGTGCTTGGCCCGGTCCTCCATGCCGGTGTGCATCGAGCCCATGATCACGCGGTTGCGCAGGGTCGTGTGCCCGAGGTCGAGCGGCTCGAGCAGGTGCGGGTACGGGGTCATCGGGTCTCTCCGGTCATCTCGGCGACGGCTTCGCTCTGGATCTGGTCGAACTGCGCGCCCATGGCCTGGGCGAGGGCGTTGGCGCCCGAGAGCGGCCGCACCATCACGGTGAGCTCGCTGATCAGACCGGCCTCGTTGGTGCGGATCAGGTCGATCCCGTTGACGCTCACGCCGTCGACGACGGTCTCGAAGACCAGCGCGGAGCCCGTTGACTTGCCCCCTGAGCCTGTCGACGGGTCGGCGAGCTCTCGGACGTACCGGAACTCGGTGAACACCCGCCCGACGCCCCGGAGGATCGCCGCCACGATCGGCCGGCCCTCGTACGGCTTGAAGGCGACGGGGCTGCGGAACACCACGTCCTCGGCCAGCAGGTCGCCGAGCGCGGCGAAGTCACCGGCCTCGACGGCAGCGCGAAACTCTTTCACTGGGACTCCTGTGATGGGATGGCGACGTGATCTCCAAGCTGGCAGCCAGGTTCCTGATCGTCGCGGGCGTGTTCAACATCGTGATCTGGCCGCGGTTCGCCAAGGCGATCGTCGACGACGACCGCGCGTGGGACGGCGAGCACTGGCACAGTGCCCCGACGGCGTTCTTCTGGGTGCATGCCGTGCTGATCACGACGGCGATCGTGATCGGCCTGGGCGTGCTGCTGGTCGGCGTACGTGCTCATCGGTCCGTCCCGAACGCCTGAAGGATCTCGTCGCACCACGCGATGCCGGTCTGCTCCTGCATGATGCCGGCGCGCAGGACGAGGTAGGCGCCGAGCTCGTCCTCGGCGACCGCCGGCGGATCGGGATAGTGCTTCGCTGCGCTGGCCTCGTAGTAGGCGAGCTGTGCGACGTGTGCCTGGCGCCGGGTGCGTACGTCCGAGAGCACCGCGTCACGATCGCCGAAGCGCAGCCCTCTGACCTTGACCGCGATCTCGCTGCGCGGTGCCTCGATCGGCGTCGGCATCGACGACCAGCGCCGGAGCTCGTCACGGCCTTCGCCGGTGATGGCGTACACCTTCTTGTCCGGCCGCCCCGACTGCTCGACGAGGTGGGCCTCGACCCACTTGTCGGCCTCCATGCGGCCCAGCACCTTGTAGATCTGCTGGTGGCTGGCCTTCCAGAAGTGACCGATCGAGGCGTCGAAGCGGCGTGCGAGGTCGTAGCCCGACGCGGACTTCTCCGCGAGGGACACCAGGATCGCGTGCTCGAGCGCCATGCCGGCGACCGTACTATGCAACGAGTTGCAATGCAACAGGTTGCCTATGAGACCGGGGCACCCTCGTTCTGTCGCTGGTCGAACGCGAGCCGGGCGCGGATGATGGCTTCCTGGTTGCCCTCGGTCCACCGGACGAGCGTCTGGATCGTCTCGATGAGTCCGCAGCCGAGGTCCGTCAGGGCGTAGTCGACGCGCGGTGGGACGACCGGGTGGACCGTGCGCTCGATCAGCCCGTCACGTTCGAGGTGGCGCAGCGTCACGGTCAGCATGCGCTGGCTGACACCGTCGATCTCGCGCTTGAGCTCGGTGAACCGCAGCGTCCGGTGCCCGAGCAGTGAGATCACCATGAGCGACCACTTGTCGGCGATACGGTCGAGGATCTGCCTGACCTCGCAGCCCTCGCGGGTGTCCCACTGGAGCGCGTCGGTCTCGCCGGTTACGTCGCAGGAACCGGGTGACGTTGAAGTGCCTTCTTCCATAGTTCCCGATGGTCACGCAAGATGGGGTCAGTTACAAGAGGTAACCACGAAGGGGATTTCATGACCACGTCAGTCCGACCGGCCGAGGAGATCAAGCGCCTCGACGCGCGAGGCCTCGGCCTGCTGCTCGTCCTGAGCGGTGCGCTGTTCCTCGAGGGCGCCGACATCGCGATGCTCGCGGTCGCCCTGCCGTCGATCGGCGCCGAGTTCGACCTGAGCGCCGGCGGCCTGCAGTGGGTCATGAGTGCGTACGTCCTGGGCTACGGCGGGTTCCTCCTCCTCGGTGGTCGCGCCGCCGACCTGCTGGGACGGCGACGGATGTTCCTGATCTCGCTCGCGGTCTTCGTCGTGTTCTCCGGAGTCGGCGGTCTGGCCACCGAGTCCTGGATGCTCGTCGTGGCACGCTTCGTCACGGGTGTGGCGGCCGCGTTCATGACGCCCGCCGGCCTGTCGATCATCACGACCACATACGCCGAGGGCGCCGCCCGCGAGAAGGCACTCTTGATCTACGGCGCGGCGGGCGCAGCCGGGTTCAGCCTGGGACTCGTCATGGGTGGCTTCTTGACTCTGGCCGACTGGCGCTGGGTCTTCTTCGCCCCGGTCATCATGTCGGGATTGATCCTGGCGGCCGCACTCCGGCTCGTCCCGGTGGACTCCGTCGCGGTGCGCAGGCGGGTCCGCGAGCTCGACCTGGGCGGTGCAGCGGCCCTGGCCGCCGGTTTGCTGCTGCTCGTCTACACGCTCGAGCGAGCCTCGCACAGCTCCCTGGTCACGACGGCCGCGACGGGGCTCGCAGCGGTGGCCGCGCTGGCCTCGTTCGTGTGGATCGAGCGCCGGACGCCGGAGCCGCTGGTACGACTCGGCATCCTCCGTACGGGGACGGTCGTGCGAGTGAACGCGGTAGGACTGCTGTTCATGGGTGCGTTCTTCAGCTTCCAGTTCGTCGTGGTGCTCTATCTCCAGGAGCTGCGCGGCTGGTCGACGCTCGAGACGAGCCTGACCCTCGTCATCATGGCGATTGACGGCATCCTGGCACCGACGCTGACCCCCTGGCTGGTCACGCGGTTCGGGCACGCTCCGGTTCTCGCGGCAGGTGTCGGCGCACAGTTCCTCGCCTTCGCCCTGTTCCTGCCGATGACCGCCGACTGGTCGTACTTCGCGATGCTCCCCAGCCTCGTCGCGATGGGCTTCGCGTTCACCCTCGCCTACGGAACGCTCGCGATCGCCGCGACGGACGGGGTCGACGACTCCGAGCACGGCCTCGCCGGCGGGCTCCTCTACACGTCGTTCCAGATCGGCGGCGCGGTCGGCCTCGCGGTGGTCTCCGCCGTCCTCGTCGCGGTCGCGGACGGTGCGACGTACACGCTCGACGACTACCGCGCCGCGCTGCTCGTCCCGCTGGTCGCCGCCACGATCGCCGTCGGGGTCAGCCTGGCGAACGCCGTCGTGAGACCAAGATCAAGTGGCGTCGCAGGGTGATTCACGAGAGGCTGTGACCATTCGTCAGCCGGTGGCCAGCAGGGGAGCGCCGGCGCCTCAGGAGATCATCCATGACCACACGTATACGCATCGTCGGCCTCTTGGTCGTCTCGGCCTTCGTCCTCGTCGGATGCGGATCAGGCAGCGACGACGGCGTTGCCGATCTGTCCGCCAACAAGATCCTCGCGAAGGCCAAGAAGCAGCTCGACAAGCAGGACAACCTCACCGTGAAGGGCAAGGGCAAGGAAGAAGGCTCCAGCTCGGACATCGAGGTCGACATGTCGTTCGCGGGCGCGTCGGCGTCGGGCAACGTCGAGTTCAACGGCATGAAGCTCGAGGTGATCAAGGCCGACGGCAAGTCCTACTTCAAGGCCGACAAGTCGTTCTTCGAGTCAGCCGGCGCGCCGAACGCCATGCTGGACGCGATCGCGGGCAAGTGGGTGCTGATCGATGACAACAACCAGAGCTTCGCCGAGATCGGCAGCTTCGTCTCCAAGGACGAGTTCGTCGACGACCTCCTGAAGCCCGAGGGGAAGATCACCAAGGGCAAGGAGAAGAAGGTCAACGGCGTCGACTGCGTCTCGCTCAAGTCCAAGAAGGGCACGCTCTACGTCGACAAGAAGGACGGGAAGCCGATCAGCATCGTCACGACCGAGGACGGCGAGGGCACGATCAACTTCACGTACGACAAGGTCGACTCGGTCGAGGCGCCTTCGTCCGACGAGGTCGTCGACCTGAACAAGCTCGCTGCCGGTTCCTGACCTTCAGCACCGACGCGGCTGGGGCTCCTTCACGTGAGGAGCCCCAGCCGTTTGTCGCAGAGCTCGCCAACGGGCGCCGGTCGTACGCTTGGCGGCATGGCCTACTTTGCGACGATCTACCGCTACACCGACGAGGACGCCCGCCGTGACCAGGTGCGACCGACGCACCGCGACTACCTGCGGCAGCTGACCGAGCAGGGCCGCCTCGCGGTCTCCGGCCCGTACGTCGGTGGCGAGCGTGGTGGCGCGCTGCTGATCTTCATCGCCGACGACGAGGCCGGAGCGCTCGAGCTCTCGGCCAACGACCCGTTCATGCTCGAAGGGCTGGTCGAGGAGCGGACCGTGCGCGAGTGGCAGCCGGTGTCAGGCCAGCTCGCCGACAGCTTCTGACGCCAGCCAGTTCGCGACGCCACGCGCGGCCGTACGCCCGGCCCGGTTGGCGCCGATCGTGCTGGCAGAGGGCCCGTAGCCGACCATCTGCACACGCGGATCGGCGACTGCCGTCGTGCCGTCGAGCTGGATGCCGCCCCGCGGGCTGCGCAGGTGCAACGGTCCCAGGTGCTCGATCGCCGGACGGAACCCGGTCGCCCAGAGGATCACGTCGACCTGCTCGAACGTCCCATCGGCCCACCGCACACCCGACGGCTCGATCCGGCTGAACATCGGCCGCCGCTCGTACGCGCCGAGGCGCTCGGCCTCGCGCTCCTGCGGCCGGAGCATCAGACCGGTCACGCTCACGACGCTGCGCGGGGGAAGCCCCTGGCGTACGCGCTTCTCGACCCGGGCCACCACCTCACGGCCGATCTCCGGGGTGAACTCGTCGTTGCGCCAGACCGGCTCGCGGCGGGTCACCCAGAGCGTGTCGGTGAGGGGCCGCAGCGCGCCGAGGAACTGGACCGCCGATGCGCCGCCGCCCACGACGAGGACTCGCTTGCCGCGGAAGTGCTCGCGACCGGGGTAGTCGACGGTGTGCAGCTGCTCGCCGGCGAACGTCTCGGCGCCCGGGTAGTACGGGATGAAGGGACGTGTCCACGTGCCGGTCGCGTTGACGAGCGTACGGCTGAGCCACGTGCCCTGATCGGCCTCGATGCGAAGCAACGGGGTCCCTGAGCTCGTCGAAGGGTCGTCGCTCACCGACCGCACCTGGACCGGACGGATGACCGGCAGCTCGTGCATACGCTCGTAGTCCGCGAAGTACGCCGGCACGAACGCGTTGGCGCGCTCGGTCTCAGCGGCGTCGGGGATCGGGTCGTCCGGGAGGTCCGAGACGCGGTGGACGTCGCTCATCGTCAGCGCGTCCCACCGGTGCTGCCACGCGCCACCGGGGCCCGGGTTGGCGTCGAGCAGGACGTGCGAGATCCCGCGCTTCTTCAGGTGGTACGACGAGGACAGGCCCGCCTGCCCGCCGCCGATCACCACCGAGTCGTAGATCTCCACACGATGAAGAACGCCCTGGGGCCTTCTGCTATTTCGGGCCTTTCGACAAGCTCAAGGGGCGGTGGGCTAGATCGCGAGTGCCGCTCCTTGAGCCTGTCGAAAGGACGTTGCCGAGGCAGGTTAGGCGGCCTGCTCCTTGGACTCCGACGCCTCGGCGACGGTGTTGTCGATGACCCGCACGATCAGCTCCGGGTCGTCGACCATCGGCACGTGGCCGCAGTGCGGCAACGCGACGTGGCGCGCCTCGGGCAGGCGCTCCTGGGCGAGACCGGACTGGCCGTAGACCAGCACCTGGTCGCGCGTGGCCCAGGCGATCGTCGTCGGCACGTCGACCCGGCTGGTGAACCCGTAGGTGAACCCTGCCCGGAACGTCGGGAAGAACGCCGGGCCGTTGCGCAGCGCGAGCGCGTCGCCGACGAAGTCCTCCGGCGAGATCCGCTCGCCGTGCACGTACAGCGTCCGCCCGATCAGCGTGCGGGCGCGGGCGCTGCGCAGCGCGGGCCGGACGACCGCGAGCGGCAGGTACGACGACAGCTTGAGCAGGATCAGGGCGAAGAGCGCGACGAGGCGGTCGCCGATGTTGCGGAAGAAACCGGCAGGGCTGAGAGCGGTGACCGAGCGGGCCATGCCACGCGCACCCATCTCGAGCGCGATCGCGCCGCCGAGCGAGTTGCCGACGACGTGTGGCTCGGAGACGCCCCACTCCTCGAGGTTCTCGCCGATGATGCGGCACGCGTTGTCCATGTTGTACGCCGTGCCGGCCGGATAGGGCTCGGACTCGCCGAACCCGGCCAGGTCGATGGCGATGACGTCGTACGACTCGGCGAGCCGGTCGAGCACCGGGTCCCAGGCCTGTCGCCGGTGCCCGATGCCGTGGATCAGCAGGAGGGGTTCACCGGTGCCCTTGCGGGTGTACGCGAGGCGAGTCGTCATGCGGCAGTCCTTTCACGAACGTGACATCGATGATGACACATACCCATACCTCCGGTATGTAACGGGGGTCACTTGCAACCGTGACAGTGCCACTGTCACAATCGGCGTCGTGACCACCACTCGATCCGGACCCCTGCAGGGCGTACGTGTCGTCGAGCTCGTCGGCATCGGTCCCGGACCGTTCGCCGGCATGCTGCTCGCCGACCTCGGCGCCGACGTCATCCGCATCGACCGGCCCGGTGGCGCCGGGCTGGTGGTGCCGACCGCGCAGGACGTGCTCAGCCGCGGCCGCCCGTCGGTCGCGCTCAACCTCAAGGATCCGCGCGCCGTCGAGGTCGTGCTGGACCTGGTCGAGCAGGCCGACATCCTGATCGAGGGATTCCGGCCCGGCGTCACCGAGCGCCTCGGCATCGGCCCGGAGGCCTGCCACGCCCGCAATCCCCAGCTCGTCTACGGGCGCATCACCGGCTGGGGCCAGGACGGTCCGCTGTCGCAGACCGCCGGCCACGACGTCAACTACATCTCCGTCGCGGGCGCGCTGGACCCCATCGGCCGCGCGGGGGGACCACCGCAGATCCCGCTCAACCTGCTGGGTGACTTCGCCGGTGGGTCGATGTACCTCGTCACCGGAGTCCTCGCCGCGCTGACGCATGCGCGTACGTCGGGCGAGGGGCAGGTCGTCGACGCGGCGATCACCGACGGCGCTGCCCACCTGCTGGCCATGCAGCTGTCGATGCAGGCGGCAGGCCTCTGGACGACCGAGCGCGGCACCAACCTGCTCGACACGGGCTCGCCCTACTACGACGTCTACGAGACGTCCGACGGCCGATGGATGTCGGTGGGCGCCCTCGAGCCGCGGTTCTACGAGGTCCTCATCGAGATCCTCGGTCTCGAGGACCCGCCCGACCGCAACGACCTGGGCCAGTGGCCCGAGCTGCGCAAGGTCCTCGCCGAGACGTTCGCGGCCAGGACGCAGGCGGAGTGGACCGAGCTGTTCGACGGCACGGACGCGTGCGTCGCCCCCGTCATCCCCATGCACGAGGCGGCGCAGCACCCGCACAACGCCGCCCGCGGGACGTACGTCGACGAAGGTGGCGTCACCCAGCCCGCGCCGGCGCCCCGCTTCTCCGGGACCCCCACGACCCTGACCACCCCGCCGGCCAAGCCGGGGGCCAACACTGCCGAGGCGCTTGCCGCCTGGGGCATCACCGACGTCGACGGCCTCATCGCCGACGGCGTCGCCGTACAAGCCGACTGAGACAGAGGAAGACATGAAGCGAGAGATCTTCGAGGCCGACCACGACGCGTTCCGCGAGACGGTCCGTACATTCTGCGAGAAGGAGATCGCGCCGCACCACGACCAGTGGGAGAAGGACGGCATCGTCCCGCGCGAGCTCTGGACCAAGGCCGGCGAGCTGGGCCTGCTGGGCTTCATGATGCCCGAGGAGTACGGCGGTGGCGGCATGAACGACTTCCGCTTCAACGCCGTGCTCGACGAGGAGATCATCCGCATCGGCGCCAGCGGCGTCGGCTTCGTGCTGCACACCGACCTCGTCTCGGGCTACCTGATGTCGTACGCGACGGAGGAGCAGAAGCAGCGTTGGCTGCCGAAGTTCTGCAGCGGCGAGATGATCACGGCGATCGCGATGACCGAGCCGGGCACGGGCTCGGACCTGCAGAACATCCAGACGACCGCGGTGCGCGACGGCGACCACTACGTCGTCAACGGCGCCAAGACGTTCATCTCGAACGGCATCCTCTCCGACCTCGTCATCGTGGCGGTCAAGACCGACCCCGAGGCCGGCGCGATGGGCGTCTCCCTGATCGTCCTCGAGCGCGGCATGGAGGGCTTCGAGCGCGGCCGCAACCTCGACAAGATGGGGCTCAAGGCGCAGGACACCGCCGAGCTCTTCTTCGACAACGTCCGCGTACCTGTCACCAACCTGCTGGGCGAGGAGGGCAAGGGCTTCATCTACCTGATGGAGAAGCTGCCGCAGGAGCGCCTCGCGATCTCGGTCGGCGCGATGGCGGCGACCCGCGCGATCCTCGACATGACGCTGGACTACGTCAAGGAGCGCAAGGCGTTCGGCAAGCCCATCGGCTCGTTCCAGAACTCCCGCTTCGTGCTCGCCGAGCTCGAGACCGAGATGCAGATCGGTCAGGCGTTCGTCGACAAGAGCATCGTCGCGTTGAGCAGGGGCGAGCTGACGATCGAGGAAGCCGCGATGGGCAAGTGGTGGACCACGGAGCTGCAGAACAAGGCCGCGGCCAAGTGCCTGCAGCTGCACGGCGGCTACGGCTACATGACCGAGTACCCGATCTCCAAGGCGTACACGGACAGCCGGATCCAGACGATCTACGGCGGCACGACCGAGATCATGAAGGAGATCATCGGCCGCACGATGGGGCTGTAGAGCGCTCGGTGGTTTCGAGGCTTCGGCCGCGGACGGCCTCCGCACATCAACCACCTCGGTGGTCAGCTGCCTTCGGTGCGCCTGCGGATCGTCTCGCGCTTGGCCTCGTCGACCGCGGTCTCGTACGCCGTGACGAGCGCCTGGATCGTCAGCGGCTTGAAGCGCTCGACCAAGGCGGTGATGTCCTCGGCCGTACGCCCTGAGTCGCGCAGCTGCGGCCACCACAGGGTGCGGAACACCTCGGTGATCTCCTCGGCCACGGCCTTGCCGGCGGCGTCGAAGATGCGGCGGGAGGCGTGCGCGACCTCGATCGGCATGTCGGTCTCGATGAACTGGATGCCGACGGCGAGGTGCGCGGGCGCGACCCGGAAGACGTCCTCGGTCGGCGTCGGCTCGAGCACGCCGAGGGCGATCAGCATCTCGAGCGCATGGTCGTCGAGCTCGCGACCGGCCCGCAGCTCGAGGGCCTCGCGGTTCAGCTCCTCGGGACGGTCGGCCATCCACGGCGCGAGCAGCGTGCGGTGCAGCGCGACCTGCTCGGGCGTCGCCCCTGCGGGGATGTTCTCGAGGTAGCCCTCGATCGCCGAGAGCGTGAAGCCATGGGCCTGCAGCTCGCGCACGAGCTCGAGGCGGGCGAGGTGGTCGGGGCCGTAGTAGCCGTTGCGCCCCTCGCGGCGCGGCGGCGGGATCAGCCCACGGCCGGCGTAGAAACGCACGGTCCGCACGGTCATGCCGACGCGGGAGGCGAGCTGCTCGACGCTCATCGTCTCGGCGGGTGCGGCGCTCATGGTGCAGAGACTATGCCACGCCGGCTGCACGTGACGCGGCCCACAGAAGCGCGTCTGGAACTTTGACAGTGCTGGTGTCACAATCGAGGTTGTCGCTTCAGCCGACACGTCTTTCACCTGAATTCTGCGAGGACCCAGTTATGACCGAGGCCTACGTCTACGACGCCATCCGCACCCCGCGAGGGCGCGGCAAGAAGACCGGATCACTGCACGAGGTCAAGCCGATCTCGCTGATCACCGGCCTGATCGAGGAGATCCAGAAGCGCAATCCCTCGCTGGACCCCAACGGCGTCGACGACGTGGTGCTCGGCGTCGTGTCGCCCGTCGGCGACCAGGGTGGCGACATCGCCAAGACCGCCGCGCTCAACGCCGGCCTGCCCGACACCGTCGCCGGTGTGCAGCTCAACCGCTTCTGCGCCTCGGGCCTCGAGGCCGTCAACCAGGCCGCCGGCCGCATCCGCTCCGGCTGGGAGGACCTGATCCTCGCCGGTGGCGTCGAGTCGATGAGCCGCGTGCCCATGGGCTCCGACGGTGGCGCCTGGGCCATGGACCCGCGCACCGCGTTCGACACCGACTTCGTGCCCCAGGGCATCGGCGCCGACCTCATCGCGACGATCGAGGGGTACAGCCGTACGGACGTCGACACGTTCGCCGCCGAGTCGCAGGCGCGTGCCGCCAAGGCGATCGCCAACGGCTACTTCGCCAAGTCGGTCATCCCCGTCAAGGACCCCAACGGCCTGACGATCCTCGACCACGACGAGTTCGTCCGTGAGGGCACGACTGTCGAGAGCCTCGCCGGCCTGCCCGCCTCGTTCGCCGGCATCGGCGACATGGGCGGCTTCGACTCGGTCGCGCTCGAGAAGTACCACGACATCGAGCGCATCAACCACGTCCACCACGCCGGCAACTCGTCGGGCATCGTCGACGGCGCCGCGCTCGTCGCGATCGGCAGCGAGGCTGCGGGCAAGCGCCACGGCCTCACCCCGCGAGCCCGCATCGTGTCGGCCGCCGTCTCCGGCGCCGACCCGACGATCATGCTCACCGGCCCCGCGCCGGCGTGCCGCAAGGCGCTCGACAAGGCCGGCCTCACGGTCGACGACATCGACCTGCTCGAGATCAACGAGGCGTTCGCCGCCGTCGCGATGCGCCTCATGAAGGACCTCGACTTCCCGCACGAGCGCACCAACGTCAACGGCGGCTCGATCGCGATGGGCCACCCCCTCGGCGCGACCGGCGCCATGATCCTCGGCACCCTCATCGACGAGCTCGAGCGCCGCGACCTGCGCTACGGCCTCGCCACGCTCTGCGTCGGCGGCGGCATGGGCATCGCGACCGTCGTCGAACGAATCTGAAACGGACTAGGACCTCCATATGACCAGCACCACTGAAGCCGTCCGCTACGAGCTCGTCGACGGGATCGCCCACCTGATCCTCGACGACCCGAGCCAGAGCGCCAACACGATGAACCAGGCGTACGCCGACTCGATGGCCGCGGCCGTCGACAAGCTCGCCGCCGACATCGCCGCCAACCCCGAGCAGATCAAGGGCGCCATCGTCTCCTCGGCGAAGAAGACCTTCTTCGCCGGCGGCGACCTCCGGCTCATGACGCAGGCCAAGCCCGAGGACGCGCAGCAGCTGTTCGACCACGTCGAGAGCATCAAGGCCACGCTCCGCAAGCTCGAGACGATCGGCAAGCCGGTCGTCGCGGCGATCAACGGCGCCGCCCTCGGCGGTGGCCTCGAGATCACCCTGGCGACGCACCACCGCATCGCCGTCGACGGTGGCTACGAGCTCGGCCTCCCCGAGGTCACGCTCGGCCTGCTGCCCGGTGGCGGCGGCGTCACGCGCACGGTCCGCATGTTCGGCATCCAGGACGCGCTGATGGGCGTCCTGCTCCAGGGTCCGCGCATGAAGCCGGCGCAGGCCAAGGACAAGGGTCTGGTCGACGAGGTCGTCGCGACCCAGGACGAGCTGATCCCCGCCGCGACGGCGTGGATCGAGGCCAACGCCGGCAACGAGGAGGCTGCGACGCAGCCGTGGGACCGCAAGGGCTACCGCATGCCTGGCGGCGTGCCGTCGAGCCCCAAGCTCGCCGCGTTCCTGCCGGCGTTCCCCGCGACGCTGCGCAAGCAGATCAAGGGTGCTGCCTACAAGGCGCCACGCAACATCATGAGCGCCGCGATCGAGGGCGCGCAGGTCGACTTCGACACCGCGTCGCGCATCGAGTCGCGCTACCTCGTCGAGCTCCTCGTCGGCCAGCAGTTCAAGAACATGACGCAGGCGTTCTTCTTCGACCTCAACGCGATCAACGCCGGCGGCTCCCGCCCCGCGGGCGTCGAGCCGCGGAAGTTCACCAAGGTCGCCGTGCTCGGCGCCGGCATGATGGGCGCCGGCATCGCGTACGTCTCGGCCAAGGCCGGCATCGAGGTCGTCCTTAAGGACGTCAGCCTCGAGGCCGCGGAGAAGGGCAAGTCCTACAGCGAGAAGCTGCTCGACAAGCAGCTCGAGAAGGGTCGCATCACGCAGGAGAAGAAGGACGCGTTCCTCGCCCGCATCACGCCGACCGCGGACTACGCCGACCTCAAGGGCTGCGACCTCGTTGTCGAGGCCGTCTTCGAGTCGGTCGAGCTCAAGCACTCGGTGTTCGCCGAGCTCGAGCCCGTCGTCGACGCCGATGCCCTGCTCGGCTCCAACACGTCGACGCTGCCGATCACGGGTCTCGCCGAGGGCGTCACGCGTCCCGAGGACTTCATCGGCATCCACTTCTTCTCGCCGGTCGACAAGATGCCGCTGGTCGAGATCATCGCCGGCGCCAAGACCAACGACAAGACGATCGCGAACGCCCTCGACTACGTCCAGGCGATCAAGAAGACGCCGATCGTGGTCAACGACAGCCGCGGGTTCTTCACGAGCCGCGTCATCGGTCACTACATCAACGAGGGCCTCGGCATGCTCGCCGAGGGCGTCAACCCGGTGTCGATCGACCGTGCCGCCACCCAGTCGGGCTTCCCGACGGGCCCGATCCAGATCAGCGACGAGCTCAACCTCGAGCTGATGAAGAAGATCCGCGTCGCCTCTCAGAAGGCCGTCGAGGACGAGGGCGGCACGTGGGTCCGCACGGGCTCCGAGGACGTCATCGACACGATGATCGAGCTCGGCCGCACGAGCAAGCTCGTCGGCAAGGGCTTCTTCGACTACGACGACAACGGCAAGCGCACGGGCCTGTGGCCCGGGCTGGCGGAGCACTTCCCGGTCGCCGCCGAGCAGCCGGACTTCCAGGACCTCAAGGACCGCCTGGTGTTCGTCATGTCGCTCGACACGGTGCGCTGCCTCGAGGAGGGCGTGCTGCGCACGGTCGCGGACGCCAACATCGGCTCGATCTTCGGCATCGGCTTCCCGCCCGTGCTGGGTGGCGCGCTGCAGTACATCAATGGCTACGAGGCGCCCGACGGCCGCATCGGCGTCGAGGCGTTCACGGAGCGTGCGCAGGAGCTCGCCGCGAAGTACGGCGAGCGGTTCGAGCCCCCGGCGCTGCTGCTCGACAAGGCCAAGAACGGTGAGCGTTTTGCGTAGGTGACGCAGCCTTTTCGAGCGCCCCGGTCATCCGACCGGGGCGCTCGTTTTTTCGTTCCGTTTCCGCGTGCAACCGGACGTGACACGCTGACGTTTCTGTCAGTAAGGTCTGGTATTCCTTTTAGGAAGACATTCGTTTGGTGAGAAGAGGAACAGCATGAGCCGCCCCCTGGCCGTGGAAGCCATCGACCTGGTCAAGCACTTCGGTGACAACAAGGCCGTCGACGGAGTCAGCTTCGTCGTGCCCGAAGGGTCCGTCCTCGGCATCCTCGGGCCCAACGGCGCCGGCAAGACCACGACCGTCCGCATGCTCACGACCCTGAGCATCCCGACCAGCGGCACGGGCCGCGTCGCGGGTCACGACATCGTCACCGAGCCCGACGCCGTGCGCCGCAGCATGGGCCTCACCGGCCAGGCCGCGACGGTCGACGAGCACCTCACGGGTCGTGAGAACCTCCGCCTGATCGGCCGGCTCTACGGTCTGCCCAAGGACTACGTCGCGGCGACCAGCCATGATCTGCTCCGCCGGTTCTCGCTCGAGGAGGCCGGCGACCGGCCGGCCAAGACCTACTCCGGGGGCATGCGGCGACGTCTCGACCTCGCCGTGTCGCTGATCGCCGCACCGCCCGTCCTGTTCCTTGACGAACCGACGACGGGTCTCGACCCTCGCAGCCGCACCGAGCTGTGGGAGGTGCTGCGCGAGCTCGTGCGCGACGGCACGACACTGGTCCTGACCACGCAGTACCTCGAGGAGGCCGACCAGCTGGCCGACGAGATCATCGTGATCGACAAGGGCAAGGTCATCGCCTCGGGCACGCCGACCCAGCTCAAGGACCAGGCCGGAGAGGCCGCCGTGGTCCTGACCCTCACCCACGGCGCCGATCTGGACAAGGCCGAGGCCCTGATGCGAGATCACTCCTCGGAGGTCCACGTCGATCGCGGCGCCCGCCGGCTCACGGCCAAGGCCGCGGGCCTGCGCGACATGTCCCGCATCGGGGACGCGTTCGCAGCCAGCGGGTTGGAGGTCGACGACCTCGGGCTCAAGCGGCCGAGCCTCGACGACGTGTTCCTGCACCTCACCGGCCATCGTGCCGAGGACTCAGACCTGGATGACGAGATGGAAGAGGCCACCGTATGACCACCGCACCGCTGCCCCACCCGGTTGAGCGACCGATCGTCACGCCGCCCACCCTGGCCCGGTCCTCTGCCACCGTCGTCTGGCGCAACCTGATCCACATCAAGCGGATGCCCGAGATGCTGCTCGACGTCACGATCCAGCCCGTGATGTTCGTCCTGCTGTTCGCGTTCGTGTTCGGCGGGGCGATCTCGGTCCCTGGTGACGGCAACTACCGCGAGTTCCTCCTGCCAGGCATCATCGTGCAGACGATCGTGTTCTCGTCCGCGATCACGGCCATGGGCATCTCCAACGACCTGTCCAAGGGCATAGTCGATCGGTTCAAGTCCTTGCCGATCTCGCGATCGTCCGTCCTGGTCGGCCGCTCGATCTCCAGCCTGATCCATTCCAGCATCGGCATCACCGTGATGTCGCTGACCGGCCTGCTGATCGGCTGGCGCATCCGCGACGGCATCGTCGACGGTGTTCTCGCCTACCTCCTCCTGCTGCTGTTCGGGTTCGCGATGATCTGGCTCGGCATCTGGATCGGCTCGCTGATGCGCACCGTCGAGGCGGTGCAAGGCTTCATGTTCACCGTGATGTTCCCGCTGACCTTCGTGGCCAACACGTTCGCCCCGACCGGCAAGATGCCCACCGTGCTGCGGGTCGTCGCGGAGTGGAACCCGGTCTCGGCGCTCACGCAGGCGACTCGCGAGCTGTGGGGCAATGCGCCGCAGGCGCCCGACAGCGCCGCCTGGCCGTTGCAGCACGCCGTCGAGGTATCGATCATCTGGCCGATCATCCTCACCGCAGTGTTCGCACCGCTGGCGCTCAAGGCCTTCCGTCAGCGTTCGCAGGACTGACCCCGCGCGTGACCTGACCCACGTAGCGAGGTTAGCCATGCCTAAGTTAGGGTGCACTGAGTTGCCCTGACGAAAGGCTGATCCGTGTCCTACGTACGTCGTGTGGCCGGCGGAGCGCTCGCCGCTCTGCTGGCAGCCACCGTCCTCGCCGGTTGCGGCACCAGCGCGCCGTCCGACGAGGGTGCCAAGAGCAGCGGACCCTGGTCCTTCGTCTCCGGCAACGGCAAGACCGTCAAGCTCGACAAGACCCCCAGGCGGATCATCGCGAGCGGCGCCGAGGCCGCGGCGCTGATCTCGTTCGGCATCAAGCCGGTCGGCATCTACACGAACACCAAGATCAAGGACGACCCCAACCTCAAGGGCCTCGACCTGTCGGGCATCACGATCCTGGGCCAGACCTGGGGCGTCATCGACGTGGAGAAGGCTGCCTCGCTCAAGCCGGACCTGATCGTCGCGGACTGGTGGCCGGCCGAGAAGGCCTACAGTGGCATGGAGTCCGGGGTGAAGGCGTCGAGCAAGAAGCTCCTCGACCTCGCTCCCGTCGTCGGAGTCGCGCAGGGTGACTCGATCGAGACCCTCGCGCAGGGCTACGAGAAGCTCGCCGCGTCACTCGGCGCTGACGTCGACGATCCCAAGATCGCCGCCGACAGGAAGGCGTTCGAGTCGGCCAAGGAGGCGTTCAAGAAGGCCGTCGCGGCCAAGCCCGGCTTGACGGCGCTGGCGGTGTCGCCCGCGGACGACGTGCTCTACGTCGCCAACCCGAAGTACGCGCCCGAGCTGCTCGACTTCCAGCGGTGGGGCCTCGACGTCATCAACCCCGGCAAGCCCGACAAGGGCTTCCCCTACTGGGAGAACCTCAGCTGGGAGAACGCCGACAAGTACCAGCCCGACCTGCTCCTGATCGACGACCGCGCGTACGCGTCGACGCTGAAGCAGGGCGAGAAGCAGCCGACGTGGAACAGCATCAAGGCGGCCAAGGCCAAGGCATACGTGCCGTGGCCGGCCTACTGGATGCACACCTACGGGGAGTACGCCAAGCAGCTGAACCAGCTCACGACGGCGATCCAGAAGGCTGACGCCGGTCTCGCATGACGTTGCTCGAGACGCCGACGCCCCGTCGCGAGACCGCCCCCCGGCATCGTCCCGGGGCCGGTCTCGCGGCCGGCCTGGTCGTCCTGGTCGGCGTCCTGCTCGTGGTCGCCTTCTTCAGCATCACGCTGGGCTCGCGTGGTGTCGGGGTGCCGACGATCTGGAAGGCGTTCACCGACTTCGACCCGGGCTCGGCGTCCGAGACAGTGATCCGTGAGATGCGGGTGCCGCGCACGCTGATCGGCACCCTCGCCGGCGCGGCGCTGGGGCTCAGCGGCACGATCCTGCAGGGCGTGACCCGCAATCCCCTGGCCGATCCGGGGATCATGGGCATCAACGCCGGAGCCGCGGCGTTCATCGTCTTCGGCATCATGATCCTCGGCGTGCAAGGCGTCTTCGGCTACGTCTGGCTCGCCTTCGCCGGAGCCGGTGTCGCCACCGTGACGGTCTACGGCATCGCGTCGTTCGGGCGTGAAGGTGCGACGCCGGTCAAGCTGGCCCTTGCCGGCGCCGCCGTCACCGCGGTGCTGTCGTCACTCACGTCGGCGATCGTCATGACGAACGTCGACGCGCTCAACGAGCTGCGGTTCTGGCAGGTCGGCTCGTTGGCCGGCCGCTACATGCCGGTGTTCTGGCAGACCGCGCCGTTCATCCTTGTCGGGCTGGTGGTTGCCCTGTTCGCGGGCCGCGCGCTCAACGGCCTCGCGCTCGGCGAGGACCTGGCGCTGGCCCTGGGACTCCGCCTTCGGCGTACGCGCTTCGTGATGTTCGTGACCGTCGCGGTGCTGTGCGGCGCGGCGACCGCGGCGTGCGGCCCGATCGTCTTCGTGGGTCTGGTCGTCCCGCACCTCGCCCGCTTCATCTGCGGTCCGGACTACCGCTGGATCCTCCCGTACGCCTTGGTGCTGACCCCGATCGTGCTGCTCGTCGCCGACATCATCGGCCGCCTCGTGGTGTCGCCCGGCGAGCTGCAGGTGGGCGTCGTCCTCGGCGTGCTCGGCGCGCCCGCGTTCATCGCCCTCGTCCGCTACCGGAACCTGGCCGAGCTGTGATCGACGTCGTCGTCTCGGACCGCCGCACCCGCCACACGCGGGCGAGCGTCGTCACGGTCTCGCTCGCCCTGGTGGCGTTCGCACTGTTCATCCTCACGATGATGGTCGGCAGCTACTACGTGCCGGCGTGGGACGTCATCACCTCGGCGTTCCACCTGCGCGACGATCCGTCGGTCGACTTCATCGTGCGCGACCTGCGGCTGCCCACCGCCACGGCAGCGCTCGCGGTCGGCTTCGCGCTCGGAGTCTCGGGCCTGCTGTTCCAGAAGCTGCTCGGCAACCCGCTCGCGTCGCCGGACTTCGTGGGCATCTCCTCGGGCGCCAGCATGTTCGCGGTGTCGGGGATCATCCTGTTCGGTGCCGGCAGCACGATGATCTCCGCCTCGGCCCTTGCCGGCGCGCTGGTCAGCGCGGTCATCATCTACCTGCTCGCGTGGCGCGACGGCGTCTCCGGCTATCGGTTCATCCTGATCGGCATCGGGCTGTCGCAGTTCATGCTGTCGATCATCGGCTACATCGTGGCGCACGCCGAGCTCTACGAGGCCCGGCAGGCGATGACCTGGCTCGTCGGCACCGTGGGGCAGGCGGGGTCGCCCGAGCTGCGTACGCTCCTGGTCGCGCTCGCGGTCCTGGTGCCGGTCGCGCTCGTGCTGCAGCGACCGTTGCGTGTCCTGGAGCTCGGCGACGACACGGCCAAGGCGCTCGGCGCTCGCGTGGAGCTGAGCCGTCTGGCGCTCATCGCCGTCTCGATCGTGCTGATCGGTTTCGCGACCGCCGTCGCCGGGCCGATCATGTTCGTCGCGCTGATCGCCGGTCCGATCGCGCACCGCATCGTGGGCCACAGCGGCGGCGGCATCATCGCCGCCGGTCTCGTCGGCTCCATCATCGTGCTCGGCGCGGACCTCGTCGCCCAGCACCTCGTACCGGTCGCCCTCCCGACCGGTGTCATCACGGGCATCATCGGTGCCCCCTACCTGATCTGGCTCCTCGCCACGGTCAACCGGGAAGGACGCGGCGGATGACTCACGACCTGCGTGCCCAGAACCTCACCCTCGGATATGCGGACACCGACATCGTCCGCGACCTCGACGTCGTGATCCCTGACGGCCGCATCACGGTGATCGTCGGCGCCAACGCGTGCGGCAAGTCGACGCTGTTGCGGGGCCTTGCCCGGCTCCTGAAGCCCCGCAGTGGCCAGGTGCTGCTCGACGGCACGTCGGTCCACGATCTCAAGAGCGTCGACGTCGCCAAGGTGCTCGGGTTGCTGCCGCAGTCACCGGTCGCGCCTGACGGGATCACGGTCGCGGACCTGGTCGGCCGCGGGCGTTATCCGCACCAGGGCTGGTTCCGCCAGTGGAGCGCCGAGGACGACCGCGCCGTCTCCGAGGCGCTCGAGGCGACCGGCACGGCGGACCTCGCCGACCGCAACATCGCCGAGCTCTCCGGCGGCCAGCGCCAGCGGGTGTGGGTCGCCATGGCCCTCGCGCAGGACACCGATCTGTTGCTGCTCGACGAGCCGACAACGTTCCTCGACATCAACCACCAGGTCGAGCTGCTCGACCTGCTGACCGACCTCAACCGCGAGTCGGGCAAGACGATCGTGCTCGTGCTGCACGACCTCAACCTGGCCTGCCGCTACGCCGACCACATCATCGCGATGAAGCAGGGTGTGATCGTCGCCGAGGGCCGGCCGGTCGATGTCATCGACGCCGACGTGGTGACCGATGTGTTCGGACTGGCCTGCGATGTCGTGCCCGACCCGGTCAGTGGCACGCCGATGATCGTCCCCCGCGGGCGCCATCACGCAGCGCGGCAGCGGGTCACCGCCGTCTCCTAGGCGAGAGCCTGCTCGACTGCGTCGGCGTACGAGCCGTGCCAAGCGGCGCCGTGCCCGGGCAGCAGCACGTCGCCGTCCAGCGACCGGAGCTGCGCGAGCGATCGCCGGTTTGCGGCGGCGTCGTGGTGGAATATCCCGGCCAGCACCTGCGGGCCGGTGCGTGCGACAGTGGCGTGCCCCGTGACCAGCGCATCGCCGGTGATGAGCACGCCGGCCTGCGCCAGGTGATAGCAGGTGTGACCGCTCGTGTGTCCCGGCGTCACGATCGGCACGGGGTGGCCCGGCACGTCCAGCGGCCCAGCACCGAACCCCGTGGCCCGCGGGACTCCGGCCTTGGTCATGCCGCCGGCCGCCACGACGTGCAGCGACCAGCTCAGCACGCGTGGACGCCACGACGCGGCGGCGACCTGCAGCGGCGTGGCCTGCTCGAGGAAATCCCGCCGGGCGTGCCTTGCCTCGGTCTCGGACGTCAGCACCGGGACGTCGCGACCGTCCAGCAGCCTCGGCAGCGAACCGATGTGGTCGACGTGCGCGTGCGTCACGAGCACCGCGGCAAGCTGGTCGAGCGTACGACCGACCCGCTCGATCGACGACAGCACGGCATCGAGGTCGCCCGGATAGCCGCCGTCGACGAGCGTGAACGCGTCGCCCTCGGTGAGGATCGTCCAGTTGACGGCCTTGCCCTGCACGAAGTGGACGCCGTCGGCGACCTCGGTGACCGTGGGTGTGCTCATTCCACGGAGGGTACTGCGGCTCCCTCGGCCGACGCCTGCTTGAGGCCGCGACCCAGACGCGAGCTGCGGTAGCCGTACACGAAGTAGAGGACGAACCCGATCACGAGCCAGACCAGGAACCGTATCCAGGTCTCGATCGACAGGTTCACCATGAGCCAGGCGCAGGCAAGGATCGACAACGCCGGGATCCACGGCACGGCCGGCACGCGGAAGGGGCGGTGCAGGTCGCCGCGGGTGCGGCGCAGGATGACGACGCCGGCCGACACGAGGACGAACGCGAACAGTGTGCCGATGCTCACGAGCTTGGACAGCTCCGACAGCGGCACGAGGCCGGCCAGCACCGCGACGAACAGGCCGGTCAGGATCGTGATGCGGTAGGGCGTGCCGAAGCGCGGGTGCACCTTCGCGAGCCCGATCGGCAGCAGGCCGTCGCGCGACATCGCGAACAGCACCCGAGCCTGCCCGAGCATCAGGACCAGGACCACCGTCGTAAGGCCGGCGACCGCGCCGGTGGAGATGATCTTGGAGGCCCACCCGGCGCCGTTGGCGTCGAAAGCGGCGGACAGCGGCGCGGCTGTGCTCATGCGGTCGTCGCTGTACTTCAGCATGCCGGTGATCACGAACGACACCGCGACGTACAACGCGGTGCAGATCGCGAGCGAGCCGAGGATGCCGCGGGGGACGTCGCGCTGCGGGTTCTTGGTCTCCTCCGCCGAGGTCGCGACGATGTCGAAGCCGATGTAGGCGAAGAACACCACCGATGCCGCGGCGACGATGCCGTACGCACCGAAGGCCGTCGGATCGACGCCGAAGACGCCCTGCAGGAGCGTCTGGTCGGCACCCTTGCCACCCTCAGCAGGCTTGGACGCAGGAACGAACGGCTGGTAGTTGGACCACTTGATGAAGAACAGACCGGCGATCACGACGAACGACACGACGGCGACCTTGATGACGACCAGGACGCCGGTGAACCGGCCGGACAGCTTGGTGCCGAGCACGCCGATGACGGTCAGCGCCAGCACGATCGCGATGGCACCGATGTCGGGCTTGGCCTTGTCGCCGGCGAGCCACGTCGGCAGGTCGAACAGGTCCTGCAGGTACGCCGACCAGCCGCGCGCGACCACCGCGGCACCCAGGGCGAGCTCGAGCACGAGGTCCCAGCCGATGATCCAGGCGATGAGCTCGCCGAGGGTCGCGTACGAGAACGTGTACGCACTGCCCGCCACCGGCACGGTCGAGGCGAACTCGGCGTAGCAGAGCCCGGCGAGCCCGCAGGCGATCCCGGCGACGATGAACGAGATGACGACTGCCGGACCGGCATTGACGTGTGCCTGCTCTCCGGTCAGCACGAAGATGCCGGTGCCGATCACGACACCCACGCCGAAGAACGTGAGGTCCCAGGCGGAGAGCTCCTTGCGGAGCGTGTGCTCAGGCTCGTCGGTCTCCTCGATCGAGCGTTCCACGGACTTGGTGCGGAAGAGGTCCATGGCCACAATCCTCTGGGGACTGGTTGGCGCCCGCAACCGCTGGCGGCACCCTCAGCGCGTACGGACGTAGCGTGCCCAGGCGAAGCAGAAGAGCCCGAACGCCGCGAGGCCGAGCGCGACGAGGCTCAGCAGGTAGGGGCCGTAGGGCTGGTCGCGCACCGTCTTGAGGGCGTCGTCGAGCCCGCCGGCCTTGTCCGGGTCGTACGACAGTGCCGCCCATCCGAAGAGCGCCCCGACGATCCCGATCGCCGCACCCTTGCCGACGTACCCGACCCGGCCGAACAGCAGGATCGCCGAGCCGGTGGACCCGCCGGTGGCGCCGGCCTCCAGGTCGTGGGTGAAGTTGTCGGTGACCCCTCGGTGCACGTGCCGGGCCGCGACCACCAGGATCCCGATCCCGATCGCGGCGACGAGGACCCGGCCCGCTGGGGCGGAGAGCAGGTCCGCCGTGAGGCCCTCCCCTTCCTGGTCCTGGCTCTTGCCCCCGGACCCGGAGCCCGATGCGGTGCGGGCGGCCGAGAACCCGATCGCGGCATAGACGATCGCCCGGCCGACTGCCGCGAGACGCTTCATGGTGCGGCTCTTCTCGTCGGACTCCGAGCGGTGCCCCCACAGCGCGGTCATGACCTGCCAGACGGTCAGTGCCAGCAGTCCTGCGGCGACGACCCACAGCAGAACCTCGCCGAAAGGTTCCTTGGCGACGGCTTGCAGGGCGCCCTGGCTGTCGGCCTTGCCGCCGTGGCCCCAGGCGATCTGCAGGGCGAGCCACGCGATCAGCAGGTGCACCAGGCCGAACGCCGCGAGCCCGACCCTGGCGGCCGCGCGCATCGTGTCACTGTGTCGTGCCTGCTCACCCTTGGACTGGACGTCTCCCATGTCGCTCCCTCTCCCCAAGGGATCGTCTCAGGACTGCGGCCGATCCGCCTGTCGAGCGCCGTGCTCGAGCGCCTCGGCAGCCTTGGCGATGTTCTTCTGCATCGAGCCGAAGATGATGCCGTGGAACGGATAGATCGACCACCAGTAGAGGTGGCCGAGCAGACCCTTGGGATGGAACAGCGCCCGGTGGTGGAACGTGGTCGTCCCTCCGTCGGTCGAGCCCACCTGCAGCTCGAGCCAGGCCAGGCCCGGCAGCTTCATCTCGGCGCGGAGGCGCAGGAACGTATGGTCGTCGGTCTCCTCGACGCGCCAGAAGTCGAGGGCGTCGCCGACCACGAGGTCGCGGTCGTTGCGCCGACCGCGTCGCAGCCCAGGGCCGCCGACGGCGCGGTCGAGCAGGCCGCGGACCCACCAGGCGAGTGCCCACGAGTACCAACCGTTGCGGCCGCCGATGCCCTCGATGATCGTCCACAGGTGCTCCGGGCTCGCGCGCACCTCACGCGTACGTTCATCGGTGTAGAGCGAGCCCCCGGCCCAGTCAGGATCGGTCGGCAGGCCCTCCGCGGGCGCGCCGGCCGTCGATGCGGAGGACCAGCGGGTCGGCACGTCGAGGTCCTGGATCTTGGTGAGGGCGAGCTGCACCGACCGGTCGAAGCCGATCAACCCTTCAGGCGGGTCCGGCACGTACGTTTTGATGTCCGTCTCGGCCGCGACCACGGTGTTGCGGAGCGACTCGACGAGCGGCCGCGCGAGGCTCGCCGGCACCGGGGTGATGAGGCCGACCCAGTGGCTCGACAGCCCCGGCGACAGCACGGGCACCGGCAGCACGCGCCGCCTGGGCAGCCCTGCGACGGCGGCGTATCGCTGCATCATGTCGAAGTAGGTCAGCACGTCGGGCCCGCCGATGTCGAAGCGCCGGTTGACCTCCTCCGGCAACGACGCGCACGCGACGAGATAGCGCAGGACGTCGCGAATCGCGATGGGCTGGATGCGGGTGTGGACCCACTTCGGCGTGACCATGACCGGCAGGCGCTCGGTCAAGTAGCGGAGCATCTCGAACGACGCGGAGCCGGAGCCGATGATGACGCCGGCCTGCAGCACCGCCGTCGGCACGCCCGAGGCGAGCAGGATCTCGCCGACCTCCTCGCGGGAGCGCAGGTGCTCCGACAGCTCCTCGCCCTCGGGTGACATGCCGCCGAGGTAGACGATGCGGCGCACCCCGGCGGCCTTGGCAGCTGCGGCGAACGTCTCGGCGATCCCGCGCTCGGTCTCGGCGAAGTCGCTGCCGCTGCCGATCGAGTGCAGCAGGAAGTACGCGACATCGATGCCGTCGAGCGCTGCGGCGACCTGGTCGGCTTCGGTCGCGTCGGCCCGGGTGATCTCGACGTCGTCGGCCCAGTCGTGGGCCCGGGCCTTGCGCTCGTCGCGGACCATGACGCGTACGTCGTGCCCGGCGGCGACAAGCTGGGGCACGAGACGGCCACCGACGTAGCCGGTCGCTCCGGTGACAAGGCTGCGGGTGGCGGGCATCCCACCAGTCTCCGGGGTGCGGCACGCTGCCGCATGCCGAAACTAGGTCAGGTGGTGGACGAGCGCGTCCTCGTACGCGAACCGGTTGGGGAACGCGTGCGGCGTCATGGGCCGTCCGGTCGGCATCGCGTCGCCCGGGCCGTCCGGGGTCGCGGGGCACGGTCGCTCGTACCAGTCGTTGCGGCGCACGAGCCGGTCGTCCACGACGGTGCCGAGGTAGTGGCCCGCGCGGTCCACCGCGTCGTGGTCGTCCCAGGGGAACCAGCCGATCCAGCGACCCGACAGGTCGAAGACGTACGGGTCGGTCCAGGTCCGCCTGAACGCGATGGGCTCGCCGTCCATGTCGAACAGATAGACGCTCATCCGAGAAAGTCCTTCCAGCGCTTCCCTTCGACCGTACGACCGCGAGCCTGCGATTGCGGGCATTTGTTGCGTGCCAAGCAAAAATGGCTCAAAAGGACTAGTCCTTTGCCAGCTGCCCGATCACGTCGCCAAGCGGCACGTTCAGATGGACAACCCTTGGGGCGGGGAGTAGGACTTGGACATGAAGCTGAGCCGTGTCATCGGTGGAGTCGGAGTCGCTCTCGGTGCCGTGGCGGTGCGCGACCTGACGCAGAAGAAGCACGCACTGATGCGCAACTATCCGGTTCTCGCGCACGCTCGCTATTGGCTGGAGACCATCGGCCCGGAGCTGCGGCAGTACATCGTCACCGGCAACGACGAGGAGCGGCCGTTCAGCCGTGACCAACGCTCGTGGATCTATGCGTCGTCGAAGCAGGAGAACAACTACTCGGGGTTCGGCACCGACAACGACATCGAGCACACGCCGGGCTACGCGATCATCAAGCACCGCACGTTCGCCGACTCGCTGCCCCACGACCACGCCGAGAAGATCGGGCTGCCCAGCGCCAAGGTGCTCGGCGGGCCGCGCGGCCGGGCCAAGGCGTTCCGCCCGGACTCGTTGATCAACGTCTCCGGCATGAGCTTCGGGTCGATGTCGGGCAACGCGATCCAGGCGCTCAATCGCGGCGCCAAGCTCGCTGGCTGCATGCACAACACCGGCGAGGGTGGCCTGTCGACGCACCACCGGCAGGGCGGCGACATCACCCTGCAGATCGGAACGGCGTACTTCGGCTGCCGCAACGAGGACGGCACGTTCTCGCTCGACAAGCTCAAGGCGGTCGTCGAGTCAGCACCCGTCCGGGCGGTCGAGATCAAGCTCTCGCAAGGCGCGAAGCCGGGGCTCGGTGGCCTGCTGCCGGCCGCCAAGGTGACGCAGGAGATCAGCGAGATCCGAGGGATCCCGATGGGTCAGGACTGCGCGAGTCCGTCGCGGCACACGGCGTTCACGGACGTTGACAGCCTCCTCGACTTCGTCGAGCTGATCGGCACCGAGACGGGTCTGCCGGTCGGCATCAAGAGCGCGGTCGGCGAGATGGAGTTCTGGTACGAGCTCACCCGCCTCATGTCGAAGCGGGATCGCGGCGTCGACTTCGTGACGATCGACGGCGGCGAGGGCGGCACCGGTGCGTCGCCGCCCATCTTCGCGGACTCGATCGCGCTGCCGTTCCGGATGGGCTTCTCCAGGGTCTACGGGACGTTCGCCGAGGCCGGACTGACCGACGACGTCACGTTCATCGGGTCGGGCAAGCTCGGCCTGGTCGACAACGCCGTCGTGGCGTTCGCGCTCGGCGCCGACATGATGAACGTCGCCCGCGAGGCGATGATGTCGATCGGCTGCATCCAGTCGCAGAAGTGCCACACGGACCGCTGCCCCACCGGCGTCGCGACGCAGGACCCGTGGCTGGCGCACGGGCTCGACCCGACCTCCAAGGCGGAGCGCTGCGCGCAATACATCCGGACGTTCCGCAAGGAGATCGTCAAGGTCTCCGAGTCGGTCGGCGTCGCGCACCCGAGCCTGATCACGGCCGATGACGTCGACATCATGTGCGGCGACTACGAGGCCCGGTCGCTGCGGACGGTCTACGGCTACAAGGTCGGCTGGGGCGAGCTGAACGCCTCGCTGGCTGCCGAGATCACCGAGATGATGGCCCCGGGTGGCTCGCGTCCGGAGTCCCGGTCGATCGAGCAGGGCGAGGGCGAGAAGCCCCAGGGCCAGGACCTCACGACCGGGATCACCTGATCGTCAGGCGCAGACCTTCTTGGCGTTCTTCTCGAACTCCGCGGGCGTGTGGGCCGTCAGCTTCGTCGTGTCGTCGTCGGACGTATAGACCGCGCCGGGCTTGAGCGCGTCGACGCCGTCGCCCTCGACGTTCACCTGGAACGTCTCGCTGTCGTAGCCCTTGCTGCTCTCGCCGGTGACGATGTAGCCCTTGCCGGCCTCGAACGTGGTCGGGGCCTGGGGTGACCAGCCGGCCGCAGGCCTGGCGAGGTCCAGGGTGATGTGGCCGGTCATCGGGCGTTCGAAGGTGTACGTGCGTACGACGGGATTCTCCTCCGTCTCCTTCAGTCCCTCCCGGTCGCGCGCGATCTCGATCTTGTCGACCTTGTCGCGGCAGACGAACACGTCGATCACGAGATGGCCTCCGGCCGTCACCGAGATCCCCGCCAGTCCGGCCGGCGGCTCGGCATCGACGGCGTTGCCGCAGCCCGCGAGTGACGTGAGGGCGGCGACCGAGGTCAGGGCGGCGAGGGTCTTGAGCACCAGCGGAGCCTACCTGTCTCCATCCGCCGAGATAGCGTCGCGGTATGACGACTGACTCCGAGCGATCCGTTGAGCTGACCCGTACCGGCAAGGCCCGCTTCCGCGCGACGAACGTACGAGGGAAGACCTTGGACTTCGGCGAGGGCAATGACGATGACTTCACCCCGATCGAGCTGTTGCTGGCCGGCATCGCCGGATGCAGCGCGATCGACGTCGACTACCTCGTCGGCAAGCGGGTCGACCCGGAGTCGTTCGACGTCTCGATCCGCGCCGACAAGATCCGCGACGAGCTCGGCAACCGGCTCACCAACATCCAGGTGACGTTCGACGTGACGTTCCCCGAGGGTGACGACGGTGACCGCGCCAAGGAGAGCCTGCCGCGGGCGATCGCCCAGTCCCACGACCGGTTGTGCACGGTCACGCGCACGGTGGTCGTCGGTACGCCGGTCGAGGCGCGAGCCGTCTGAGTCAGGCCGACATCCACGGCGGCCGGCGGATCAGGCAGAACGGGTGGCCGGCCGGATCGGCGTAGACGTCGTCCTCGAGATGCCGGGCGCCGAGTGCCACGACCTCCGGGCCTGCCGTCGCCGGGTCGTCCACCGCGACGTCGACGTGCACCTGCTGACCGACGATCGGATCGGGCCAGGTCGGGGCCACGTGGTTGGGCGCTCGTTGGAATGCGATGCCGGAGGTCTCCTGGTCGACCGACACGACGACGAAGTCACCGTCGTCGTACGTGACCGGCTGACCCAGCAGCGCAGACCAGAACGCCGCCGATCCCTGAGGGTCGGCGGCGTCCAGGATGATGTGGTGGAGCCGGCCGATCATGCGGCCAGCCTACGACTCACCTGCCGTCGAAGGCATCCTGAAGAGCCTGGAGGTCGAGCCGCTTCATCTGCATCATGGCGGCTTGGGCGCGGCCGGCCTTCTCACGGTCGGGATCGCTGAACAGCTGCATCATCAGCGTGGGCACGACCTGCCACGAGAGGCCGAACGCGTCGACGAGCCAGCCGCACGGACCCTGCTCACCGCCACCCTCGATGAGGGCGTCCGAGATGCGGTCGACTTCCTCCTGCGTCTCGACGCTGACGGACAGCGAGAACGCATCGGTGAGCTTGTGCATCGGCCCACCGTTCATGAGCGTCAGCGTCGTGCCCTGGAGGCGGATGGTCGCGACGAACAGCGCGCCGTCGGGGAGCCGGTTCTCGTCGACGACCTCGGTGTCGTCGAACACCGTGCGGTAGCGCTCGATGGCCTGCTCGGCGTTGTCGTCGAACCACAGGAACGGGGTGATCGTCGTCATGACGCGTCCGCCTCCGTGGGCGTGTTGCGGTACTGCGCCGGCGTCGCGAGCAGGGCGTCGAGCTTGTAGAACGACTGGTTCCAGCCGAGCTCGCTCATCTCGTGCATCTGCTCGGGGAACGGGCCCTGGCGCAGCTGGAGGCGAGTGCCGTCGCCCTCGGGGATGAACTCGATCGACAGCGACATCTGCGTGCCGTCCTCGATGCCGGGGATCGACTCGGCGGTCTCGTAGCCGACGATGAGCTGGTTCTCGACGACCTCGGTGAACGATGCGTTGATCGGCGCCCGCCACTCGGGGTTGTCCTTGCCGACCATCGTCATCTTCCAGTGGCCACCGCTCCGTACGTCGATGTCGACGGTGTCGATCGGGACGACGAACATCAGCGGCCCGAACCACTGAGCCAGCTGCTCGGGATCCGAGAACGCCCGGTAGACGAGCTCCGGCGGGGCGTCGAAGTAGCGCGAGATGTTGACCTCGTACGTGGTTTCAGTCATCGTTCTGTCCCTTTTCCTTGTCGGTGTCCGTGGGGTCCTGCAGGGCCTTCATGGCGGCGAGATGCGCGTCGAGACGGTCGAAGCGGTCATCCCACAGGTGGCTGAGGTGTTCCATCCACGTCGTCGCCTCCTTGAGTGGCGCAGCCTCGAGGCTGTTCGTCCGCCACTGCGCCCGCTTGTCCCGGCTGATCAGGCCGGCGGTCTCGAGCACCTTGAGGTGTCGCGAGATCGCCGGGAGGCTGATCGGGAACGGGTCGGCGAGCTCGGTGACAGTGGCGTCCCCCTGACCCAGCCGCGTGAGGATGTCACGCCGCGTCGGGTCGGCGAGTGCCGAGAACACCTTGCTGAGCTGATCGGTTGCCATGCATTTAACGTATTCGTTAATTAACCGATGTGTCAAGTACCTTGGTGGAGAAACTTCGAGACGATGCGTCACCGCGCCGACATAGTGAAGTATGCGAACCGTTGCGGCCCAAGCCACCGGAGTGCTCGTCCTGCTCCTCGGCGGCTGCACGCTGGGCTCCGACGGGCCGTCGCCGACGCACGCAACGCCGTCCGACGCTGGCCCGTCGGTGACCGAGCGCCAGCTGCTCGGGACCTGGGGCGCCACTCCCAAGACCGCCCGAGGCCCCAACACGCCGTACATCCGGTTCAACTACGACGGCACGTTCGCCGGCTACGACGGTTGCAACTCGGTGGGCGGCACCTGGGCCTTGGATCCGGCCCCCGCGACAGTCACTGCGAAGGTCGAGAGCTCGACGCTCGTGGGGTGTCCTCGGAACAGAGTCGTGTCGTTCACCGGCATGAGAGTCGACGGCACCGCCCTCAGCTACACCGTCGACGGGAAGACCAAGACGATGCAGCGCCGGACGGAGACGCCGGCCACGATGTTCCTCGTCGACAACGACACCGACCAGTTGGTGGCGGTGCCAGCACCCATCTGGCCGAGCCTCGACGTCAGGACACCACGGGCCCGGACCGCAGCCGCGATCGAGGCATTGATGGCGGGGGAGCCGATGAAGGGCAGGACCTATTCGACCTACTGGGGTACGTTCTGCAGGCGCGGCACCGGCGTCAAGTCCATCGAGCAGACCTCCGCCCGCGTCACGGTCACGCTGACCGGCAGCGGTGGCGCACTCTGCGACCTGTCCGCCGAGGGGCATGCCTTGCAGCGTCAGCAGCTGGCGTGGACGGTCGTCGAGAACCTGGGCATCGATCCGCGGACGCCCGTACGTCTGATGCACGGCCGCGACTTCCGGATGTGGGAAGAGGACGTCGTCGCCGACCGTGCCTACCTGGCCCCCGCCATCGAGTAAACCGTCAGTGCAGCGTGAGCTCGGGGTTGTGCGGGCCCTTGGGCTCGACCCAGAAGTCGAGCGCGAGCTCCTCCTCGGTGCCGCCGTTGAGGTAGATCGAGAAGTCTGTGACGCCGGCGTCCTCGAGCACGTCGTCGTCGATCAGGAACTGGCCGGTGTACTCGCGGCTCGGCTTCGTGATGATCTCGTACGCCGCGTCGGCCATGATCGCCGGCGTGCGGGAGTGGCTGACGAGGCCGGCGCCGACGACGTTGCGGACCGCGGCGGTGTCGATCGCGGTGCGCGGCCACAGCGAGTTGGCGGCGATGCCGAACGGGCGCAGCTCCTCGCTGAGGCCGAGCGTCACGAGGCTCATGCCGTACTTGGCGATCGTGTAGGCCGTGTGCTTCGTGAACCACTTGGGGTCGAGGCTCAGCGGTGGTGACAGCGTCAGGATGTGGGCGTTGTCGGACTTCTTGAGCCACTCGATCGAGGACTTGGCGAGCAGGAAGGAGCCGCGCGTGTTGATGTCGTTCATGAGGTCGTACTTCTTCATCGAGACCTCGGCGGTGTCGGTCAGGTCGATCGCGCTCGCGTTGTTGACCACGATGTCGATGCCGCCGAACGCCTCGGCCGTCTTGGCGACGGCGTCGATGACGAACTCGTCGTCGCGGATGTCACCGACGAGCGGGAGCGCCTTGCCGCCGGCCTCCTCGATCGCCGCCGCAGCGGTGTAGATCGTGCCGGGCAGCTTGGGGTGCGGCTCGGTCGTCTTGGCGAGGAGGGCGACGTTGGCGCCGTCCCGGGCGGCGCGCAGCGCGATGGCCTCGCCGATCCCACGGGACCCGCCGGACATGATGATGGTCTTGCCTGCAAGTGACATGGTCACACCCTAAAGGCCTAGAAGCGCAGGGAGTCGTTCACTGTGACCGACGTCGCTGTTGGAGACATCCTGCCTCACCCCACAGGTCGATGTGCCCCCACAGTGAACCTCGGCTCGGGATCTGCGGTGCCCGCCACGAGGTCGGCGACCATGCGGCCGACGAGCGGCACGAACTTGAAGCCGTGCCCGGAGAACCCGGCCGCAATGGTGAGCCGGCCGGTGCGGTCGATGATGAAGTCGTCCTCGGCCAGGCCGCCGTAGAGGCAGGTGCCGGAGTCGAGGGTCGCGGGGTCGACGCCGGGCAGCCACTCCCCGACGTACGTTCGAAGGTCGTCGACCTCTGCCTCGACGACCGCGAAGTCGCGATCGTCCGGGTCGACCACCTTGCCGCCGCCGTGGAAGCCGACCTTGATGCCATCGGGCGACGGCAGCCCGTACGCCTCGGGGATCGCCTCGCCGTGCTCGTCGGTGCGGCGGTGGATGAACGTCGGCCACGGTGTTGCCTCGTCGTTCGGCGTGAAGTGAGCAGGCTGCACCTGGGTCGCGGTCTCGGCCGGCAGGTCGGCGAGCCGGTGGCTCCAGACGCCGGCGGTGAGCACGACCCGGTCGGCGGTGAACGTACGTTCGCCCGCCGTGACGCTGACGCCGGCATCCGTCTCGTCGATCGCATCGACCCGAGTGTGCGGATGCCATGCGGCGCCGTGCGCGATGGCTTCGCGCTGCAGGATCGTCAGCGTGTGGTCGGGGTGCGCCACCCCGGCGTCGGGCTGGAACAGCACGGTCTGGTCGAAGCGCAGGCCCGGCCAGCGATCTGCGGCCTGCTCGGCGGTGAGCCACTCGTACGCCACCCCGGCTTGGTCGAGCGCAGCAGCGAAGGGTTCCAGGAGCTCGCGGGGACCGTGGTCGACGCCGCCGGTCTGGCGGAACACCTCGAGGTCGCTCTGCTGCTGCAGCTCGTCCCACAACGGGCGGGCGGTCAGGGCGAGCCGTACGTAGAACGGGTCGTCGTAGACGAGTCGCACGATCCGGGACGAGCCGTGAGAGCTGCCCTGGGGATGCAGCATGGCGTGCTGCTCCAGGACCGTGACCTGATGACCTCGCCGCGCCAACTCGCACGCGACGCTCGAACCCATCGCGCCGCCGCCGACCACGATGACGCTCGGCTGCTGCATCATTCGATCCTGCCAGCCACTCGGCTCGGAAGCCTAGAAGTGCATGGAGTCGTTCACCGTGGCTGACGTCGCCGTGGGCGAGAGCACGACACTGGAGGCCGTCCCGAAGCTCGTGCCGCCGTGCCACTTCTGCTCGAACGAGGCGCCGTAGTCGACCCCGTACTGGATCTTGTAGTAGCCCGCGGCCACCGGAGCCTTCCAGGTGCCGTCCAGCTCGGTGTTCACCTGCTCGACCAGGTTGTCGTAGCGATCCCAGACGAACACGATCGCGCGCCGCGGCGACACCCGGCTCGGCAACCGCAGCCTGCCGGTGATGTGCTTGGCGACCGGTGCCGTGATGTCGATGCCGGTGACGGTCTTGCCGATCGGCGTGCTCACGGGGGTCGACTTCTCGTAGTACGCGCTCTGGCCGTACCAGAACTGCGCCGTGTCGTCGGGTCCTCGTGCGGGGTCTCGAGCCTCGACCTTCACGTGCTGGGTTCCGGCCGGAAGCCCGGTGATCGTGTAGTGCCCGTCGTCGTCCGTCACGTCGAAGTGAGGGTCGTCCTCGCCGTCCGGGACGACGTTCCAGGGATGGCTGTCAGCCTCGACCACCAAGCCGGCCTGGCGGGGACTCACCGTGCCGCTGATCGTGGCGCCGACCGGCATGACGACGTTGCGACGTGGGACCGAGTAGCGGGTGACCGTGATCGACGTTGCGCCGCCGGACCAGCCGGCGTTCGGGTACCAGCGTTGGGCGTAGACGGCGGACTGCATGTCGTGGAAGAAGAGGCGGTACGTCCCGGCGCGCGACGTGAGTGAGTACTGGCCGTTCGCGTTCGTGCTGGTGCGGTCCTCGACCTGCCACCTGTGATCAGTCGAGTCGTAACGCTCGCCAAGGACGACGATGTCGCTGAGGCGTTCGCCCTGCTGGTTGGTCACGGTGCCGGAGATGGTGGGCGTCGTGGCGGCCTGGGCGGGTCCCGACAGGACGGTTGCGGTCAGAACTGCTGACGCGACGAGGACGACAGGAGGGACGGCCGACCAACGACCCGAGATCTTCACGTGCTCATGATGTCGGGATCCGGCAAGGTTTCTGCGCGCAACCATCAACACTGGGGAAGTTCTTAGACTCGGCGCGAACCTGAACGCGGTTCGACTGGGCGGCTGGCCTAGAGTCGGCCCGAACAGGCACGTGAGGAGGCCTCGGATGAGCCCAGAGATTCCCACGTGGTTCACCGATGCCTTGGGGCAGTCGTACGACCGGGCCGAGGTCGACGCCGACGGCGTACGCATCGCGTACCGCGCGTGGGGCAAGAGCGGCGACCCGGTCGCGATCCTGGTGCACGGCGGTGCGGCCCACGCCGGCTGGTGGGACCACGTCGCGCCTCACCTCGCTGCAGGGCATCGTGTCATCGCGGTCGACCTGAGCGGGCACGGCGACAGCGGTCGGCGCGAGCGCTACTCGCTCGATGCCTGGGCCGACGAGCTCATGGCCGTAGCCCGCGCCGAGTCCGACGAACCGCCAGTCCTGCTCGGTCACAGCATGGGCGGTTTCGTGGTGCTGACCGCAGCCCAGCGCCATGGCCACGCGATCCGCGGAGCCGCGGCGATCGACTCGCCGGTCCGCGAGATGTCGCCCGAGGCGCGGGAATGGGTTGCCAAGGAGCACGTGCCGGGCAACAAGACCTATGCCGACCGCGAATCCATCCTGGCTCGCTTCCGTACGCTTCCGGCGGACGCCGCGACGCTGCCCTACATCCACCAGCACATCGCCGTAGGCTCGATCCGGGAGGTCGAGGGCGGCTGGACGTGGAAGTTCGACCCGCGGATCTTCCTGCGGGCGCGGATGGAGCCCGAGGACCTCGCCGAGGCGACCTGCGACATCGCGCTGATCCGCGGCGAGCGCGGCATGGCCACGACCGACATCACCGACGTCGTCGCCGAGCGCCTGGGCCGCAACGTGCCGGTCACGGTCATCCGCGACGCCGGCCACCACATCATGCTCGACCAGCCCATCGCGCTCATCGCGGTGCTGCAGACGCTGCTCGGCCAATGGAGGAACCCATGAGCACGTCCGTCTTGCTCGACACCACCGACGGTGTCCTCACGATCACGTGGAACGAGCCCGAGCGGCTCAACGCCCTCACGGCCGACATGCTCGACGATGCCGCCGCTGCGATCGAGGAGGCGTCGGACCTGCGCCTCATCGTCATCACGGGCAGCGGTCGGGCGTTCAGCTCCGGTGCCGCGCTCGGCCCCGGCTTCGACGGCGCCGCAACGCTCGACGGCGCGAACCGGTTGGTCCGGGCGATCACGCGTACGCCCGTGCCCGTCGTCAGCGCGGTGAACGGCCTCGCCGCCGGCGTCGGTGTCTCCATCGCGATCGCCGCCGACCTCACGCTGGCGAAGCGGTCCAGCTACTTCCTGCTCGCCTTCGTCAACATCGGCCTGATGCCCGACGGCGGTGCCACCGAGCTCATCGCGGCATCGATCGGCCGCGCCCGCGCCAACCGGATGGCGCTGCTCGGCGAGCGGCTCCCCGCCGACGTCGCGGCGGAGATCGGCCTGATCCACAAGTCGCTCGACGACGAGGCGTACGACGCGGAGCTGGCGACACTGATCGACAAGCTCGGCAACGGCCCGACCGTCGCGCTCGGGGCCACGAAGGCGGCCATCAACGCCACGACTCTGAGCCACCTCGACGAGGCGCT
Source organism: Aeromicrobium sp. Root236 (assembly GCF_001428805.1). Lineage (NCBI taxonomy): Bacteria > Bacillati > Actinomycetota > Actinomycetes > Propionibacteriales > Nocardioidaceae > Aeromicrobium > Aeromicrobium sp. Root236. The sequence continues at coordinate 2,202,712 of NZ_LMIS01000001.1, read as the reverse complement.
CGACCGCGAGCGCGCCGGTCAGATCGCCCTGTTCTCGACCGCCGACTTCGCCGAGGGCGGCCAGGCGTTCCTCGACAAGCGCAAGGCCACGTTCACCGGTCGCTGAGCCGGGCTCCTGGCCAACTTTTGAAGCCTTGCGCAGGTAAAACCGGCTGGGAGCCTGCCCAACGCTTCAAAAGTTGGCGGGCGTGGCGGGCGTCAGCCTCGGAGGGCGCCGATGCCGAGCACCGCGGCGAGTCCCAGCGCGCTGCGCGGGTGATAGGCCGTCGTCCACAGCCCGCCGTGTGCGGCGTTGACCGCCTCGTCCTGCCACGGCTCCGGCTGCGCGGGGGCGCCGGACTTCAGGTCGTACGCCATGAGGGCCGCCATCAGCGTGTTGCTCGTCGCCGGCTCGAAGACCTCGACGCCGAACCGGTGCGCCCCCGCGTACGCCGCAGCGAGCGCCTTGTTCTTGACGACCGAGCGCGTACGCGTCGCGGGTGCGACGTTGAGCGACACCGTCGTGCCCTGGTCGCGCGCGGTGGTCGCGCGCCAGCGCTGGAGTCGCTTGGCGAGGGCGTAGTTGGGACCCTGCTGCGGCACCAGGGCATCGCACACGCCGGGGTCGGCGCCGGGCGGGTAGTTGCGCTGCAGGAGCCGGCCTCCGCTGATCATCCGCAAGGGCGCGCGAAGCATCCTGGACGACTCGGCGTAGGCGCGGTTGGCGTACGCGACCTCGGCCGCCGGCACCGCGAACGTGTCGGTCGGTGTCGCGAGGAACGCGAGTGCCGTGTCGTGTCGCTGCTGCACGAGGTGGGCGGCGAGCGCGTCGGCGGCCATCGACACCCGTACGTGGGACGAGCCGTCGGCATAGCAGTAGTTGCCCAGCACCAGGCGGCCCTTGAACCCGTCGAGCCAGTGCGCGACGGCCGACAGCTCGGTGACCAGGTCGGCGCCGGAGTCGTCGTCGCCGTTCGTCACGATGCGGGCCGGGACGTGCACGCGGCTGGCCGACTGCTCGGCGTACGTGCGGACGCGCTCCTGCATGTCGGGACGGGGCAGGTCGATCGCGACGACCTCGGCACCCCAGCGCAGCAACGCGCGATAGGGCGCCATCTCGGCGCCGGCTCCCAGCACCACGATCGTGTCGCCCTCGAGCCGCAGCCACTCGGGGTTGTCCTGGACCGTCTGGACCGCCTCGGAGCACGACTGCGTGATGACGCCCCGGTCGACCCATGCGTCGAGCTGGTCCAGCAGCGCCTGGCCGCGGAGCCGCTCGCCGCGATAGGGGATCGACAGCTCGGTCTCCGGCTCGGCGTCTCCCGTGACGGTGCGGGTGTGGAACACCTGTGACAGAGCGGTGCCGGTGATCGCGTCGTCGAGCGCGACGTCACCGAACCGCATCAGGTCGTGGGCGCTGCGCAGGCCCTCGGCCGCGATCGAGTGCGCGGCGGTGGCCTCGCCGATGCCGGCTTCGAGGGCACGACGGAAGTGGTTGAGGTAGTTGCGGCGCCAGTTGGTCTCGTTCTCGACCGCCCGCGCGCCGACCGGGTCGGCCTTGCGCAACGCGTCGGACAGGATCGTCCGGGCCGCTGCTGACGTGCTGTCCGTAGGAAACGACACTCCCTCAAGTCCCATCCGCTCAGACTAGGAGCGAATTTCGGTTACTGACGAGTCATGTGACCCAAACTTTTGCGTGAGCCCCACCGCTAGGCTCCCGGCATGGGATCCGTCCACCTCATCCGTCACGGCCAGGCGTCGTTCGGGTCCGATGACTACGACCAGCTCTCGCCGACCGGCATGCAGCAGTCGACCGCACTCGGGATGTCCTGGGAGGCATCTGGCTGGGCGCCCACCGCGGCGGTCGCCGGCTCGATGAAGCGGCACGCGCAGACCGCGATCGCGGCGATCGACGCGTGCGGGCAGGGCGACGGCTATGACGTCGACGAGGGCTGGAACGAGTACGACCACCTCGCGATTGCCCGGGCGCACGACCCGGCATCGCTGACGCTCGACGCCAAGGCGTTCCAGCAGCACCTCAACGTCGCCCTCGACGGATGGATCGCCGGCGAGGGCGACCACGACGAGACCTATCAGGCGTTCGTCGACCGGGTCATGACGTCGTTCGGCCAGGTCGCCGCCGCCGCCGGGCCGGGCCGGTCTATCGCGGTGTTCACCTCCGGCGGCCCGATCGCGATGGTCGCTTCGCACCTGCTGACCGGTGACGACTCGGCGTTCCAGCGGATCAACGACGTCATGATCAATGCCGCCGTCAGCACGGTCATCGTCGGCTCGACGGGGCCGCGGCTGCTGGCCCTCAACGAGAGCACCCACCTGCCGAGGGACCTGATCACCTATCGCTGATTTGAGATACCGCTAGTATCTGAACATGTCCATCGCACCCGGGTCCCGCATCCTCGTCACCGGAGCGGCGTCCGGTCTCGGACTCGCGCTCGTACGCCAGCTCGCCGATCGGGACTGTCGCGTCCTCGCGACCGACGTGCACACCGACGTGCCGGAGCCGTTGCGTGGCCTCGACCGGGTCACGTACGCGAGGCTCGACGTGACCCAGGACGTCGACTGGGCGACCGCGCGGGACTGGGTCGTCGAGCAGTGGGACGGGCTCGACTACCTCTTCAACAACGCCGGGGTCGCCGCGGGCGGGCGCATCGAGCTGTCCGAGATGGACCAGTGGCAGTGGATCGTCGACATCAACCTGCTCGGCGTCGCACGCGGCTGCCGTACGTTCGCGCCGATGCTCAAGCAGCAGGGCAGCGGCCACATCGTCAACACCGCGTCGGCGGCCGGTCTCGTCCACCCGCCGCGGATGAGCGAGTACAACGCGGTCAAGGCCGGCGTCGTGGCGCTGAGCGAGACGTTGTTCCACGAGCTCAAGCCCTACGGCGTCAAGGTCTCGGTGATCTGCCCGACGTTCTTCAAGACCAACCTCACCGAGTCGCTGCGTGGCAAGGACGAGTCGGCCAACAAGTCGGCGGCCAAGCTGATCGACAACGCCAAGCTCAGCGCCGACGTCATCGCCGGCCGGGTCATCAAGGGCGTCGAGAAGGGCCGGCACATCATCCTCACCGATCGCGACGGCAAGATCGCGTACGCCGCCAAGCGCTTTGCCCGCCCGCTTTACTACTCGATGATGGCCAAGGCCTCCGTCCAGATGTCGAAGAAGGACTGACATGCGCAAGAACGTTCTCATCACCGGGGCCAGCTCCGGGCTCGGCGCCGGCATGGCCCGCATCCTCGCCGCCAAGGGTCACCACCTCGCCCTCACCGCTCGGCGGCTCGACCGGCTCGAGGCGCTGCGCGACGAGCTGCTCGCCGCACATCCCGGCATCGAGGTCGTGGTGCACGAGCTCGACGTCAACGACCACGACCGGGTCTTCACGGTGTTCAAGCAGGCGATCAAGGAGCTCGGCGGGCTCGACCGCGTCATCGTCAACGCCGGGCTCGGCAAGGGTGGCCGTATCGGCACGGGCAAGTTCCACGCGAACAAGCAGACCGCGGAGACCAACTTCATCGCGGCGATCGCGCAGTGCGAGGCGGCGATGGAGCACTTCTACGAGCGCAAGTCCGGGCACCTCGTCGTGATCTCGTCGATGTCCGCAATGCGCGGCATGCCATCGTCCATGACGACGTACGCCGCGACCAAGGCCGGCATCGCCGCGATCGCCGAGGGCATCCGCTCCGACCTGATCGGCCGCAAGGGGCTCGACATCAAGGTGACGACGCTCTACCCCGGCTACATCGCGTCGGAGATGAACGAGGGGGTGCAGCAGGAGGCCAAGATGATGGTCGACACCGAGACCGGCTGCCGGGCGCTCGTGAAGAACATCGAGAAGGAAGTCGTCGATGCCGCCGTGCCCGCGTGGCCGTGGGCCCCGCTAGGGCAGGTCATGAAGCACGCGCCGCTCAGCATCGTGCGACGGATGGTCTGAGTGGTCTGACTCCTTCGGGCTCCACTGCTTCTGCTTGGGCCGGCCGGAGAACACGATCCTGCTGACCACGAACGCGACTGCTGCGGCGTGCGTCGCCAGGAGCACCGCCGCGACGACGACGAGTCCGATCAGGATCCACTCGGTCATCGCCCCATTTTACGTGGCCCGTGCACGGATGACGCAGGGTTCGGAGATACGTCACACTGTCGGGAACGCGACAGGTTGTGCACGCTTTCGCCTGTTCAGCAGCCGATCGGAGGGGAGCGTCAGGTGACCCTCGAGGACGTCGTCGCGCACATCGAGCAGCTGCGCGACGACCGACCGCGGACGGTCGTGGCGGTCAGCGGCTTCGCCGGCTCCGGGAAGTCGACCCTCGCCAAGGCGCTGGCCTCCACCATCCCGAGCTGCCTCCGGTTGCGGGGTGACGACTTCCTCGACCCCGTGCGGTCGCACCGTCGCTCGTACGACTGGGACGGCGTGGAACGTGCGCGGATGCGCAAGGAGGTGCTCGATCCGTACCGTCTGGGTCAACCGGTCCGGTTCCGGCCCCTCGACTGGACGACCAGGGCGCTGGCTCCGGCGACGGCGTTGCCCGACGTCGCGGTGCTGGTGGTCGACGCCATCGGCGTCCTGCACCCCGATCTCGACGGCTGCTTCGACCTGACGGTCTGGGTCGACGTCGAGCTGGAGACCGCGGGGGCACGCGGTCGTCGGCGTGATCTCGACGGCGGCCACGACCACGAACGGTTGTGGACCGAGGTCTGGCAGCGCAATGACGCCGACTTCGCGGACCGGTTCGATCCGCGGGGTGAGGCCGATGTGCTGTACGTACCGGACGATGTCGCTGCGCGAGGAATGCCGTGACGCGATAGGTTGTTGACAATGGTTGTCAATCAACGAGAGGTGACCATCATGGCGCGATCAACCGATCTCCGGCCCATCATCAAGCTCCGGTCGACCGCCGGCACGGGATACACGTACGTGACCCGCAAGAGCCGCCGCAACGACCCCGACCGCATGGGGCTGCGCAAGTACGACCCCGTCGCGGGGCGCCATGTGGAGTTCCGCGAGGAGCGTTAACCGCGGCGCACGGCCCGCAGCACGGCATCGACCGCGACGGCAGCATCTCCGTCGCGGTCGATCCATTCCCGCTCGTGCGTCAGGGCGTCGATCGGCATCCAGTCGGCCCGGTCCAGGGTCGCGGCCACGTCCTCCGCGGTGAAGCGCGGATCCTCGGACCCGTGGTTCTCAGGCGTGTGGCTGCCGTCGACCGGGTGGTGGCCAACGATCAGCAGCGTTCCACCGGGTGCGACCGAGGCGGCGAGCTCGCGGTGCAGGCGGACGAGGCCCGTTCGCGGCAGGTGCATGAACTGGGCGGACACCAGGTCGTACGTGGGGCCGGCCGTCCACTCGAAGGCGTCGGCCTGCAGCCATGTCGCCTCGACGCCTGACTGCTTCGCACGCGCGGCGGCGCCCTCGAGGGCGACCGAGGAGATGTCGATGCCGGTGACCTGCCACCCCTGCTGGGCGAGCCAGATCGCGTCGGCGCCCTCGCCGCTGCCGTAGTCGAGCGCGGTCCCCGGTCGCAGCTGCGCGGCGTACGTGACGAGGTGCGGGTTGGGGTTGCCGCTCCAGACCTGCTCGGCACCGTAGCGCTCGTCCCAGAACTCGCGGGTGAAGTGGTCCTCGGGACGCTCGGCGTGCTGGTGGGTCATGCCTCCATAGTGGACGATGCTCCACCGGGCGACAAAGCCGTTTGCCGTCCTGGCAACTACTCCTTGGACCGGGGCTTGGCGCGTACGTGCATGCGCTCGCCCTGCGGCCCGAACAGCGACAGGACCTCGGCCGGGCCCTTGCCGGCGCTGCCGAGCCAGTGGGGCAGACGGGTGTCGAACTCCGCCGCCTCGCCGACACCGAGGACGAGGTCGTGCTCACCGATCATGAGCCGCAGTCGCCCCGACAGCACGTAGAGCCACTCATATCCCTCGTGCGTCTTGAGCCCGCCGGTGTCGTCGGGCGTCTGGCCCGGCGGCATGACCACCTTGTACGCCTGGGGACCTCCGGCCTGCCGGGTCAGCGGCACGTACGTGCGACCGTGCCGGGTGATCGGCTCGGCCTGGATCCGTGGGTCCTCGCTGGGGGGTGCCTCGACCAGCTCGTCGAGCGTCACGCCGTGCGCCTTGGCCAGGGGCAGCAGGAGCTCGAGAGTCGGCTTGCGCTGCCCCGACTCGAGCCGCGACAGCGTGCTGACGGAGATGCCCGTGGTGGCGGACAGCTGCGCGAGGGTCGCGTCTCCGCGCTGGCGCAGAGCGCGCAGCCGGGGGCCCACCGAGGTCAGGGCGCTGGCGAGTTCGTCGGTCATGGCGTCATCTTGCCACATCAGCAAAGGCATTTGCGTGTGGCGCGGCCTCGACGAACACTGGGTCCATGAACCCCAACGCATACGACACCATCGTCATCGGAGCCGGCGCGGCCGGTCTGTCCGCCGCCCTCGTGCTCGGGCGTGCTCGTCGGCGTGTCCTCGTCCTGGACGGTGGGCCGCCGCGCAACGCGCGAGCCGCGCACGTCAACGGCTACCTCGGCGTCGACGGGTTGAGTCCGCTCGAGCTGCTCGAGACCGGCCGCAGGCAGGTCGAGAAGCTCGGGGTCGAGATCGTCGCGGAGGTGGCGACCAAGGTCGAGGCCGCTGACGGCGGCTTCCATGTCGTGGCGGGCGACGAGCGGCTGCACGCGAAGCACGTGGTGCTCGCCGCTGGCATCACCGACGCGTTGCCCGACCTCCCCGGCGTCGCGGAGGGGTTCGGCGTCGACATCTTCCACTGCCCGTACTGCCACGGTTACGAGGTCGCCGGCAAGCGCCTCGCGGTGGTGGCGACGCAGCCGATGTCGGGCCACCAGGTGCGGATGGTGCGGCAGTGGAGCGACGACGTGGTGTTCTTCCTCAACGACACAGTCGAGCTCGATGTGGCCGAGCGCCGGGTGTTCGCGGCCCGGGGAGTCGAGGTGGTCGACGGACCGGTCGGCGAGGTCGTCCGCCGCGACGGCGCACTGCACGGCGTACGGGCGGCCGGATCCGTGCACGAGGTGGATGCGGTCTTCATGGCGCCGAGGATGGTGCTCAACCTCGATGCCTTCGCCGGCTTCGACCTCGAGATGACTGACACGCCGATGGGGCCGGTCGTCGCGGCCGACCCGATGGGCGCGACGAACGTGCCCGGTCTCTGGGCGGCCGGCAACGTCGCCGATGCGGGATCGCAGGTCATCGCCGCTGCTGCTCAGGGTGCGCGAGTCGGCGCCATGATCAACGGCACCCTCGTCGAGGCGGAATGGGCTGAGGCCGCTCAAGCCAGCAGCTGACGCGCCAGCTCGCCGACCTGCTCGGACTCGACGAGGAACCCGTCGTGCCCGTGGTCGGACTTCACGACCTCGAGCGATCCCGACCCGGGGATGCCGTCGGCCAGCTCCTGCTGCTGGTGCAACGGGTAGAGCCGGTCGGAGTCGATGCCGGCGACGATCGTACGAGCCGTGATCCGCGAGAGCGCCGCGGTGATGCCGCCCCGATCGCGGCCGACGTCGTGGCTGTTCATCGCCGCGCTCAGCACGACGTACGAGTTGGCGTCGAAGCGGCCGACGAGCTTGGCGCCGTGGTGCTGGAGGTAGGACTCGACGGCGAACCGGCCGTCGTCCTGCATCGTGCGGCCGAAGCGCTCGGCCAGCTCGTACTCGCTGCGATAGCTGATGTGGGCGATGCGCCGGGCGAGGTCGAGGCCTTGCAGGGGTCCTTGGGGTCCGTCGTAGTAGTCGCCGTCGAAGTACGCCGGGTCCGCACGGATCGCGTCGATCTGGGTCGTGGAGAGCGCGATCTGCTCGGCCGACGCGGCGGCGCTGGTGGCGAGCAGGAACAGGCGCTCGACCCGCGCCGGCTGCTCGATCGCCCACTCCAGCGCGCGCATGCCGCCGGCGGACCCGCCGATGACGCCTCGCCAGCGGTCGACACCGAGGCGGTCCGAGAGCGCGATCTCGGCACGCACCTGGTCGCGAACCGTCAGCGCCGGGAACGAGCCGCCCCACGGCAGCCCGTCGGGATCACGCGAGGCCGGCCCGGTCGAGCCCTGGCAACCCCCGAGGATGTTGGCCGCCACGACGTACAGGCGATCCGTGTCGATGGCCTTGCCCGGCCCGACCAGGGCGTTCCACCACCCCGGCGTGGGGTGACCGGGCCGCGCGCGACCGGCGACGTGGCTGTCGCCGGTCAGGGCGTGCAGCACGAGCACGGCGTTCGACCCGTCGAAGCGTCCCCACGTCTCGTACGCCAGGCGCACGTCCGGAAGGGTCACTCCTGAGTCGAGGACGACGTCGCCGATGTCCGCGATCTTCCGGGCGCCCAGCGGATCCCCCTCCCGCCACGCGCCGGTGACGAGAGAGGGATCGATGCTGGGGCTGATCGTCACGCTCGATCGATCACTTGGCGGCGCGGAAGCCGGCGTCGAGGTCGGCGAGGATGTCGTCGATGCCCTCGAGGCCGATGGCGAGGCGTACGAGCCCGGGAGTCACTCCGGTCGCGGCCTGCTCCTCGGCCGACAGCTGCGAGTGCGTCGTGCTCGCCGGGTGGATCGCCAGGCTGCGTACGTCGCCGATGTTGGCGACGTGGCTGAACAGCTCGAGCGAGTCGATGAACGCCTTGCCGGCTTCGAGCCCCCCGGGCAGCTCGAACGTCAGCACGGCGCCGGCGCCCTGCGGGACGTACGTGTCCGCCAGCGCCTTGTACGGGCTGGAGTCCAGGCTCGCCCACGTCACGGTCGACACGTCCTCGCGCGCCTCGAGCCACTCGGCGACCCGGCGGGTGTTGGCGATGTGCCGCTCGACGCGCAGGCTCAGCGTCTCCAGGCCCTGGGCCAGCAGGAACGCGCTGAACGGGCTGATCGCGGCGCCGATGTTGCGGAGGTACTGCACGCGCAGCTTCGCGATGTAGGCAGCCGGGCCGAGCGCTGCGGCGTACTGGAGGCCGTGATAGCTCTCGTCGGGCTGGGTGAACCCGGGGAACTTGTCGCCGTGCGCGCCGTAGTCGAACGTCCCGCCGTCGATCACGACGCCGGCGATCGTGGTGCCGTGGCCGCCGATGTACTTGGTCGCGGAGTGCACGACCGTGTCGACGCCGTGCTTGAGCGGGTTGAGCAGGTACGGAGTCGCGATCGTGTTGTCGACGATGAACGGCACGCCGACCTCCTTGGCGACCGCCGAGATGGCCTCGAGGTCGAGGACGTCGCCCTTGGGGTTGCCGATCGTCTCGCCGAAGTACGCCTTCGTGTTGGCCTTGGTGGCGGCGCGCCACTGCTCGGGGTCGTTGGGGTCCGCGACGAAGCTGACCGCGATGCCGAGCTTGGGGAAGCTGTGGCGCAGCAGGCTGTCGGTCCCGCCGTAGAGGCTCGACGACGCGACGATGTGGTCGCCGGCCTCCGCGACGTTGGTCAGCGCGCCGGTCGTGGCAGCCTGGCCCGAGGCGAAGAGCAGCGCGCCGACACCGCCCTCGAGTGCGGCGAGCCGCTCCTCGACGACGCCCTGGGTCGGGTTGATGATGCGGGTGTAGATGTTGCCCGGCTCGGCGAGCGAGAACAACGCAGCGGCGTGGTCGGTGTCGCGGAACTGGAACGACGTCGTCTGGTAGATCGGCAGCGCGCGGGCTCCGGTCGTCGGGTCAGGGGTCTGACCTGCGTGGATCTGCTTGGTCTCGAAGGACCACTGGTCGCTCATGATGGTGTCTCCCGTCGAAGGTCTGTGACCTCGACAGTGACAGCGGTTTCGTGCGCCGCGACGACATCTCACGATGCGAAAGTCGCGGGGATCGAGTCCGAACAGTGTTAGGCGATGGCCGGCATCCAAGGTTCAGTCGGTCCAGGTCCGGGCGTCATTTAGTGGGGTGAGGGTCGAGCCGAGATGTGTCGCAAAGTGAAACGGTTCGGCAAGAGTTGTCCACTTCGTGCCGTTCAGTGAGGTTTGATCAGATCTACTCACCTTTAGGAGCGATTACACGCGTGGTATTTCACTAAGTCCGGGTTAAAGTGACATTGTGAAGCCGCAAATGTTCGGGAACGACTCTTTGGGTCAACTCCATGCGATCTCTGGCAATGATCCAAGGCGGGGTCCTTGGGAGCATTTTGCATTCGTACCTGATCCGCTCCCCGCGGAGTCGGTTCCCCTGTCAGCAAATACATATCTCAAGGTGGCCGATGCTCGGGCTGCCTTGGGGGCTCTTGACAGCACCGCACGGCAACTCCCCAATCCGCAACTGCTTCGGCAGCCGACGCTCCGCAAAGAGGCGCAGAGCACGTCGGCCTTGGAAGGCACGTATGCACCTCTTGACGAAGTGCTGGCTGCGGATGAGAACGAGCCGACGACTGGGAGCATGCGAGAGGTCTTGAACTACGTCGAGGTCGCTGAGACGGCTTTTGCGTGGCAACGTGAAGGTCGACCTCTTTCGGTCACGTCGCTGTGCCAACTGCAAGGACGCTTGGTGCGTGGAACGGTCTCTGCGACCCCGTCCTCAGGGAACGTGCGAGACATCCAGGTCGTCATCGGGCACCGGGCAGATGCACCCATCGAGGACTCGCGGTTCGTCCCGATGCCTCCGGGATCGGACCTCGAAGCGCGCTATAGAGACCTGGTCGAATGGATCGCTGCGGACCACAGCCAGAGTATCGATCCCGTCATTGGTGCAGCGATGGTCCACTATCAGTTCGAGACTCTTCACCCCTACAACGACGGGAATGGGCGGATCGGCCGCCTCATAATTGTCCTGCAGTTCCTTATGACGGGAGTGCTGACTGAACCAACGTTGACCGTCTCGCCGTGGTTCGAGGCGCGGCGAGAGGAGTACTACAACCACCTTCTCAGTGTTAGCGCCACCGGGGAATGGGATCCATGGGTCAGGTTCTTCGCAGAAGGCATCAAGGAATCGGCTGCCGCTACACAGAAGCAGATGCTTGCCCTCGTTCGAGTTCAGGCAGAACTTCACGAGAGAGTTCGGGCGTCAAGCCTCAGAGCCGACAGTGCTCATGCTGTGGTCGATCACTCGGTCGGACATGTCGCGTTCACGGTCCGCGGTCTCGAGCAAGCGCTCAACGTTTCCTATGGCCGGGCGAATAAGTTGGTCGCTCAGTTGATCGAGATCGGGGTACTAGCTCCGTTCGGCCCCAGCGATGCGTACCGTCGCAGGTTCCACGCGCCAGATGTCATGAGTGTCCTGCTTCGGAGCTAGCGGACTCAGCACATGGAGAACGGCTGGGCGGTGCTCTCGAGCACCGACAGCCAGAGGTCGCCGTCGGGCGAGACGCTGTGCGAGCCGGAGGTGACGAACGGGATCGGCACGTGCACGAAGCGGTGACGCCGGCGGCCGACGACCATGTCCGTACGACCGGCCATCGCGGCGTGCACCGCGGTCTGGGCCAGGCGTGCGCAGTAGACCGAGTCGGACGCGTCGGCGGGCACGGAGCGGATCGCGTAGCCGGGGTTGAAGTAGCGCATCGTCAGCGGCTGGTTGCGGTTGGCGAAGTCCTTGCTGATCTGCTCGCGCAGGAACCCGGCGATGTCGCCGAGCACCGCGTTGCCACTGGCGTCGCGGCGATCGCTGGCCGGGATGAGGTCCTGGCCGGCGCCCTCGGCGAGCACGATCACGGCGCTGCCGCGCTCGGCGACCCGTCGCTCGAGCAGCGCCAGCAGGCCGTTGTCTCCGTCGAGCGAGAACCCGACCTCGGGGATCAGCACGAAGTCGGCGTCATGGTTGGCCAGGGCGGCGTAACAGGCGATGAACCCGGCGTGACGGCCCATGACCTTGACGATGCCGACGCCGCCGACGGCTGCCTCGACCTCGACGCGGGCGGCCTTGATCGACTCGGCAGCCTTGGCGAACGCCGTCGAGAACCCGAAGCTCTGACCGATGTGCGGGATGTCGTTGTCGATCGTCTTGGGCACGCCGACGACACCGATCGTCAGGCCGCGGGCGGCGATCTCGGCACCGATGTTGTGGGCGCCGCGCATCGAGCCGTCGCCGCCGATGACCATGAGGATGTCGATGTCGAGCTCAACCAGCCGGTCGACGATGGCGGAGGGATCCTGCGCGCCACGCGACGAGCCGAGGATCGTGCCGCCACGCTCGCTGATGCGGGAGACGAACTCCGGCGTCAGCTCGACGACGTCGTGGCCGTTGGACTCGATGAGTCCGGCGTAGCCGTGCTGGAAGCCGACGACGTTGCGAACGCCGTAGTGGGTGTTGAGCTCGAGCACGATCGCCCGGATGACGTCGTTGAGGCCGGGGCACAGGCCGCCGCAGGTGACGACGCCGACCTTGGTCGTCGCCGGGTCGAAGAAGATCTTCTGACGTGGCCCGCCGGACTCGAACGTCGGCAGCTCGTCGAGCGGCACGCCGCGCGACGCGATCAGCTCGAGGGTGTCGTCGTAGAGGATGCGATCGGTCTCGCCGACGTAGTACTCGTTGGTCGTACGCCCCTCGACGTAGAGCGCGAGAGGAGAGTCGACGGTGCACGCACCGAGCGAGCGGACCTGGAGATCGGAGAGGGAGACCACAGGACAATGCTATCCGAGGAAACCCTCACGTTTCACCGCGATTCAGGGAGTGAACACGAGACAGGTTGACGTCGCGGTGGCGAGCAGACGCCCCGCCCCGTCCTTGATGTCGGCCTCGACGAACGCGGCACGCGAGCCCGGTTTGGTGACCCGGCCCTCGCCGGTCACGAGCCCGGTCTCGGTCGTCATGCCGCGCAGGTAGTTGATGCTGAGGTCGAGGGTCGTGTACGCCATGCCGGCCGGCAGCGTCGACTGCACGGCGCAGCCGCACACGGAGTCGAGCAGCGTCGCGGCGAACCCCCCGTGGATCGAGCCGATCGGGTTGTAGTGCGACTCGTCGGGCACGGCCGTCATGACCGCGACGCCGGGCGAGACGCTGACGAGATCGAGGTTGATGTGGCTCGCGATCGGCGGCGCGGGGAACCGGCCGTCGATCATGGCCTGCAGGTAGTCGAGTCCCGACATCGTGAGCGCCTGCTCCGCCTGAGGCCTGGGGTCGACCCAGGTGATGGTCTTCTGCTGGGCTTCCTGGTCGATCGTCATGTCGCGCCTCTTCTCGTGCGGGTGGCAAGAGCGTACCATCTGGGTATGGAATCCAAACCCAGCGTGACACAGGGATCCATCCCGATGACCGAGTACGACTCGGCGACGTGCTCGATCGCGAGGACCGCGCAGATCCTCGGTGACCGGTGGTCCGTCCTGGTCGTGCGCGACCTGTTCAACGGCGTACGCCGGTTCGACGCCCTGCAGCAGCACCTCGGCGTCGCGCGGGACGTCCTCACCAAGCGGCTCGCGTTGCTGGTCGACGAGGGACTCGTCGAGAAGCGCCCCTATCGGCCCGAGGGTCAGCGAGCTCGTCACGAGTACGTGCTCACGGCGGCCGGTCGTGACCTGCGCACCGTCATGGTCGCCCTGATGGACTGGGGTGACGCGCACCGGCCGGGTCAGGACGGCCCGCCGATGTCCCTGCGGCACCGCGACTGCGACGCCGAGATCCACGCCCACCTGACCTGTGCAGCGGGCCATGAGATCGAGGCGAGCACCCGCGCCGAGCTCGTCCCGCTCTCCGGGGCCAAGCTGGCGGTGTGATGTCCTTTCGACACGCTCAAGGAGCGGTGCTCGCGACCCGAATGAAGCTCCTTGAGCCTGTCGAAAGGAATCAGGCGTACGCGTAGTCGTCCAGCGGGAAGCTGCCGGCCTCGCGGAACGCGTTGATCGTCGACGTCGGGCGCAGCAGCGTCGCCATGCCGTGCTGGTTGAAGTAGTAGGACCGCGAGGTGGCGCAGCTGCCGTTGACGAACACCGAGCCCTCGAGCCGTTCCGTCATGCGGTCGAGGAACTGCCGGTTGGCCCGCTCGGTGACCTCGAACGTCGCCGCGCCGCGCCGGTCGACCTCGCGGAGCAGGCGCTTGAGGTGCTTCATCTGTGACTCGATCGTCGTGAAGTAGGACAGGCCCGAGTACGAGTAGGGGCTGTTGAGCGACACGAAGTTGGGGAAGCCGGGCACGGCGACCCCCTCGTACGCCTGGAACTGCTGGTCGCGCCAGAACTTGCCGAGGTCCTTGCCGTTGCGGCCGATGACCTCGAACGCCGGGAAGTTGGTGTCCCAGAGGTTGAAGCCGGTCGCCAGCACGAGCGTGTCGATCTCGGTCTTGGTGCCGTCCGCCGTGACGATCCCGTGGGGCTCGATGCGCGCGATCGGGGTGGTCTCCAGGTGCACGTTGTCGCGGTTGAACGTCGGGAAGTACGTGTTGGAGAACGTGGGCCGCTTGCAGCCGAACGTGTAGTCCGGCGTGAGCTTGCGGCGGGTCTCCGGGTCCTTGACCTGCCGCGCGAGGTGGCGCAGCGCGAGCTTCTCGACGCTGCGGTTGAGCAGCTTGGTGCGGCGGTAGTTGAGCACGCCGGCGACCATGATGAGCTCGAGGATGCCGCTGCCGATCGTGCGCACGACGCGTTGCGCGAGCGGGACCCGGGCATACAGCCGCTGCACCCGCTTGGGGATCGCGCGGTCGCCCTTCGGGGTCACCCAGATCGCAGTGCGCTGGTAGACCGTGAGCTCCGCGAGCCTCGGCGCGATCTCGGGGATCAGCTGCACAGCGGTCGCGCCGGTGCCGATCACCGCGGCGCGTCGGCCGTCGAGGTCGATCGAGTCGTCCCAGCGGGTGGTGTGGATGACGGTGCCGGCGAACGACTCGATGCCGTCGATCTGGGGGAACGCCGGCTGGGAGAGGAATCCCGTCGCGGTCAGCAGCAGGCGTGCGTGCAGGCGTTCGCCGCCGGCGAGGTTGACCGTCCAGTGCCCGTCGTCGTCCCAGACCGCTCCCTCGACGACCGCGTCGAACCGCATGTGGCGCCGCACGTCGTACTTCTCGGCGACGTGCGTGGCGTACGCCTTGAGCTCCGCGCCGGGTGCGTAGAGCCGCGACCAGTAGGGATTGGGCTCGAACGAGTAGGAGTAGGTCGACGACGGGATGTCGACCGCGAGGCCGGGATAGCGGTTGACGTGCCAGGTGCCGCCGAGGTCGCTCTCGCGCTCGAGGATCACCAGGTCGTCGCGACCGAGCCGCCGCAGCTGGATCGCCGCGCCGATGCCGCCGAATCCGGCGCCGACGATCACGGCGTCGTGGATGGTGTCAGGCATGCTGCTCCCGGTGATCTCAGATAATCGGAATATCTAAACCCAGTGAACCATCCGGTTCGGCGCGTGACAACCCGCGAGGCGGCCGATGCGGCAAGATGTCCGCATGACGCTCGACATCACCGTGCGCGGCTCCGCCGAGCAGCACTACCCCGCCGAACGCGCGATCGTGTCCATGGCCGCGGCCGTCGAGGGCCCGGACCGGCAGCAGGTCTTCCAGGACGCCGTCGCGATCCACGATCCGTTGGTCTCGCAGCTGCGTGAGCTCGTCGAGCTCCGCGCCGTCGGGCCGTGGTCCAGCGACCAGGTGAGGGTCTTCAGCCACCGCCCGTGGGATGCCGAGGGCAAGCGCGGGGCACCCGTGCACGTCGCCCGCGTGCAGGTCGGCGCCGAGTTCACCGACTTCGAGCGGCTCAGCGGGTTCCTCGACTTCTGGTCGGGCACCGACGGGGTCGAGGTCGTCGGCATCGGCTGGGACGTGGGCGTCAAGAACCGGCGTTCGTACGAGGCCGAGGTCCGCAAGGCGGCTGTCGACGACGCGGTCAACAAGGCGCAGTCCTACGCCAACGCCGTCCGGCGCGGCAAGGTCATGGCGATGCAGCTGGCCGACCCCGGCATGCTGACGCACCACATCGAGAGCCCTGCGGCGTTCCCCCTGCTGGCCAAGTCAGGCTTCGCCGAGACGTCTGACGGCGGCCCGCAGCTCGACCTGACGCCGGCCGAGATCGTCATCCACGTCGACGTGGACGCCCGCTTCGTCGCGGAGTGATCGAGCTCAGTCGAAGAACACGATCTTGACCAGCGCCACGAGGCCGATCACCAGGATCACCGCACGGAGCACGGCCGGCGGGAGACGGCGGCCGATCCTGGCGCCCAGCTGACCGCCCAGCAGGCTGCCGGCGGCGATCAGCCCGACGACTTTCCAGTCGATCTTGTCCCACGCGACGACCATGAACGCCACCGCCGCGACGGCGTTGACGATCGTCGCCAGCACGTTCTTGATGCCGTTGATGTCCTGGAGCCCGATGGTCAGCAGCACGCCCAGGAGACCCACGAGCAGGATGCCCTGGGCGGCGCCGAAGTAGCCGCCGTAGATGCCCGCGGCATACACGCCGAGCGGCAGGATCCACCGGGACGTACGCGGAGCAGCACCGGGCTCGGTCCTCCGGCGGGCCGCGCGGCGCTGGACCGCAGGGCCGATGACGACCATGACGAGCCCGATCGAGATCAGGACCGGCACGATCGCCCGGAACGAGTCGGCCGGCAGCACCAGCAGCAGGATCGCGCCGGTCAGCGCGCCGAGCACCGAGGCCGGCGCGAGGCGCAGCAGGAGCGTGCGGTGGCGGAGCGCCTCGGCCCGATAGCCGTGGATGCCGGACAGCCCGCCGGCGACGAGGCCGATGTTGTTGGACACGTTGGCGGTGATCGCCGGGTAGCCGAAGAGCAGCAGCGTCGGGAACGTGATGAGCGTGCCGGAGCCGACGATGACGTTGATCATGCCGGCCCAGATGCCGGCCGCGAAGATCGCGATCGCCTCGAGCATGTGCCCGCTCCTCCCGTCGCCGTGCCGCTCGTCCGAGTGTCGCGCAGCCGATGCGTGGCGCAGGGGTCGGGCCCGGCAATGGCCTCTGACCTGCGCAAACGCGGCTCACCGATTTGAGACGGGAACATACCGAGCGTACGCTCGAGGTATGTGGTCCTCGTTGTACGACCGGTTCGCGACGCTGCTGAGCGTCGCGAAGCTGCCGCGCCGACGGGTCCGACTGAGCCTGCCCGGCCGCGGTCCGATGCGGGTCGTCTACGACAAGGCCGTGGTCCACGAGAGCTACAGCCTCAGGGCGCGCGTGCTCCAGCGGACGATCCGCATCGTCTTCAAGCCCGTGCTCCGGTTCACGCCGATCAGCGAGCGCACGTTCGCCGCGATCCGTACGATCGACGGCCTCCAGACGCGCCGCAAGCGCTCGCCGCACATCACGTTCGAGGTGTACGAGCTCGGTGGCGTGCGGGTCGAGCAGATGCGGCACCGCTACGGCCCCGAGAGCGACATGACGCTGCTCTACCTGCACGGCGGCGGCTTCTTCTCCGGCAGCATCACGACGCATCGGCGCATCTGCGAGCGCCTGGCGCTCAGGACCGGTGCGACCGTCATCTCCGTCGACTACGTGCAGCTGCCTGAGGGCACGATCGCCGACTCGGTGCAGGACGCCATCTCCGCCTACGCCGCGCTGGTCGAGCAGAGCGACCACCCCGACAAGATCGTGGTCGCCGGCGACTCGGCGGGCGGCTACCTCACGATGAAGGTCGCCGAGCTCGCCAACCGGAGGGGCCTGCAGGCGCCCGCCGCGTTGATCGGCTTCTCGCCGCTGCTCAGCGTCGACCCCGACCGCGAGGACAAGGCGGTCGAGCGCGTCGCCAGGGCCCGCGACGCGTACCTGCCGATCACGCGGATCGCGCACATCCGCGAGCGGTGGCTGCCCGAGGACGGCAAGCCGATCGAGGGCTACGCCTCACCGCTGCACGCGACGGCCTACATCACCTCGCCGACGTTCTTCGTCGCGGTCGAGGACGAGCTGCTGCGGCCCGAGGTCGAGGCCATGGCGCTGTTGCTGTCCGAGCGGGGCGTCGAGGTCGAGACGCACCTCTGGCGCAAGCAGGTGCACGCCTTCCCGGTCCTGGTCGACGTCCTGCCCGAGAGCGAGATGGCGATCCAGCTCGCTGCCGACTTCGCGCGCCGGGCCGTCCGGGAGCTCGACCGCGCCCCGATCGAGGACCCGGACAGCCACGAAGAGGTCATCGCCGGCGAGATCGTGCCGGACGAGGACGACTCCGCCGCCTGACCGCCCGCTCGACCATTCGGCAGTTTTGGCTCCAACGCCGGGTTACGGTGAGGAGTCGCCAGCGCTTCGCCGCGACAGATGGGGGCACCATCATGCGTACGCTTCTCGTCCTGGCATCGACTCTCGCGGTCAGTCTCGTTCCGGGCATCTTCCTGACGCAGGCGCACGCGAGTGGCTCCTACACGGTCACCGCCAAGGTCTCGGCGACGTCGATCAACTTCGGCCAGCAGGTCACGATGTCCGGCAAGGTGTCGCCGAACGCGGCGGGCACCAAGATCCGCATCCAGAGGTCCCACGACGACCAGGACTACGTGGGGTTCGAGACCGTCCACACCGCCACGATCCGGTCGGACGGCACGTTCTCCAAGACGTTCGCGCCCTCGATCGGCACCTACAAGTGGCGCGCCTACAAGATGTACGGCCAGGGCCGGACGGGCGGCGCGAGCACACCGATCGCGATCCACGCCTACACCTGGTACCAGCTCGCGAACTCCAGCTGGGTCCACGTCCTGTCGGACGACACCGGCGGTCCCGGGCGGTTCGGTCCGATCACAGTCGCCGGCACTCCGTTCACGAGCTACTGGGAGTCCAAGGCGGATGCGACGGGCAGGACCCGCTGGTATCTCCAGCGCTCCTGCCGCCGGTTCATCGGAACCGTAGGCCTCGACGACGCCCGGTCGGACCCCGGTGCGTTCGGCCGGGTGCGCGTCGAGGGCAGCCCCGCACTGCTGCTCGACAAGTCGATGAACGGCAGCACCAAGCTGGCGGTCGACGTCTCGTTCGACGCCGGGGAGAACTCGTGGTTCACGATCAGCGCCACCCGCTTGTATCCCGACAAGGCCACGGCGGTCGTCGTCGCCAATCCGAAGGTTCAGTGCGCGTTCCCGCACAACGAGGACGAGCTCGACTGACCCGACCCCGCCGATTACCGGCTTCGACCCGTCCTACTCGTCGAACGTGATCCGCAGCGAGCCGCGCACCAGCTTGCCGTCGTCCTTGGACGTCACGGAGAGGCCGGCGGCCTTGAGCGGCTTCATCTGGTTGAGCGCGTCCTTGATGCCGCCCGGCGGATCCGCCTTGAGCAGTGCGGACACGATCGCGTCGACGTCGACATACACCGCGGTGAAGGCATGCTCGGGGTCGGGGATGACCTCGGTGAACGACTTCTCCTTGCCCAGGCCCCCGTCACTGGCCATCGAGCCGGCCATGTCGGAGTTCGTGGCGATGACGTTGTCCTGACCGCTGAGCCGCACCCCGAGGAGGTCGGCCCACTTGACCAGGCCGGTGACCAGTCGGGCAGCGTCGTCCTTGTCGGTCTGGAGCGCGACGCCGACATCGAGGCTGCCGAAGTCGGCGGGACCGGTGAGCATCGGGAGGGTGTCGAGGTTCTTCGCGCCGATCGCGGCGGTGAACCCGTCCATGAAGATCGCTTCGAGATCGTCAGGCAGCTTGAGGTTGAGCTCGTCCTCCAGGGGCGCGAGAGAGGCACTCGTCCCGTCCTCGCCGAGCTCGCTGTTGAAGCCCTCCCGGAACGCGCTCCTGAGCTCGTCCTGCGCTTCCTTGGGGAAGGCGGACAGACCCGGGAAGGACAGCCCGATCGCGGTGTCGTCCGGCAGCCGGCCGATCGTCGACGGCTTGTAGGTCACGTCGGACTTGGGGGAACGGGTGATGCTGAGCAGCTCGAGCGCGGACCCCTGCGCACGGAGCGTCATGGCTGTGGACGACTGGTCGACCTGGTCCTCGAGCCCCGGGACACCGAGCCCCGCGACTGCGGCCGAGCCGAAGATGCCCTTGACGTCGGCCCATGCGGAGAACACACCCTGGTTGCCCAGGTCCGCCATGTCCTTCGTGAACTTCTTCGACTCGCTCAGCGGGGCCTTCTTGGCATCCTTGACCGCTTCGTCCGCTGTCGCTTGCTTCTCGGCCACGATCGCGTACCCGTCGAGGAACGCGACGCCGGCGGTGTCGTTGGCACACGCGAAGAGCGCCTTGAGGCCCTTCTTGGCCTTGCCCTCGTCGCCGACCTGCACCGCGAAGACGGGTGTCTGGCCGTCCTTCTCGAGGGCGAGACCGATGCGGTTCCCGATCCACGGCTCGATGTCCTTGTCGTACGACAGGTCGCAGTCGCCCTGGTCGAGGATCTCCGTGAAGATGAGCTTGCGGACGTCCTGGTCGGCGCTCTTGATGCCGACCGACTCCGCCGCCTTGGGGAACTTGCGGATCAGCTTGAACAGGGCGATCTTCTGGCTCGCCGAAGGATCGAGGTCCAGCCGGGCGTACGCGATGACCGACGCCGGCAGGACGTCGTGGGGCTGGGCGCCGCCGCCGTCGAGCTTCTTGACGACGGCGAAGGCGCCGCCGGCCAGGGCGAGGACGACGACCGCGGCGATCGCGCCGATCACGAGGCCCTTGCGGCTGCGGCCACCCTCCGGGGGCTCGGACGGCGTCGAGAGCTCGTAGCTGATCGGGGTCTGCTCGGTCATGCGTGATCCTTCGAGATTCGCGGGGGAGTCCGAGGAGACTACCTGAGGAATGGCGCGATTCATGTCAGTTTGGGGTTGTTCGGAACGGACTGTCTTTTGAAGTTCGACTCTGTGCGGTTCATCGGCAAATCGAACTTGCAGGGATCCGCGGTGTGAAAGTGTGGTCCAAATGATGTCTCTGCCCTTCGGAGATGTGAAGGAGGCGTGAGGTGGACCTGCAGTGGGGAACCATTCCTGATTGGGTAGCGGCGATCAGCACGCCCATCGCGATCGGCGCTTTGCTGACAGAAGCTTGGCGCTCTCGGAAGCAGCGCGCTGTCGAATCGCGCGAACGAAATGATCGTGCTGAGGCTGCGGAGGCTGAGCGTAAGCAGGAACAGGTTGCGCGGGTCACGTCGTGGCTGCAGGACGAAGGAAAGGCCGTCAACTACCAAAACTTGACGCCCGTGATCGACAACGCGAGTGCGATGGCTATCTATGACGTGGTGGCACGCATCCGCGGACTCGCCGGCGAGCCGCCGGAAGAGAAGCGCATCAGAATCATCCCGCCGGGAACGAGGAGCGTCGCGGAACCGTGGCTTGCCATCAGGGCCGAGAGTGATGAGTTGTTGGACGTGGAGATCGAGTTCAAGGACGCTCGAGGACTGCGGTGGCTCCGGCGCGGTGCGGAGTATCGCGAAATCACTGGAATTGGTTCAGCCACTGCGTGAGAGTGTCGCGAACTGTAGCCATCTCCATGCGCTCCTCGGGATCGGGAAGGTACATCGCCGACACTATTCGTCTCAGGCTTTCGTCGACACCCATTTGGTCGAAGTCGCTCGCCGGTTGGGTGGTGTCAGCGCACAGGTCGTGCCCCGGTTTGTATGGATAGCCGCTGTTGAGGTCGAGTGTGTGGTGGAGTATCGCGCCCAATGCGAAGACGTCGTCCGTGGAACCAAATCCTTGATGCAGCCGAGCACGTTCAGCCTGTTCAGGCGGCCTCAGCGGGCTCGGCCGGAACGTCGTGAGTTGTTGAGATGAGCCGAAGACGAAGTCTGCGATGAAGACTCCGCTCGCGCCCTCGATGATCCTGCTCGCGTCCAAGTTGCCGTGGCAGCCGACATGCTCTGCAAGAATGGCCGCTGCTCCGCGAACCGATCTGACGACGCGCATGGTGTCACGCCGCTCCCAGTTCGTGGCCGCGTACGCGACGTTGTCGGCGAGTGATCTGCCATGGGCGTGGGTCAGGATCAACCACCTACCGACGACATCGACCAGCTCGCCGACGGGTGAAGAGACCTCATCCTCGAAGGTCAGCGTCAGGTTTGCGGGATCCACACTCGACGTCAGCCGACGTGCTCGGTAGTACCGCTTCTCGCGATGAAGAGGCACGAACTCCCCGAGGGCATCGGAGTCCGGCGCTCCGTTGAGGGTGTAGCCGGCTTCGAGGAGATCCGCAATGTCTCCCTGCTTCTTGGCTGAGGCCACGCGAAGCTCAAGGCGAGTGAGGTTCTCGACGAGCCAGCGATTGATGAGCCCGTTGGCAACCGAGACGGTCCCGTGACTCGATTTGCGAAGCAATCCGAGACGGAGGAAGCGATCCACTCCGTCGGCATACTCGGGTCCGAGACGTTCGACGAGGTCCAGCTCGGTCGGATCGACCACTGCCGACGCCTCCGACTCATCCCGCCCGTAGAACTCGGCCAGTGCCATCAGAACTTGTTGTTGATAGTCGCGCTCTCGCTCACGCCCGAGTAGATGCTCGACGACAACTCGATCCTGCCGGACCAGGGCGTCACCAGCCTGGTACACGGACTCCGCCTGGATGACGCGCTCTCCGCGCTCTTCCATGAGATCCCCCACCATGCGTGCGAGCAGGTGAACGTGATTCGGGTAACCGGCAGTCAACGCCCAAAACGCGTCATGAGCCGACGGGAGGACATGAAATGCCGTTCCGGTTGTACGAAATCCCCGGGCTAGGAGCTCGACGGTTTCGTGATAGTCGAGGAAACCGACGAGCTTCTCGGACAACTCTGCTGCGACGTTGGTGGCCGCCAGCCGGTCGCGGACGCTGGCATACGTACAGGACCCCAACAGCAGGAACTTCATTGGTAGGTCGTGATCCGCGTTCATGGAACGGACCAGGCCCGCCACCCCGCCGAGCGTGTCTTCTCCGCCGGGCTCCGCCAGGCAGTCGAGCATGACTTGGACCTCATCGATCGCGACTACGAGGTCGGCTCCGTCGAGTATCGGTACGACACGGCCACGAAACCATTGCTTGAATTGAGGGATCCCGGGGATCGTGGAGGCACGGTCTGGCGACGGGTCGTGGCCGCGCGCGATGATTTCACTATCGATTGTCTCAGCCAACTGCTCGAGAAATGAGGACGAACCGCGGTACCCATCGCCCTCCATGATCGCGAAGAGAAGCCCTTGGTTTCTCTCCCTTGCACGGGTGCAGCAGCGGCGAACGAGGGATGTCTTTCCAACCTGTCGCGGTCCGCCGAGGAAGATGATCTGTTGCCGCTGTTTGTAGTGTGACTCGATCACCTCGATGTCGACCGCCCGCCCGACAAAGAGCTGGTCGGGAGCGGGCTGTGTCGGATCGAACGGGAGAGCAGCCGGCACGGGACTGGAAGGCTTGGGTACGGGTACCACGAACTGGCGTGTGCGACCCGAGTCCTCGACATACGTGAAGGTCAGTTGCGTCGAGCGCTCTTCGGGCTCGAGGAGGAACGCAACCCGGGAGCCGGCACTGCCGCGGGACAGGTCACCCAACGCGATTTCGCGGGTAGCTGTCTCGCAACGAAGGTCATGGAGGGGTGCACGTGGCTCGAACGAGAGTAGTAGCTCCGTGGCACCGGCTTTGGTCAGGCCGCAATAGATCACGTGGCATTGGGGCAGGGGTGCTTCCCGTAGTGGTGAACGCCCCCCAATAAGGGCGTTGAGGAAGTGCGACGCCTCGTCGTAGGTCGGGCTAAGCCGCAGGGACTCCTCTGCCAACAGTTTGGCAGTTCTCTCGTCCTCCAGAGCCAAGTGAAGTTTCGCTTGGGCGAACAACGTGACGTGGGTCTGCGGGAGGGCGCGGACCATGTCGAGCGCTTCACCTTCATGTCCAACGCTGATCGCGATGTTGACGGCCAGGTTGACCGTCGTGCCAATCCAGGCGCCGTCTTCATACATGGCCTTGAGAACATCGAAGGACTCGGCGCTCCGGTTGGTCTCGTGCAGGAGTACTGCCCAACTGGCTCGAGCCTGACGGGGGTTGATCAACCGCGCATGGAGGGAATGGCCGTGGCGGTACGCCTCGTCGTGACTCATGACTCCGCTTGCGACACGGTCCCGGAGGAGCCTGACGCCGTGGCCGAACTCGACCTCGCTGAGAGGGCCTGTCGCGATCGGAAGGTCGTTGGTGGCTCGGCCCGCGGGTGGAATAAGACCGATGTGTCGAAAAAGTGCATCTCTCGCGCGGCGTTGGTTGACGCTCGGATCGCGGTCAGAGATCTTGGTGCAGATCGTGAACCACGAGGCTGCGAGCTCATATTGACCCAGCTGCGCGAGTGCGGCAGCGACGTTCCACGTGAGGGATGCTGACAAGTAGAGGTGGTCTTCATGTCGCTGGTACGCCTCGATGGCCTCTGGTGAGCGGCCTTCCAAGATCAGCCAAGCCAGCGCTGTCGAAGCAGCGATAGGCGATCCATCGTCGAGCGCGATGATCCAGGCATCGGCAACGCTGGTTCCCGGCCGCCGGTCCTCCGTGGACGCGCTGATGGCGGCCGTCAGCGTGTCCCTGGCATTGCGGGGCGTGGTCAATACCGGTAGCACCGGCTCTATCTGAGGGAGGAGTGAGTTCGGGCTGCCGACCTTCGAAATTGGACGTGGGGGGAGCGCTTCGCGCGCGAGCGCTGCCGATTCCGCTTGCCTCCCCAGCCGATCGAGTACTTTCACCATGTGCCATGCAAACCGGAGCGCGTTGCGCGGTGACGCGAGGCGACGCGCCTCCTCGAGCAATCGCATCACGTCGGTCAGGACGTCGGTGGCGGTGGTGTCGTCCAACGAGGCCATCTTCTGAAGATGGTCGGCCAGGGCTTCGACGACAGGCGCTGGCGCCTGAACACCCATATCGATGAGACGGAGACGTACGTCAGCGTCGTCCAGTCCAACGTCGAGGTCGATGATCGTCTCGATGACACTGGAGATGACCCACGCCTCACGGTCGGCGACGGACTCGGTGACTTCGAGGACGTGCGCTATCTCTCCGTTGGAGATATGTCGCCGGCTGGCACGCTCCCAGTCTTCGCGATCCAAGTTGCCGCCACGCGCGAGGCGGTTGACTACTTGCAGACTCAGTTCGCTGCCACCTAGTGCCGCCATGGATCGCGCTTCCTCGCCAGCTTGACGCTCCGCTCGTGTCTGAAGGTCGAGGTAGTCCGCCTTCGATGTCGCAGTGGGCTCGAGTTCGAGTGCGCGACTCAACGCGGTCAACGCCGCCAAGGGCTGCCCGCAATCGAGGTCGATGCGCGCCAACTCAAGGAAGTGTTTCCACGTCGCGGCCCCGCGAGCATCGAGGCGACGAATCAGCGCTTCGGCATCAGTTCGGCGCAACTTTTCGCGATGAATGCGGAGAAGCAGGAAGGCTCCGGGAGACCGCGGTTCGCGTTCCAGCAGGCGCTCAAGGCGTCGCTCGGCCTGTTCCTCGGATCCAGACGCGTACTCTTCGCGCGCGCGCTTGACTTCGCGCTGACTGTCGGACATCGATTGACCCGAGGCCTGCTGAGGAGGGACGGGTGGGCGTTGATTGAAGTCGAACGTCTGATGGGCCCGTCGCCCGAAAGACTCAATCATCTGTTGTTGGGATTCGTCGCTGGCCTTTGGCCGCACACGGAGGAAGTAGCGAAGCGCCATTGACGCCCGGCCATCGTCTCCAAGTTGTTCGTATGCAGCGGCGATGTTCCATGCAATTGTCGGCGTGATGAATGTCGTCGGGAGATCATCCAAGAATCGCCTGTACGCCCTAAGGGCCGCATCTGGTCGCCCAATCTCCATCCAGCACGCAATTGACTGGGAGTATCCGGGGCGCCATCCGCGTTCAGCGGCGCTCAGGAACTCGCGCGCGGCGCCCTCGATGTCACGCGACTCAAGGCATCGCGCCACACTGCCGAGGATGTTCATGCTCGCTGGCGTGAACTCGCGCTTGGGTAACCAGACAGTAAGCGTCCGCATCCGAGGTTCGAGCAAGGTCGAATGGATTGATCCGGTTGGAGAGGGGGGTGCGAGTAATCCCTCGAGCCCAGGATCAGCTTCAACCGCCCGGAAGAAGGCCGGCCGGACTGCACCCCACACGGCGGACTTCTGATCGCTGCCGATGTCCGAGGCGATGATGTCCCAGAACCATCTGCTCCCCGTCGCAGTCATGGCGTCAGCGAGAGTGATGAGCTCGGTTCCCCGTCCCGACCGCGCAGCGGCGCGAATCTCTTCCTTCGAGCTGTCGGCACCCAACTCGAGCGCGGTGGCGATCGCCGGATTGTCCTCCGCAGCAGGTGAGCGTGGTGCGTCGCCCTGGGATCGCTTGCTCCCGAGAGGCAGGTCAGACGAGTCGCGGCGAGCTGTATGGCCGAGAGTGAGTTCAGCGCCGTCAGCCACAAGCTGCGCTCCCACGAAGTCGCCCCGGCCTATCAAATCGTCCAGGGATCGGAGCAGAGCGGTCAGCTGGGCGGCGGTCGCCGGATCACTGACGTCGACCAGAGCGCGCGCCAGCATCTCGTGCCGGCCGCGAAGTGTGTGGAGGTGACTCGCCGCTCGGATCTCCGCGAGCCAGACCTCGGCGTCGTTCGTCAGACCCCACTTGAGGCACGACTCGACTTCGTCGATCGCCGTGTTACGAGGCTCCGGGAGCGCGGCCGCGAGGTCGTGCAACTCGGAGCGGATCGGATCGCCCTCCGATTGGATAGCGTCCCAATCCGCCGCGATCCACGGGCGAACTATTTCGAGCTGGGTCAAGAAGGCAACGAGACAACGGCGGGCTACAGCGTCGTGCTGGGGAGCTTCCTGTAGCAAGCCGTCGAGGACGCCATGTTCTGCAGGGCTCCGAGCGTCGAGTGTGAGCGCCGCGAAGATTTCTGCGTACGCTGGGTCGCTGCAGCCGGCGGGGATAACGTCCTGTTCGGGCAAGGCGGCGAGGGCTCGAGCACTCGCCGCGTATGCGCGGATGCCTTCCTGTACCTCGCGAGCTCGTGCAACGAACCCGGGCCAGCGCAGCCCATTGCGGGGCACCGATCTGTCTGGATCTGCTTTTGCGGCCAGATCCTCGGCATCCTTGTCGAGGATGTCGGCAAGGTCTGCGTTCGGGTCATCCGTCAGGCGACGAGTTGCGTCTGCGATTGACTCCACCACGAGCGCCTCGAAAACACGACGAGAGGTGGGCGTGACGTGGTCGCCCAAGGACTTGAGATGGGCCAGTCTGGATTCATGCACTCGCGCGATGGCCAGCCGGGTCAATGTCCGAGGTGGGTTGAGGTAGCCCTCCAGGGCATGCCGGACGCTCGACGGCACTGCTTCGTGTGTGAAGAAGGAGCCGTCGATAGGCGTACCGGTGTAGGCAAGACTCCACCAGTCGAGAAGCTGCTGAAGGGACAAGTCGCCGGATGCCTTGGCAAGCTGCGATATCTGTTGGAGAACCTGCGCGAGAGAGTCTTGGCTGGGTGCGCCGTCTGTCAGGTGACCTACTAGGCCGGCACGGACGAGTTGAACGAGGGCGGGCGCTGCGGTACTCAGTGTGGCTGGGTCCACCGGCCGGTTCAATGCCAGTGCCTTGGCGCAGTCAGCCACGGAGTTGCGCAGACTGTCTGTGCCAGCTCGCGCGTCGCTCACGGTCCCGAAGCCTAGTTGACCGTTTGCGCGTATTCAGCCGAATGGAGGGACGAGCGATCTCTTACCAACAAACAATCAGGCTTGACTGTTTGTGAGTTGACCCGCATGCTGGGGGGCGTGACGACGGACTCGGGCACCTCGGTGCGTACGCCTCAGGGCGAGCGCTCCCGGGCCATGCGACTGCGCCTCATGGAGGCGACGGTCGACTGCCTCGTCGAGCTGGGCTGGGCTGGCACGACCACCACGGTCGTGAGCAAGCGGGCCGGCGTGAGCCGTGGTGCGCAGCTGCACCACTTCCCCAGCAAGCAGGACCTCGTCGTCGCCGCGGTCGGTCATCTGACGGAGCGTCGCCGCGAGGACATGCAGCAGGCCGCCGCCGACCTGCCCGAGACCGGCCGAACCAGGGCGGTGCTCGAGATCCTCAGCCAGCAGTTCGTGTCGCCGGTCTTCTTCGCGGCGCTCGAGCTGTGGGTGGCCGCGCGTACGGACGCCGGGCTCCGCGCCGAGGTGGCACCGCTGGAGCGAAGAGTCGGCCGCGAGACGCATGCCTACGCGGTCGAGCTGCTGGCCATCGACGAGTCGCACGGCGACAACCGGCGTCTGGTGCAGGCGACCCTCGACCTGCTGCGCGGCCTCGGCCTTGCGGCATCCCTCAGTGACGACACCAAGCGCCGGGCCGCCGTGCTCGACTCGTGGGCCGTCGTCCTCGACGACGAGCTGGAGTACGCATGACGATCCTTGATGGGCTGCTGTCGGACCTCGTCGACGAGAGCCTGCAGCTCGACACGTGGGTCGCGGGGCTGCCGGCCGACGGCTGGGCCACCGTGACCACCCCCGAAGGCTGGACCGTCGCGCACCAGATCGGTCACCTGCACTGGACCGACGCCGCCTCGCTCGCCGCGATCACCGACCAGGACGAGTTCGGCCGCGGCATGAAGCGCGCCGCCGCCAACCCCGAGGGATACGTCGACGAGGGCGCCGAGGAGATGGCGATGCTGCCGCCCGAGGAGCTGCTCGCGGCCTGGCGCGAAGGTCGAGTCGCCCTGGACGCGGCGCTCCGCAGCGTGCCCGAGGGCGAGAAGATCCCGTGGTTCGGCCCGCCGATGAGCCCGGCGTCGATGGCGACCGCGCGGATCATGGAGACGTGGGCCCACAGCCACGACGTCGGCGAGGCGCTCGGCCTCACGATCCCGCAGACCTCGCGCGCCAAGCACGTGTGCCACATCGGCGTACGCGCCCGCGGCTACGCCTACCTGGTGCGCGGCGAACCGCTGCCCGAGGCGGACGTACGCGTGGAGCTGACCGGGCCCGACGGCGACCTGTGGACGTGGGGACCCGACGACGCGGCAGAGCGGGTGACCGGCTCCGGCTATGACTTCGCGCTGCTCGCGACCCGTCGCCGTCACCTCGATGACGTCGACGTACGGGCTGAGGGTGAGCACGCGGCGCACTGGCTGACGATCGTGCAGGCGTTCGCCGGGCTCCCCGGCAACGACCCGGCCAGGCTGGCCGACCGATGATCCGGGTCGGCAACTGCTCGGGCTACTACGGTGACCGGCTCTCGGCGATGCGCGAGATGCTCGAGGGAGGCGACCTCGACTACCTCACCGGCGACTACCTCGCCGAGCTCACGATGCTGATCCTCGGCCGTGACCGCATGAAGGACGAGTCGCTCGGCTACGCCAAGACGTTCGTCAAGCAGATGACCGAGTCGATGGCGCTGGCCAAGGAGCGCGGCGTCAGGATCGTGGCGAACGCCGGCGGCCTCAACCCGGCCGGGCTCGCGGCCAGGCTCCGTGAGATCGCTGAGTCGCAGGACCTCGACATCTCGATCGCCCACGTCGAGGGCGACGACCTGCTGGGTCGCGCCGACGAGCTCTCGTTCGGCGAGGTCATGACCGCCAACGCCTACCTCGGCGCCTTCGGGATCGCCGCAGCGCTGCAGGGTGGCGCGGACGTCGTGGTCACGGGTCGGGTCACGGATGCCTCGGTCGTCGTCGGACCGGCGATCGCCGAGCACGGCTGGGGCCGCGACGATCTCGACCAGCTCGCGGGCGCGGTCGTCGCCGGACACGTCATCGAGTGCGGGACGCAGGCGACGGGCGGCAACTTCTCCGGGTTCACGAATGTCGACATGTCGATCCCGCTGGGATTTCCCATCGCCGAGATCTCCGAGGACGGCTCGGTCGTCATCACGAAGCACGAGGACACGGGTGGCGCCGTCACGGTCGACACCGTCACCGCCCAGCTCGTCTACGAGATCGGCGGCCCGTCCTACCTCGGCCCCGACGTCTCGACCCGGCTCGACACCCTGACGCTGACCCAGGAGGCGCCGGATCGCGTCGCCATCACCGGTGTGGTCGGCGAGCCACCACCCGCGACGACGAAGGTCTGCCTCAACGCGTTCGGCGGGTTCCGCAACAACGTCGAGTTCCTGCTGACCGGGCTCGACATCCCGGAGAAGGCCGCGCTGATCCAGCGCCAGATGGAGTCGGCGCTGGCGGCCGGCACCGTCCCCGAGACGGTCGAGTGGCACCTTGACCGCACCGACACACCTGACCCGGCGACCGAGGCGCAGGCGACCTCGCTGCTGCGGTGCCACGTCAAGAGCGCGTCGCCGGAGCCGGTCGGCCGGGCGTTCAGCGACGCGGCGATCCAGCTTGCGCTCGCCTCCTATCCGGGTTTCAGCGTCACCCGGCCACCGTCGGCCGGCACGCCCTACGGCGTCTACCGTCCGGCGTACGTCCCACAGTCCGAGGTCCCGCACGTCGTCGTCCATGCAGACGGCCGTCGCGAGGAGATCGAACCCCCGGCGACCGTCAGCAGTCCCGAGGACGACACGGCCTGGCCCGAGGCCGCCGTGCAGGAGTCGTCGGCGCCTCTCGGTGACTGGGTCGGGGAGACCGTACGGACGCCGTTGGGACGACTCGCCTACGCGCGATCGGGTGACAAGGGCGGCGACGCCAACATCGGCGTGTGGATCCCCGCCGACCACCCCGCACGAGACGACGCGTACGCCTGGCTCGCCGGGTTCCTCGACGAGGCGACGGTCCGCGAGCTGATCCGCGAGGCGGCGACGCTCGACCTCGAGATCCACCCGCTGCCCAACCTCGCCGCGGTCAACATCGTGGTCCACGGACTGCTCGGCGAGGGCGTGGCCTCCTCGACGCGACTCGACCCCCAGGCCAAGGGCGTCGGCGAATGGCTGCGGGCTCGCGACTGCGCGATCCCGGCGTCGCTCCTGCCCGACTCGATCGCGGAGGCTGCGCTGTGAACGCATGGGACAC
This sequence comes from Aeromicrobium sp. Root236, assembly GCF_001428805.1. Classification (NCBI taxonomy): domain Bacteria; kingdom Bacillati; phylum Actinomycetota; class Actinomycetes; order Propionibacteriales; family Nocardioidaceae; genus Aeromicrobium; species Aeromicrobium sp. Root236. Next base: position 2,172,109 of record NZ_LMIS01000001.1, on the reverse strand, counting down.
CCCGGAGCGCCGGGCACTGCGCGAGATGGTCACCGCCTTCACCGAGAAGGAGGTCGTCCCGCACCTCCCGGCGTGGGAGGACGCCTGCGAGGTGCCGCGCGACCTGCACCAGAAGGCCGCCGAAGCCGGGCTGCTCGGCGTCGCATTCCCCGAGGAGGTCGGCGGCCAGGGCGGCGACCTGATCGACTCGGCGATCGTCACCGAAGCCGTGCTCGAGGCCGGCGGGTCCACGGGCCTGATCGCCGCGCTTTTCACGCACGGCATCGCGTTGCCGCACATCGTGGCGTCCGGCAACGCAGACCTGATCGACCGCTACGTACGTCCGACGCTCGCCGGTGAGCTCATCGGGTCGCTCGGCGTCACCGAGCCCGGTGGCGGCTCGGACGTCGCCAACATCCGCACGAGGGCGGTCCGTGATGGCGATGACTTCGTCGTCAACGGCGCCAAGACGTTCATCACCTCGGGCGTGCGCGCCGACTTCGTGACGACTGCCGTGCGTACCGGCGGCGAGGGCTACGGCGGGATCAGCCTGCTGGTCATCGACAAGGGCACGCCCGGGTTCACCGTCGCGCGGCCGCTCAAGAAGATGGGCTGGCACTGCTCCGACACCGCCGAGCTGAGCTTCGACGACGTACGCGTGCCGGTGGGCAACGTCGTGGGCGAGGTCGACGGGGGGTTCGTCCTGGTGATGCAGCAGTTCGTCAGCGAGCGGCTCGGCCTGGCCGTGCAGGCGTACTCGACGGCGCAGCGCTCGCTCGACCTCGCGGTCGCGTACGCCCGGGAGCGCGAGACCTTCGGCAAGCCGCTGATCGCGCGTCAGGTCATCCGCCACAAGCTCGTCGACATGCACCGGCGCACGGCTGCCGCCCGGGCGCTGACCCGGCAGGCCGTCGAGCGTGCGGTGGCCGGCGATCCGACCGATCCCGCGGTCATCCTCGACGCCGTGCTCGCCAAGAACCAGTCGGTCGAGGCGTGCGAGTGGGTCGTCTCCGAAGCCGTGCAGATCTTCGGCGGCATGGGCTACATGCGCGAGTCCGAGATCGACCGGCACTACCGCGATGCCCGCATCCTCGGCATTGGCGGTGGCGCCACCGAAGTCCTGAACGACCTGGCCGCCAAGCTCCTGGGGTACGCATGAAAACCACCGTCGACCCGACCACCGAGACGTACGAGACCAACCGCGCGCTGATGCTCGAGCGGCTCGCCGACCTCGCCGAGCAGCACGCGCAGGCGCTGGCCGGCGGCGGCGAGCGCTACGTCCAGCGCCACCACGAGCGCGGCAAGCTCACCGCCCGTGAGCGCATCGAGCTGCTGATCGACCCCGACTCGCCGTTCCTCGAGCTGTCGACGCTGGCGGCGTGGGGCACCGACTTCGCCGTGGGTGCCTCGATCGTGACCGGCATCGGCGTCGTCGAGGGCGTCGAGTGCATGATCGTCGCGAACGACCCCACGGTGAAGGGCGGCTCGTCCAACCCCAGCACGCTCAAGAAGGGCCACCGGGCCGCCCAGATCGCGCACGAGTGTGGGCTGCCGACGATCAACCTCGTCGAGTCCGGCGGCGCCGACCTGCCGACGCAGAAGGACATCTTCATCCCCGGCGGCGGCTCGTTCCGCAGCATCACCAAGGCCAGCGCGGACCGCCGGCCGACCGTCGCGCTGGTGTTCGGCAACTCGACCGCCGGCGGGGCGTACATCCCCGGTATGAGCGACTACGTCGTCATGGTCAAGGGCGGCGCCAAGGTGTTCCTCGGCGGCCCGCCGCTGGTCAAGATGGCGACCGGCGAGGAGTCCGACGACGAGTCGCTCGGCGGCGCCGAGATGCACGCGCGCACGTCCGGTCTCGCCGACTACCTCGCCGTCGACGAGCACGACGCGATCCGCATCGGCCGGTCGATCGTGCGACGGCTCAATTGGCGCAAGCACGGGTTCACGCCCGAGCCGACGTACGCCGAACCCGTCCTCGATCCCGAGGAGCTGCTCGGCATCGTGCCCACCGACCTCAAGATCCCGTTCGATCCCCGCGAGGTCATCGCGCGGATCGTCGACGGGTCGGAGTTCGACGAGTTCAAGCCGCTCTACGGCACGTCGCTCGTGACCGGGTTCGCGCAGCTGCACGGCTACCCGATCGGCATCCTCGCCAACGCCCAGGGCGTGCTCTTCAGCGAGGAGGCGCAGAAGGCGACGCAGTTCATCCAGCTCGCCAACCAGACCGACACGCCGCTGCTGTTCCTGCACAACACGACCGGCTACATGGTCGGCGCGGAGTACGAGCAGGGCGGCATCATCAAGCACGGCGCCCAGATGATCAATGCGGTGTCCAACTCGACGGTGCCGCACATCTCGGTCGTGATCGGCGCGTCCTACGGCGCGGGTCACTACGGCATGAGCGGTCGGGCGTACGACCCGCGGTTCATGTTCAGCTGGCCCAACGCGAAGTCCGCCGTCATGGGCCCGGCGCAGCTCGCCGGCGTCATCTCGATCGTCGCGCGCGGCGCCGCCGAGGCGAAGGGTCAGCCGTATGACGAGGAGGGCGACAAGGCCATGCGGGCGTACGTCGAGGAGCAGATCGAGAGGGAGTCCCTGGCCTACTTCACCTCCGGCATGCTCTACGACGACGGCGTGATCGACCCGCGCGACACCCGCACGATCCTCGGCATCTGCCTGAGCGCCATCAACACCCGCCCGGTCAAGGGTGCCGAGGGATACGGAGTGTTCCGCCTGTGAGCGCGTACACGGTCATTGAGCTTGTCGAAATGACACTCATCAGGCATGTCCTTTCGCTCCCCCAACGGCTACGCCCTTCTTGTTGGGGGTACCCCCAAAGCTCAAGGAGCGGTGGTTGCTCATGATTCGTTCCATCCTCGTCGCCAACCGGGGGGAGATCGCCCGGCGCATCTTCCGGACGTGCCGCGAGCTCGGCATCCGCACCGTCGCGGTGCACTCGGACGCCGACGCGGCGGCACCGTTCGTCGCCGAGGCCGATGTCGCGGTACGACTTCCGGGCAGCTCGCCGACCGACACCTACCTGCGCGGCGACCTGGTCGTCGCCGCCGCGCTCAAGGCCGGAGCCGACGCGATCCACCCCGGCTACGGCTTCCTGTCCGAGAACGCCGACTTCGCCCGCGCCGTCGCTGAAGCCGGGCTGACCTGGATCGGCCCCGCGCCGGAGACCATCGACGCGATGGGCTCCAAGATCCGCGCCAAGGAGCTCATGGCGGCCGGCGGCGTGCCGATCCTGTCGGTCGACGCGTCGGCCGCACGGGCCGAGGACTTCCCGCTGCTGGTCAAGGCATCCGCCGGAGGTGGCGGCCGCGGCATGCGGGTCGTCAACGATCCGGCAGACCTCGATGGCGAGCTCGCGGCCGCGGGCGCCGAGGCGCTGTCGGCGTTCGGCGACGCCACCGTGTTCGTCGAGCCCTACCTGCCGACGGCGCGCCACATCGAGGTGCAGGTCATGGCCGACACCCACGGCACGTGCTGGGTGGTCGGCGACCGCGACTGCTCGATCCAGCGCCGGCACCAGAAGGTCGTCGAGGAGGCGCCCGCCCCCGCGGTGAGCGATCCCGTGCGCACGACGCTGCACGACGCGGCGCGCGCCGCGGTCAAGGCCGTCGACTACGTCGGCGCCGGCACCGTCGAGTTCCTCGTCGCCGATGCGCACCTCGACACCGGCAAGGCGTACTTCCTCGAGATGAACACCCGTCTCCAGGTCGAGCACCCGGTGACCGAAGAGGTGTTCGGCGTCGACCTCGTCGCCGAGCAGATCCGGGTTGCCGAGGGCGCGCACCTCGGCGAGGAGCCGACCGGCCCTCACGGGCATGCGGTCGAGGTGCGTCTCTACGCCGAGGACCCTGCCGATGACTGGCAACCCCAGACCGGCACGGTGCGTACGTTCGAGGTGCCCGCAGGCGTTCGGGTCGACTCCGGCGTCGAGTCCGGGTCGGTCGTCGGCATCCACTACGACGCGATGATCGCCAAGGTCGTCGCGCACGGCGCCGACCGCACGACGGCGATCCGCAAGCTCGGCGACGCCCTCAGGCGTACGCGGGTCCACGGCGTCCGGACCAACCTCGACTTCCTCCGATCGATCCTCGCCGACGAGGCGTTCGGTGCCGCGCGGATCCACACGGCGCTGCTCGACGAGCGGCTCGAGGCCTGGACGCAGCCGGCGCTCGACCGGCACGAGATCCACACGGCAGCGCTCGCGGCTGCACTCGCCGAGGCCACCGCCGCCACCGCGCAGGCGAAGGTGCTCGGCCGGATCCCCACGGCGTACCGCAACGTCCCGAGCCGGCCACGCATCCGGGAGTACGCGGTGGACGCCGACACTCACATCGGAATCATGTACGAGAGCCAAGGCGGCCGGTTGGTCACGGGCGCCCACCACACATCGACGGTCATCGAGGCGACCCCCACCCGAGTCGTGCTCGACGTCGACGGCCTCACCGAGACGTACGACGTGGCGGTCGGCGACGGCTGGGTCGACGTCGACGGACCGCACGGCTCGATCACGCTGGCGGCCGTGCCGACCTTCGTCGACCCGTCGGACGTTGTTGCCGAGGGATCGCTCCTCGCGCCGATGCCCGCGGCCGTCATGAGCGTCGCGGTCGAGGACGGCCAGCACGTCAGCAAGGGCGACGTCGTCGTCGTGCTCGAGGCCATGAAGATGCAACACACCATCACCGCGCCGACCGACGGCGTCGTGTCCGAGCTCTCGGTCACCCCGGGCAGCCAGGTGGAGTCGGGCGCCGTGCTCGCCGTCATCCACGTTTCGACAAGCTCAACGAGCGAAGGGTCATCATGAACAACTTCACCGAGTCCGACGAGCGCCTGGCGCTGCGCAAGGCCGTGGCCGATCTCGGCGCGAAGTACGGCCGCGACTACTTCGAGAAGGCTGCCCAGGAGGGCCGCAAGACGACGGAGCTGTGGGACGAGGCCGGCAAGCTCGGCTACCTCGGTGTCGCGGTGCCGGAGGAGTTCGGCGGTGGCGGGGGTGACATCGGCGACCTCGCGGCGGTCTGCGAGGAGCTGGCCGCGGCCGGCAGCCCGTTGCTCCTGATGGTCGTCTCGCCGGCGATCGTCGGCACGATCATCGCGCAGTACGGCACGCAGGAGCAGAAGGAGCGCTGGCTGCCCGGCCTCGCCGACGGCACCTCGACGTTCGCCTTCTCGATCACCGAGCCCGACGCGGGGTCCAACTCGCACCAGATCATCACCACGGCGTACCGCGAGGACGACGGGTGGCGGCTCAAGGGCACCAAGACGTACATCTCGGGCGTCGACGAGGCGAGCCACGTGCTGGTCGTCGCGCGCACCGAGGACGCCCGCACCGGCAAGCTGAAGCCCGCACTGTTCCTCGTGCCGACCGACGCCGAGGGCTTCACCCATCAGCAGATCGACATGGGCATCACGTCGCCGGAGAAGCAGTTCACGCTGTTCTTCGACGACGTACGTGTGCCGGCCGACACCCTGATCGGCAGCGAGGACGCCGGCATCGACCAGCTGTTCGCCGGGCTCAACCCCGAGCGCATCATGGGCGCCGCCTTCGCGACCGGCACCGCACGGCTCGCCCTGGCCAAGGCGTGTGAGTACGCCAAGCAGCGCCAGGTCTGGAAGGCGCCGATCGGCTCGCACCAGGCGATCGCCCACCCGCTCGCGCAGACGTTCATCGAGATCGAGATGGCGCGGCTCATGACGCAGAAGGCGGCGGCGCTCTACGTCGCCGGCGACTTCATGGCGGCCGGCGAGGCGGCCAACATGGCCAAGTACGCCGCCGGCGAGGCCGTCTGCAACGCGGTCGACCGGGCGATCCAGACGCACGGCGGCAATGGCCTGGCCAACGAGTACGGTCTGGTGCAGATGCTGGCTGGCTCACGGCTCTCACGCATCGCACCGGTCAGCAAGGAGATGGTGCTCAACTTCATCGCCCAGTTCTCCCTGGGCCTCCCCAAGTCGTACTGACCACCTCCCGCTGAGCCTGACGTTTCTGTCGCGACTCGCCGCGACACCACAACAAAAACGTCAGGCTCACGGGGAACGAAAGGAACTACTCCATGACCGAGCTGGTGCACCTTGACGTGGCCGACCAGGTTGCGACGATCACGCTCGACAGCGAGCGCAACCGCAACGCGCTGAGCAAGCAGCTCGTCACCGAGCTCGTGGCCCACCTGACCACGGCCGACGCCGACCCGGACGCCAAGGCGATCCTGATCCGCTCGGCCGGCACGGTGTTCTGCTCCGGCGCCGACATGACCGAGGCCGTCGGTGGCGGCATGGCCGAAGGTGCCAAGGCGATCGTCGCGCTGCAGCGCCAGATCGCGACCGCGGCCAAGCCGGTCGTCGTCGAGCTGGGCGGTCCGGTACGCGCCGGTGGTCTCGGCATCGTCGGTGCGGCGGACATCGTCCTCGCGGCCGAGTCGGTGTCGTTCCAGCTGACCGAGGTACGCCTGGGGCTGGCGGCGGCGATCATCTCCCTCAGCCTCATCCCGCGGTTCGGTGACCGAGCCGCAGCCGACCTGTTCCTGACGGCTCGGAAGTTCGACGCGGCCGAGGCGGCCCAGGTCGGTCTCATCACGCGGGCGGTGCCCGACGCGGAGCTCGCCGCTGAGGTGGCGCAGGTCCTCGCCGACCTCGGCGAGGCGTACCCCCAGGGCCTCCGCGAGAGCAAGAAGATCCTCAACCGCGACCTGGTCGCCCGCATCGACGAGCGCGGTGCCGAGGTCGCGGCGCTCTCGGCCGAGCTGTTCGCGAGCGACGAGGCCCGTGAGGCCATGACCGCGTTCCTCAGCAAGAAGGGCTGAGTCCGCAAAGCGAGACATCGGCAGGATCCCGAATAGAGGGCTACTGTCACGTCTATCGGGGAAACCCTCGGTGGTTCACCACAGAGGAGACGCAATGCGCCATGCCGTGAGGCTGCTCGTCCTGGCGTTCGTGGGGTTGGCGGTGCTGACGTCCTCGGGCTCGGCCTTCGCCGCGCCGCGAGCTGCCGACGACCGTCCAGTCGTCCGCGTCGGCACTGAGGGCGTCTACCCGCCGTTCTCGTTCCACGACGCCAAGACCGACAAGTTGACCGGCTACGACATCGAGGTCATCAAGGCGGTCGCCAAGAAGGCCGGCTGGAAGCTCAAGTTCGTCGAGACGACGTTCGACGGGATCTTCGCCGCGCTCGAGGCCAACCGGATCGACGTCATCGCCAACCAGGTCACCTTCAACCCGGAGCGCGATGCGAAGTACGGCCTCGGCACGACGTACACCTACTCTCGTGGCGTCATCGTGGTCAAGAAGGGCACCAAGGGCATCAAGACCCTGAAGGACATCAAGGGCAAGACCGCCGCGGAGTCCACCACGACGAGCTGGGCCGACGTGGCTCGCAAGGCCGGCGCCAAGATCCAGGCCGTCGAGGGGTTCGCCCAGGCAGCCGCGCTGGTCGTCCAGGGCCGGGCGGACCTGTTGATCAACGACAACATCGCGGCGCTCGACTACCTCAACACGACCGGCAAGGACGACATCGAGATCGTCGGCAATGCCGGCGACGAGGTCAGCAAGCAGGTGCTGGCGTTCCGCAAGGGCGACCCGCGGCTCGAGGAGTCCAACAAGGCGCTGGCAGCGCTCAAGGCCGACGGCACGCTCAAGAAGATCTCGGAGAAGTACTTCAAGACCGATGTCTCGGTGGCGAACGCCGGCGACGTCGACGTGTCCGGCGGCCGTGCGGTGCGGAGCGACAGGGAAGTCGTCAAGGACGCCGCGTGGCCCATGCTCAAGAAGCTCCTGATCGCCACGATCCCGATCACGATCATCAGCTTCGCGATCGGACTCGTCCTCGCGATCGCTGCCGCGCTGGCGCGGATCTCCGGCAGCCGGATCCTCGGCGGCATCGCGAAGGCGTACATCTCGATCATCCGTGGCACCCCGCTCCTGGTGCAGCTGTTCATCGTGTTCTACGGCCTGCCGGAGATCGGGATCAAGTTCTCGCCGTGGGGCGCCGCGATCTTCACGCTGAGCCTCAACGTGGGCGGTTATGCCGCCGAAGTGGTCCGCGCGTCGATCCTGTCCGTCCCTCGGGGGCAGTTCGAGGCCGCCTCGACGATCGGCATGGGCTACTGGCAGTCCCTGCGGCGCATCGTGTTCCCGCAGGCCGCGCGGATCGCCGTGCCGCCGCTCTCCAACACCGCGATCTCCCTGCTCAAGGACACGTCCCTGCTGTCGGTCGTCCTCGTGACCGAGGTGTTCCGTCAGGCTCAGCTCGCGGCGGCGAGTGCACAGATCTACCTCCCGCTCTACGTCCTCGCGGGCTTCTACTACTGGGTCGTGTGCGTGGGCATGTCGGCCGTCCAAGGCAGACTCGAGACCCGACTGAACAGGTTCGTGGCCAGATGACCGACATCCAGCAGACCAGCGACATGGGCGACCTCCGCGTACGCGCGAGGGGGCTGCAGAAGTCGTTCGGCGACAACCACGTCCTGCGCGGCATCGACCTCGACGTCGCGGCGGGTTCGACCTCGGTCCTCATCGGGCCGTCGGGCTCGGGCAAGACCACGATCCTGCGATCGCTCAACGTCCTCGAGCGACCCGATGCCGGCACGATCCGCATCGACGACGTCGAGGTCGACTTCGCGACGTTGCCCGCCAAGGGGAGCGCGGCCCGCCAGCAGATCACGGCGCTGCGGGCGCAGAGCGGCATGGTGTTCCAGGCCCACAACCTGTTCCCGCACAAGACCGTCATCGAGAACGTCATCGAGGGTCCGGTCCAGGTGCAGAAGCGCCCGCTCGACGAGGTCGTCGACGAGGCCAAGGCCCTCCTCGACCAGGTCGGTCTGAGCGACAAGGCGGACCAGCACCCGTTCCAGCTGTCCGGTGGTCAGCAGCAGCGCGTCGGCATCGCCCGGGCGCTCGCGCTCAAGCCCCGCGTCATGCTGTTCGACGAGCCGACCTCGGCGCTCGATCCTGAGCTCGTCGGTGAGGTGCTGTCGGTCATCAAGGACCTCGCCGCCGAGGGGTGGACGACGGTCCTGGTCACGCACGAGATCCGCTTCGCGGAGCACGTCGCCGACCAGGTGCTGTTCCTCGACGGCGGCGTCGTCGTCGAGCGTGGCCCGAGCGCACAGGTCATCGGCGACCCGCGCGAGGAACGTACGCAGCAGTTCCTCAAACGGATCCTCGACCCGGCGTGAGTCGAGGGGTTCAGGGCTCCGAGGGGTAGGTGCAGAACAGCTTGACGTTGCCGAGCAGCACCTTCAGGTCGTCCACGCCGGCCGCACCGTTGACCTTGAAGAAGATCGCGTAGGCCGTGCTGATGTCCTTCTTGACGTACGCGTCCTCGCCGTCAGACGTCGCGGTCCCGATGGGCTGACCGTGCTGCAGGATCGTGAAGCCGGCGGACGTCACGGTGGAGGCGTCGGCGACGCCGGCGTGCAGGCTGACCTTCTTGCACGTGTGGCCGCGGGTGTCGAAACCGACCGTGGTGCCGCCGCCGCTGAGGACGTACTTCATCTCGCCGTAGCCAGAGCTGCTGCCGTTGACGGTCCACGCCGGATTGTCGGTGACGTCCTGGATCCGGTCGGTCGGCGCCGTGGGGGTGTCGATCGCGCCGTCGTTGAACTCGGTGCCGCGGGTCCACTGGAACACGCTGAGCGTCGTCGTGCCGTGGCCGGCGCGAGCGCTGCCGTACGCGGGCCTGTCGGCGAGGATCTTCCAGATGCCTCCGCGGGTCGGCGCGAACGTCCTCGCGAAGCGTCCGGTCGACGAGAGCGCGACCGTGCCGAGGTCCTGGCGGGTGGGACTCGCCGCGCTCGTGTTGGTTGCGTAGAGGTGGACGGTGCGGCCCTTGACCGGGCCGTTGGTCACCCGTCCCTTGATCGTCGTCGTGCGCATCGCCGCATCCTTGCTGGAGGCGTCGGTGAGCTTGGGGTCCACCGCCACCGAGACCTTGTAGGTCGTGGTCGCCTGGGCCGCCGACATTGGTGCGGCGACGACGACTGTCAGCGCCAGGACGGACAGGACCTTGCGCATGGGGACTCCCTGGGGATCAGTTGACGGCGACGACCTTCTTGATCACCGCGGGGGCGGTGGAGGCGGTGCCGGAATACGAAATCGTAAAGGTGCGGGTGCCGGCAGGGATGCCAAAGAGCGAAATCGTCGCCTTGCCGCCCGACAGGTGGGCGGTCTTGGTCACCGTGCCACGCGAGACCGTCACGTCCCCGTAGCCCACACCGCCTGCACGCCGCGACACCGAGATGGCGAACTTGACCGACGTCGTGCCGACCGACGTCGTGGTGGTGACCGTGGCATTCGACTTGAGCTTGATCGTGAGCCCGGTGGTGAGCTGCCCGCCCGACAGCGGGAGGGTGGCGGCACCGGACCGGAGGACCGAGTCGTCGTACCACTCGGGGGCATAGACGTTGTTCTCGCCGGCGATCTCGAGCTGCCACTGGCCGTCGGGCAGGTAGCCGACCTTGAAGTTGCCGCTGGCCTGGGTCACCGCGTCCCACTCCTGACCATTCGTGGTGCCGGAGCCCGCGCGCCACGGCAGGACGCTGACGCCCTTGAGCGGGTTGCCCGACGTGTCGGTCACGGTGCCGGTGATGCGGTTGGCGAGGTGGGACATGGTCTCGGTGCTCAGGGTCTTGTTCTGGCCCTCGGTCAGCGTCGTGGTGGTTGCGGCGGGGGTGATCTCCGACCGGCACGCGGTCGACTCGTCGTCGTCCAGACCCGCCTTGACGTTGTGGTAGCACTGGTCGGCGTACGTCTTGGCCGTGTCGTGGAACTTGACGTCGTAGTCGCCCGCGGGCAGCCCCTTGAGCACCCACGTGCCGTCGGCAGCAGGCTTGACGGTGGTCGGGTAGGCGTACTCGAAGTTGTCGGGCACACCGATGGTGATGTCGGGCCCGTCCAGGTCGAGCCGGACCGTGGTCGGCGAGGCGCCGTCGGCACGGGCAACCTTGCCGCGCAGGCTGCCGGCCTTGTCCATCCAGACGTTGCGGGTCACCGTGGTGCCGGGCTTGAGGACGACGCTGCGCTCGGTCGTGACGGCCCGGGCCTGCGGGTCGACGAGCCGCACCCGGAACCCGTAGTCGGACTGATAGGTCACCTTGCTGAACGAGTAGACCCCGTTGCTGTCCGTCGTGTCGGTGCCGATGGGGATGTAGTAGTCACCGTCGTCCGTCCACATCAACGTGACCTTGACGCCGCTCAGCGCCTTGCCGTCGAGCGTGACGGCGCCCTTGACGGCCGAGGTGCTTGCGGCAACGGCGGGCGAGCCGGCGGTGCCCACCAGGACGGTGGCGGCGAGGAGCACTGCGGTGAGCAGCGCGCGTACGGGACGACGGACGTGCATGGGGGGGCTCCCAGGTTGATTAACAGACAGGGTGCCTCGAATGTACGCCCTGTCGGTGACATCGGCAACCGCTCGCATCGCGGAAACCGCCTGCGGAATATTTCCCGTACGGAATAGACTTGTGAGTTCTCTACGACGCAGAAGGAGACGGGTGAGCTCGAACAACGCGGAACAGCGCGAGATCGACGCTGAGCAGGCGTACGTCGACGCCGTCTACGAGCGACTCGACGCGTCCGCCAAGGTCGCGCAGTCCCTCGTCGTCGAAGGCATGGCGCGCGGCCACGTCGGCAACGAGGGTGGCCTCGTCGAGCGCGACGCGATGGTCTACCAGGCGTCCTTGCGGCTGTCGGCGCTCAACGCCGCCCACGACGGCCTGGTCTTCGGCCGGCTCAACATGCTCGACGGCGACTCCCGCTACATCGGCCGCATCGGCGTACGCGACGCCGATCGCGAGATCATGCTCATCGACTGGCGGGCGCCGGCAGCCGCGATCTTCTACCAGGCCACGGCCCAGGAGCCGGCCGGTGTCATCCGTCGACGGGTCCTCCGCTGCGCCAACGACAAGGTCATCGGCATCGAGGACGACCTGCTCGACGCCGACAACGCCCCCGACGACCTCGTCGTCATCGGCGAGGGCGCCTTGCTGGCCAGCCTGACGCGTGCCCGCGACAGCTCGATGCACTCGGTCGTCGCGACGATCCAGAAGGAGCAGGACGAGGCGATCCGCGCGCCGAGTCGTGGGGCCACGACGATCGGCGGCGGCCCGGGCACCGGCAAGACCGTCGTCGCGCTGCATCGCGCGGCCTACCTGCTCTACACCGATCGCCGGCGCTTCGAGTCCGGCGGCGTGCTGGTCGTCGGTCCGTCGACCGTGTTCATGAACTACATCGAGCGGGTGCTCCCGAGCCTCGGCGAGACCAGCGTGACCCTGCGCTCGCTCGGTGAGGTCGTCGACGGGCTGCGCGCGATGCGTCACGACGAGCCGGTCGCGGCGGCAGCCAAGGGCTCGTCGCGGATGGCAGCGTTCCTCAGCCGCGCCGCTGCGGCGCCGATGCCGGGAGCGCCGACCGAGTTCCGCTACTTCTACAAGGACGACGTCCTGCGGCTCGACGCCGACCAGCTCGCGCGCATCCGGCGCAACCTGCTGTCGGGCGGCAAGCGCAACCGGGCCTACCTCAAGGCGCCGGCCGCCCTGGTCGACGCGTTGTGGGCCCAGGTCGCGGGCGATCGCGCTCTCGAGAAGGGTGAGGAGGAGTTCGTCGAGACCGTCACGACGGATGACCGCTTCGTCGACTTCGTCGAGGAGTGGTGGCCGCCTGTCGAGCCGATCGACGTGTGGCGCACGCTGCCCGACGTCATCGACGAGCTGGCTCGTGGAGCCTTCGACGCCGAGGAGCTGGCGGCGCTCAAGGCGTCGTGGCAGATCGGCGAGCCCAGCATCGAGGACGTCCCGCTGATCGACGAGCTCCGCTACGTCATCGGCGAGGTGCCGTCGACCGGCGGGGACGAGGACGACGTGCCCAAGCAGCTCATGAGCTTCGAGCGGCGCGAGCGTGAGGACCGCGACGACCGGTTCCGCTCGACCCAGAGCATCGAGGACGACGGCTTCGCCCACGTGCTCGTCGACGAGGCCCAGGACCTCTCGCCGATGCAGTGGCGCATGCTGGGCCGCCGAGGCCGCTACGCCAGCTGGACGATCGTGGGCGACGAGGCGCAGTCGTCGTGGCCGCACCCCAAGGAGTCCGCGGCCGCGCGCAAGGCCGCCCTCGAGGGCAAGCCCGAGCACGCGTTCCGGCTGTCGACCAACTACCGCAACTCGGCCGAGATCTACGACCTTGCGGCCCAGGTCGCCGCCGTCGCGGTGCCGCACCCCGACCTCGCTGACGCCGTGCGTCGCACCGGCGAGCAGCCCGTGCACCTCACAGTCGGCGCTGCCGACCTCGTGGACGCCGCGCGCCGCAGCGCCGAGGAGATCCTCGACCGGGTCGAGGGCACGGTCGCGATCGTGGCCCCGACCGACCGCCAGGCCGAGCTGACCGCTCAGCTCGCCGACCTGCTCGAGCAGCACCCTGATCGCCTGCGGCTGCTCGACGGTCTCGCGACCAAGGGTCTCGAGTTCGACGGGGTCGTCGTGATCGAGCCGGACGGGATCACGGCCGAGTCGAGCGCCGGCTGGCGCACCCTGTACGTCGTCCTCACTCGTGCGACGCAGCTCCTGACGACCGTCGGCACGACAGACGGCTGGTTGTCGCGGATCCGATGAACCGGGCTCTCAAGGTCCTGCTGCTCGTCCTCCTCGCGGTGGGCGTCGCGCTGCCGACCGCCTACTCGACGTTCATCCACAGCGAGCGCGAGGTCGTCATCGGCGCCCACGACGCGACGGTGCAGCCGACCTTCAGCGGCTACGCCCGCATCGACTTCGGCACGCTGATCCCCAAGATCCGCGTCCCCGCGGAGGCGCCGCTGGGACTCGGCGTCGATGTACGGCTGGGTGACAGCGAGATCACCGACCTCGACCAGCTGGTCGCCCGAGACGCCGTGATCGCCTCGCAGCCGCAGGGCGAGATCGCGTCCGTACGCTCGACGCTCACGTCGATGCTGATCGACGCGGTGATGCGGGCCGTGGGCGCCGCGCTGATCGCCGTGCTCATCGCGATTCTGGCCTGGCGTGCCATCGGCGCCGAGCGGCGACGGATGATCTGGGCGGCTGCGCGCCATCCGCGCCGCCGTCAGGTCCTGGGCGCCGTGGGGGTCGCGGTCGTCACGATCGCCGCCCTGGTGCTCGTGGCCGCGCCCGAACGTCCGCGGTCGACCGACGAGGCGTGGTTGCCGATCGACTCGGTGTTCCCGGAGCTGCCCTCCGACGACGTGCTCAACAAGGTCGAGATCGCCCAGGGGGCGTCGACCAGCGGCAGCAAGGCCATCGTCGAGGGCGCCCTGGCGACCTACCGGACGTCGGTCTCGTTCTACGGCAAGCTCGCGGTCAGCGCCGCGACGACGCAGGTGCGTACGCCCTCGGACGGCGAGACGACGGCTCTCGTCGTGACGGACCGGCACGACAACATCGGCATGGATCCCGTCGCACGGGCGATCGCTGACCGGGCGAGGGCTCGCATGCTGATCGACCTCGGCGACGACACGTCCAACGGCGCGAGCTGGGAGACGTTCAGCATCAACTCGCTGGCGCGTGAGTTCCGCGACTTCGACATCGTGTCGGTCGCCGGCAACCACGACACCGGCCCGACGGTGCCCAAACAGATGAAGGACAAGGGCTTCACGGTGCTCGACGGCAAGCCGGTCACGGTCGGCGGAGTCCGCTTCGTCGGCAGCAACGATCCGCGCAGCTCCGGCCTCACCGCCGGCTACAACGGCAACCCCACCGACAACACGCACGCGTTGCGCCAGCAGGACGACGAGCTGCAGAAGGCGGCGTGCGAGGACGGCAACGTCAGCGTGATCGCGGTGCACTCGCCGTCATCGGCCACACGGGCCGCGGCGTCGGGCTGCGTCGACCTCGTGCTCTCCGGCCACCTGCACCGACAGGTCGGGCCCACGACGACCACCGGTGCCAACGGCCGTTCGACCACGACGTTGACGACCGGGTCGACCGGCGGCGCCGTCTACGCGTTCGCGCTGGGCAGCAAGCTCCGCCGCGAGGCCCAGGTCACGATCGTGACGTTCGCCGACGGCAAGCCGGTGGGACTGCAGCCGGTGAGCTTCGAGCCCGGCGGCATCATCCAGGTCGATCCCTACACGCCCCTCACCCCGAGCCCGCGCTAGCGGCAGCGGGCGAGGATCAGCTCGGCGTACGCCTTGGCGCACGTCACGACCTCGGCGATCGCGACGCGCTCGTCGACGGCGTGGGCGTTGGCGACGTCGCCGGGCCCGTACTGCACGGTCGGGATCCCCAGCGCTGCGTACTGGCGGAGGTCAGAGCCGTACGGCGCACCCGTGAGCCGTGGCCGGGGCTCGTCGGCGGCCATGACGGCGTCGATGACCTGGTCGCCGAACGGGTCGCCGTCAGGCAGTCGTCCGGCGGCGAAGTGCCCGCCCGGCCAGGTGACCGTCGGCGGGTTGTCGGCCAGCCACGGGTCGGTGGCCGCTGCGGACGCCAGGGCGTTCTCGAACGCGGCCTTGGCGTCGGCGAACGACTCCCCGGGCATCACCCCGTAGCGTCCTTCGGCCACCAGCAGGTCAGGGACGGTGCTGGCCCAGTCGCCGGCGTGCACGATGCCGACGCTGATCGGCCAGGGCAGCTCGCCGAACGGGTGCGGGGGAGCCGCATTGCGTACGGTCTCGAGCTCGGCGAGTGCGCGGTGCAGTCGCTCGAACGCGGTGATGGCGCTGTGGCCGGTCGCGCGCATGGAGCCGTGTGTCGCCCGGCCGACGACCTCGATGCGGAACGTGAGCGAGCCGGCGTTGGCCGACACGATCTGACCGTCGGTCGGCTCGGCGATTACACAGGCCTCGCCGACGTGACCGCGAAGCAGCGTGGCGTACGTGCCGAGGCCGCCGTCCTCCTCGCCGATCACGGTGTGCACCGCAAACGGCCGGGTCAGCTCAATGCCGCTGACGGCACGTGCGGCGGCGATGATCGCGACGACGCCGCCCTTCATGTCGCAGACCCCCCGGCCGTACCACTGCTCGTCGTCCTCCCGCAGGAGCCACGGGTCGGCGTTGGTCCAGGTCTCCGGGTCGCCGGGTGGCACGACGTCGACGTGGCCGTTGAGGATCAGCGCGGGAGTGCCGGGCCCGGAGACGCCGACGCAGCCGAGGGCTTCCTCGCGCTCGACCTCCTCGCCGGGATAGTCCCCGGACTTGCGTACGTCATCGAGGTCGATCGTCCACTGGTCGACCTCCATGCCGAGGCCCGTCAGGGTCGCGGCACACCACCGTTGGACGGCGACCTCCGCGTCGGATCCGCCCACGCTGGGGATGTTGATGATCTGCGCCAGGTCACGCCGGATCAGGTCGACATCGATCTCCATGTCGTCAGCATGGCAGTGCCGGGGCCAGCGCGTCGCCGGCCCCGGCCTGGCGTCGAGTCAGCCGACCTTGGTGGGGGTCACCCGCTTGTCCAGGTCGCCCACGCCCAGCTGTCCGTAGGTGTTGTGTCCCCAGCAGTACAACGATCCGCTGCTGTGGCGAGCACACGTGAAGTACGCACCGACGGACACGGCGCTCCAGCTCGTGGAGCTGCCGACCTTGACCGGTTTCCAGGGACCGAGCACGTCACCGATACCGAGCTGCCCGTACGCGTTCTGGCCCCAGCAGTAGAGCGATCCGCTGCTGTGGCGGGCGCAGGTGTGGAACTCGCCGCCCTCGACGGACCGCCACTGGGTCGAGGTGCCGACCTTGACGGGCTTGTGCCTCTCGGCGGTGTCATTGAGCCCCAGCTGCCCCTGGCTGTTCTCTCCCCAGCAGTAGAGCGAACCGGTGCTGTGGCGGGCGCAGGTGTGGTAGCCGCCGGAGTTGACGCCCACCCACTGGGTCGAGGTGCCGACCTGGACCGGCGTGGCGCGGGGAGCGGTGTCACCGAGCCCGAGCTGCCCGTTGCCGTTCTCTCCCCAGCAGTAGAGGGATCCGGAAGCGCGACGGGCGCAGGTGTGGTCGCCGCCTGCCGAGACGTCGATCCAGCTGGTGGACGTGCCGACCTTCTTCGGCGTGTCCCTGCTGTCGTTGTCGCCCAGGCCGAGCTGACCGGAGTAGTTGTCACCCCAGCAGTAGAGGGTGCCCGAGCTGTACCGGGCGCATGTGTGGACGCTGCCCAGGGACACGCTCGTCCACTTCGTCGAGGTGCCGACCTTCGTCGGGGTCAGGCGATCCTCGTAGCCGCCGACGCCGAGCTGCCTGTAGTAGTTGTCGCCCCAGCAGTAGAGCGAACCGCTGCTGTGCCGCGCGCACGTGTGATAGGTGCCAGCGGCCACGGACACCCAGCTCGTGGACGTCCCGACGCGAGTCGGCTCCTCGCGTTGCTTGTTGTCGCCGAGGCCGAGCTCACCGTCGTCGTTCTGCCCCCAGCAGTAGAGCGCGTGGTTCGTCGCGATCGCACACGTGTGGTAGCCGCCCGTGGCCACCGACAGCCACGTCGGCGTCGCGGCCTTGGCCGAGCTCGTACCGAGTGCCAGTGCCGTGGCCGTCAGCAGGAATGCCGCAGCCGCTCGCAGGATTGCCGTCATCTGCCGCCCCCATCCTCTTGCGGTGCGACCTCGTTCGCGCTCCGCCCCTTCTGGATGGGAAACATCATGGCCCTGTGAAGTCGGGGTGTCACCATTTTCCGCGACAAAGATGCCGTGGTTCCGGGGTGGACGTCTCCCGGACCGCCGGAGATCGGGCGATCGCCGAGTGCGCGGTGCCCCGTCGCCACTCTGCGCTAGGCTCGGGCCATGACAGTTCAGCCCTCCAGCTGGTGGCTCCGCCTGTAGGTGGACTGTCGACTCGTGCCCAGACCGCCTCACGGCCGGCTCTGGGCATTTCTTGTCTCGGCCGGTCGAGACTTCTCCAAGGAACCTTCATGACCCAGCTCGACGACCTCCTGGCCCAGCCCGCGTTCGCCCTGATCCGCGTACGTGACTCCGACACCGTCACGCTCGTCGGCGGCCCGCGCACCGACCTCGACCAGCTCGCGGACGTCCCGCTGGTGCCGGGCAGCGACCGCGCGTGGAACCACGTGGTGCTCGTGCCGTACGCCCAGGTGCGCGAGCGCGGCTTCGAGGCGCACCAGGACGGCACACCGCTGACCGCGATCGAGGCTGCGTACAGCGCCGAGCTGCCGATCGCCGAGCTCATGGACCTGCTGCCGGACGCACCGATCGAGTTCGCCGACCGCGGCGGTTTCGAGACGACCGACGACGCGTACGCCGAGATGGTCCGCACGATCATCGACGAGGAGATCGGGCAGGGCGAGGGCGCGAACCTCGTGATCGGCCGGCACTACCGCGCCCAGGTGTCCGACTGGGGACACGACGGCGCGCTCACCGTGTTCCGCCGGTTGCTCGAGCGCGAGCGCGGCGCGTTCTGGACGTTCTGCATCTTCACGGGCGACCGCTACCTGATCGGCGCGAGCCCGGAGCGCCACGTCAGCGTCGAGGACGGCCAGGTGCGGATGAACCCCATCAGCGGCACGTTCCGCATGCGCGGGCTCGAGACCCCCGCCGACCGCAAGCGCGAGCTGCTGCGGTTCCTCAAGGACGAGAAGGAGATCTACGAGCTCTTCATGGTCGTCGACGAGGAGCTCAAGATGATGTGCGACATCTGCCACGAGGGTGGACTCGTGCTCGGGCCCTACCTCAAGCCGATGACGCATCTCGTGCACACCGAGTACCTCCTTGCGGGGCGCACCAACCGTGACGTGCGCGAGGTCCTGCGCGACTCGATGTTCGCCGCGACGGTCACCGGCAGCCCCGTCGAGAACGCGTGCCGTCTGATCAAGAAGTACGAGCCCGAGGGTCGTGGCTACTACGCCGCCGTGGCTGCGCTCATCGGCCGCGACGACGACGGCAACCCGCTCGCGGACGCGCCGATCCTCATTCGTACCGCTGACGTCGACCTCGACGGCAACCTCAAGGTCACCGCGGGCGCGACCCTCGTACGCGACTCCGACGCGATGTACGAGACCAAGGAGACGTGGGCCAAGGCGTCCGGCATCCTCAGCGCGTTCGGGCTCGTGGATGCCGCCCCCGAGCCGGTCGAGGGCTTCGACGCGTTCACCCGTGAGGACGAGGTGCTGATCGCGCTCGGCTCCCGCAACCAGCGGCTCAGCCAGTTCTGGCTCACCGACCAGTCCGGGGCCGCCCCGGTGTCGACGTTGACCGGCAAGCGCGTCGTGATCGTCGACGGCGAGGACGACTTCGTCAACATGCTGTCCCACGTGTTCGGGGTCCTCGGCATGACGACCGACATCGTGCGTCACGACGTCTACGCCGAGGGTGACCTCGACGGCTACGACCTCGTCGTCGTCGGCCCAGGTCCCGGCGATCCGCGTGACCTCGAGGATCCCAAGATGGCGGTGCTGCACGGCCTCGTCACGGGACTGCTCGAGACGCGTCGACCGTTCCTCGCGGTGTGCCTGGGTCATCAGGTGCTGAGCCACAACATCGGTCTCGACCTCGCGTTCAAGGACATCGTCTTCCAAGGGACGCAGAGCCGTCTCGAGGTGCTGGGTCGCCCCGAGACGGTCGGCTTCTACAACACGTTCGTCGCGCGGGTGCCCTCCTCAGGGCTGCCCGACGGCGTCACGGTGGAGACGGATCCGGAGAGCGGCGACATCCATCACGTCGCCGGCCCCCACTACCGCGGCGTGCAGTTCCACGCCGAGTCGATCCTCACGCAGAACGGCTTCGGCATCCTCCGCGACCTCGTCACCGACCTGATCGGCTGAACTGCTCGCTGAGACTGACGTTTCTGCCGTGGCTCCACGGCGATTCGCGACCGAAACGTCAGTCTCAGCGGGGACTCAGAGCTTGGTGGTGGCGAGTGCGCCGCCGAGCCCTGCGAGCACGCCTCCGGTCGCCCTGTCCCACCGCTTCCGGACCTTGGGCCGCGCGAACCACGCGCTGAGGGCCGCCGCGACGGACACCAGCAACGAGTAGAACACCAGCCCGGTCAGGACGTCGACGGTGCCGAGGGCCAGCACCTGCAGCGTCGTCGACGTCCCACCGACGACGAACTGGGGGATCACCGACGCGAAGAACAGGATCGCCTTGGGGTTGAGCAGGTTGGTCAGCATCGCCTGGGTGAACGCCCGCCGAGTCGACACCGGTGGCGGGCCCTCATCACGGTCGTCGTCACGGAAGCTCGCGCGGACCAGGCCGATGCCGAGCCACACGAGGTACGCCGCGCCGGCCCATCGGATCGTGGCCAGCGCCTCCGGCGAGCGGGCCAGCAGCACGGACAGCCCGACCGCGGCGATGAGCATGTGGACGCACAGGCCGCTGAGCGCACCGAGCGCCGCGGCCATGCCGGTTCGCCAGCCGCGCGTCGCCGAGCGGAGGATCACTGCGAAGTCGGGCCCCGGAATCGCGTACGCGAGCACCACGACGCCGAGGAATGCCCACCAGTGGATGCCCATGTCAGCCCCCGTCCCCGATCCTCATGCTTCCAGTCTGGGTCAGAGGGCAGCAGCCCGCGACCGCTAGCGTGGCGCCATGCGTGCGATCCCCGACTCGTTCGACCCCGTCGTCGTGGCGGAGATCGACCGGCGCCTCCGCACGGTGGCGGACCAGGAGCAGGTCACGATCCCGTGGGCGATCGAGAGCGGCAGCCGGGCTTGGGGATTCCCGTCGCCGGACAGCGACTACGACTGCCGGTTCCTCTACGTGAGGTCCGAGAGCGCCTACCTCTCGCCGTGGCTGGGCCGCGACGTGATCGAGACTCCGCTCGACGAGGTCTACGACGTGAACGGCTGGGATCTCCGCAAGGCACTGCAGCTCCTGGTCAAGGGCAATGCGGTCGTCGTGGAGTGGTTGCGGTCGCCGTACGTGTACTCCGGCGAGGACGCGTTCCGGCGTGAGCTCCTGAGCTTGGCCGACGACGTCGCCGACCGGTCGGCGGTGGGCCGTCACTACGTGCACGTCGCTCTCGGCCAGTGGCAGCGCTACGGAGAAGCCCGTGAGATGCCGCTGAAGAAGCTGTTCTACGTGCTCCGTCCGGCGGCGACGGTCCGCCGGCTCGAGGCGCACCCTGACTCAGCCGTGCCACCCATGGAGATCACCCCGCTGCTCTTGGAGAGCGGTGCGAGCGACGAGGTGCGCGATCTGGTTGCGGAGCTGGTCGCCCTGAAGGCGCGGACCCGTGAGATCGGCGTCGGTGTCGCGCCACCTCCGCTGCTGGCGTATGCCGAGGAGACTCTCGCGCTCGGGGAGACCCTGTTTCCCCGCGATCGAGTGCCGGATGCTGCGGCACGTCGGGAGCGTGCGACCGAGTTCTTCCGCCAGGCTGTACGCGCATACGGCCCCAGCTGATCCCCTTGCTGGCAGTGACGCTCCGGTCGGGGTGCGCGGCGATTCGGGACAAGAACGTCACTCCCGGCGCGCTTCAGGTCAGCTGGCGGGGGCCTGCTCGTCGACCGGGGCTGCCTTGGGCGTGGACTTGAGCCGGGTGATCGCGACACCGATGAGGCACAGGGCGCCGCCGACGAACGCGAGCGCTGCCGGGACCTCGTCGAGGATCGCCCACGAGATCAGTGTCGCAACGGCCGGGACGAGGTAGGTGGTCGACGCCGCCTTGCCGGTCGAGATGCGCTTGAGCGCGTAGGACCACGTGCTGAAGCCGATCGCCGTGGGGAACACGCCGAGATAGGCGAGCCAGAGGATGTCGTGGAGCGACGCACCGCTGAGCTCGTCGACGAGTGCGGGTGCGAACGGCAGGCACACCACGACGCCGACGAGGCAGCCGAGCCACACCGACATGATCGGTTGCATGTGCTTGAGCGCCGGCTTCTGGGCCAGCGCGCCGAAGGCGTAGAACGCGGCGGCGGCGACGCACAGGACGACACCGGTCGTGCTCGCGGTGTCGACGGTGGACGAGTTACTGTCGGTGCTGAGGGCGATGAGGGCGACCCCGCCGAACGCGATGCCCATGCCGATCATCAAGGGCTTGGGGAAGCCCTCCTTGTAGAGGACCCCGGCGATGATCGCCGCGAAGATCGGGCCGACGTTGACGATCAACGCCGTGGTGCCGGCGTCGAGATCACGCTCGGCGGCGTTGAGTGCGAGGTTGTAGGCGCCGAACCACACGACGCCGTAGAGCACCACGAGCAGCAGGGGTCGTCCGGTCGGCAGCGCGGTGCTGCGGGGCCGGGCGAAGAAGGTCAGCGCGATGGCGCCGACGACGAGCCGGCCGAGTGACAGCGAGCCGGGCGAGAACGTGTCGCCCACGGCGCGGATGCCGACGAACGCCGAGGCCCAGAGGACGACCGTGACGAGCATCGCCGGCAGGGACAGGTCGCGGTCGGTCTTCACTCCTCCACGGTAGTGAAGGGGACCGACAGTCACGAGCGAAAATCGGCCATCCTCGCGAACGATCCGGCCGAAAGTGGTGGGCGCCATCCCGTACGCGTGTGGTCTACGGGATGGCGCCCGGTCTCGTGGGCTCGGCGAACGATCAGCTGCTGGTGCCGCCGTCGGAGCCGAGGGTCACCTCAACCTCGTTCTTCTTGCCGTCGCGGGTGTAGGTCAGCGTGATCTTCTGGCCGGGCTGGAACCCGCGGACCGAGGCGACGAGCGCCTCGGAGCTGGCCACGAGGTCGCCGTTGACGGCCGTGATGATGTCGCCCTTCTTGAGGCCCGCCTTGTCACCGGCGCCGCCGCCGGTGACGTCGTCGATCTCGGCGCCCGTGCCGGTGATGCCGTCGTCGGAGACGGCCGGGCGTACGGTCACGCCGATCTGCGCGTGCTCGACCTTCTCACCCTTGACCAGGTGCTTGGACACGTTCTTGGCCAGGTCGATCGGGATCGCGAAGCCGAGGCCGATCGAGCCGCCCTCGCCCGAGCTCGATGCCTTGATCGCCGAGTTGATGCCGATGACGTTGCCCTCGATGTCGACCAGGGGGCCGCCGGAGTTGCCGGGGTTGATCGCTGCGTCGGTCTGGATCGCGGGGAACGTGTTGGAGCTGCTCGAGCTCTCGCCGTCCGAGGACGTCACCGGGCGGTTGAGGGCCGAGATGATGCCCTGCGTCACGGTGCTCTCCAGCCCGAACGGCGACCCGATCGCGACGACCTCCTGGCCGACCTCGAGGTTGCTGGAGCTGCCGAGAGTCGCCGGGGTCAGTCCGGACTTGCCGTCGGCCTTGATCACCGCCAGGTCGGTCTTGGGGTCGGCGCCGACGACCTTGGCCCTGGCGTAGGAGCCGTCGCTGAACGCCACCGTGATGATGCCGTCCTTGCCGGCGACCGCCGTGACGTGGTTGTTGGTCAGGATCTGACCGTCGCTGCTGATGATGATGCCGGTGCCGGAGCCCGACTCGTCGGATCCCTTGACGTTGATCTGGACGACCGAGGGCAGGACCTTCTTGGCGACCTGCTCGACCGCTCCGGCAGGCACGCTGGTGTTGGTCGCCTTGTCGCCCGTGTCGAGCGAGCTGACGGCGGGGCTGCCGTTGTCGTCGTCGGAGAGCTTGTCCTGCAGGGCAGCGCCTCCGAAGCCTGCGCCACCGGCCAGCAGCAGGAGCGCCACAGCACCGACCAGGGTGCGACCGCGGCGCTTCTTCTTGACCGGCGGCTGGTCGTTGCCGCCGCCGTCGGCCGGGAAGGCGGCGGGTGCGGCGAACGGCGGGAACGGGTCGGTCTGGGTCACCTCGGGTGACGGTTGCGACGGTGCAGCGTCCGCGTAGCGGTGGGTGTAGGACTCGGCGGGCGGCGCAGGAGCGGCTGCCGGCGGGTCGGACGTCATGGCGGCGGGCTGCTCGACCGTGGGCGGCTCGGGCGCGGCGGGAGGCACAGGAGCGACCGGGATCGTCGGTTCGGCGTCCGCGCCGGCGTCGGGTCCGGACTCGGCGGCCGGGGTCTCGACCGTGGGTGCCTCGGGCGCGGGCGGCGTCTGCTCCGGCGGGTTCGCGTCGGCCGTTGGGGGCTCGGGGGAAGCGGGCGTTGCCTCACCGGCGTCGCTGCGCTCCGTCGGCGGAACGTAGGGGCGCTGGGCGAACGGGTCGTTCGTATCGGTCATGGAAGTAGATTCTCGCGCATCGCTGAGACGGATCTAAGAGCGGCGTGTGAGCGATCGAAGAAACCCGCAGGTCAGGGCTGGTCAGAACTGGGCACCGTGAGCGTGAACGTGGTGCCTCCGCCGGGGGCCGACTCGACGTCGACGGTCCCGCCATGACGCTCGGCGGCCCGCTTGACGATCGACAGGCCGAGCCCCGAGCCGGGGAGCGTACGCGCCTCGCTCGAGCGGTAGAACCGGTCGAAGATGTGCGGCAGGTCGGCCGGGTCGATGCCCGGTCCCTCGTCGGCGACGGTCAACGTGCCCTCGGCCAGGCGTACGTGGACCGTGCCGTCCGGCGGGCTCCACTTGGCCGCGTTGTCGAGCAGGTTGGTGACGGCGCGCTCGAGGAGCTGCGGCTCGCCGAACACCATCCACGACTCGAGGTCGACGTCGAACGTCATGTCGTGGGCCCGCAGGCGTACGCGGTCGACCGCCTGAGTGATGACGTCGGCGAAGTCGAGAGGTTCCGGGTCACGGGTCATCGGCTCGTCGCGGGCGAGCTCGACGAGGTCGCCGACCAGCGTCGTGAGCTCCTCGAGCTGCGACCGCACGTCGCCCATGATCTCGTGGCGCTGGTCCTCACTCAGCGAACGGTCCGCGTTGTCGGCGGCCTGCCCGATGAGCTCGATGTTGGTGCGGAGGCTCGTCAACGGCGTCCGCAGCTCGTGACCGGCGTCGGCGACGAGCTGCCGCTGGCGGGTCTGCGAGGCGTCGAGCGCCTGGAGCATCGCGTTGAACGACGTCGTCAGCCGCGCCAGCTCGTCGTGGCCGGTCACCTCGATGGGGGTGAGCTCGGACGTACGCGCGACGCGCTCGGTCGCGGCGGTCAGGCGTCTGACCGGGCGCAGGCCGTTGGCGGCCACGGCCCAGCCGGCCATGCCGGCGAACGCCACGCCCGCGGCGCTGCACAGCAGCAGGATGACCTTGAGCCGCTTGAGCGCGAAGTCGATCGACTCCATGGACTGGGCCATGACGAGCGCCTGGCCGCCGCCCGCCTGCACCGCGACGACCCGGTAGGGCGTGCCTTGGACGCGTACCGTTCGCATGGACTGCGACTCCTGGCCGAGCGAGACGTCGACCTCGTGGTAGCTCTTGAACGGCAAGGTCCGCGCGTTCACGGGTGCCGTGGGAGAGAACAGCTCGCCACCGCTGACGACGAAGATCTGCACGTCGGCGATGGATTGCAGCCGGGGATCGATCCGCTGGAAGACGTCGAACTCAGCCAGGTCGGCGTCGACCGCCGCATGGGCGCGCCGCAGCATCGACTCGTCGAGCGACCGCTCGAACTCCGCGCGTACGACGACGAACACGATCGCGCTGACCGCACCGAGGGTCAGCGCGACGGCCATCGTCGTGAGCACCGCGACCCGCAGCGCCAGCGACATCCGCCGGGTGAACGGCTGCAGCGAGCGGTGCAGGAGGTCGATCACGGAGGTGTCTCGCGCAGGACGTACCCGACGCCCCGCACGGTGTGGAGCAGCCGGTCCTCGCCCTCGGCCTCGAGCTTGCGCCGGACGTAGCCGACGTAGACCTCGAGGGAGTTGGCGGTCGTCGGGAAGTCGAAGCCCCAGACCTCCTCGAGGATGAACGAGCGCTCGAGCACGCGCTTGGGTCGCTGCAGGAACAGCTCGAGGAGCGCGAACTCGGTGCGCGTGAGGGACAGCGAACGCTCGCCACGCTTGACCTCGCGGGTCACCGGGTCGAGCGACAGGTCGGCGAACACCAACGGCGCCTCGTCGGGCTCGACCGCCGCGGCGCGGCTGGACCGCCGCAGCAGCGAACGTACGCGGGCGAGGAGCTCCTCGAGGGCGAACGGCTTGGTGAGGTAGTCGTCGGCGCCGGCGTCGAGGCCGTCAACGCGGTCCGACACGGCGTCGCGCGCCGTGAGGACGAGGATCGGCACGTCGTTGCCGGCCCCGCGAAGCGCGCGCGTGGCCTCGAGCCCGTCGAGCCGCGGCATCATGACGTCCATGATGATCGCGTCGGGGTTGATCTGTGGGACACGGGCCAACGCCTCGGCGCCGTCGGAGGCGAGGTCGACCGAATAGCCGTTGAACTCGAGGGACCGTCGCAGTGAGTCGCGCACAGCACGGTCATCGTCGACGACAAGGATGCGCATGGCCATCAGTGTGCCTCGGATCCCTGAGACTTGGCTGAACTACGAGTCGAGGAGCGACTGCGCCGCACTCGCCGCTCGCGCGCCGTAGGTGCCACCGAACAGCGTCGCGTGCACCAGCAGCGGGTGCAGCTGGTGCAGCCCGACGCGATCGCGCCAGCCGTCGGCCAACGGCGTCGCCTCGTCGTAGGCGTCGATCACGCGCTGCAGGTGCGGGATGCCGAACAGGGCCAGCATCGCCAGGTCGGTCTCGCGGTGGCCGCCGTGAGCCGCGGGGTCGATGAGCCAGACGTTGCCGTCGGAGCCCCAGACGATGTTGCCCGACCACAGGTCGCCGTGGATGCGGGCCGGTGGCTCGTCGGGCCCGGCGAAGTCGTGGATGCGGCGCATCGCGGCCTCGATCGTGGCGGCCTCGTCGGTCGTCAGCGCCTGCCGGTCGACGGCCGCGCGTACGTAGGGCATGACCCGTCGCGACGCGAAGAACTCCGGCCAGATGGGCAACGGCCGGTTGGGCAGCGGGGCGAGGCCGACGAACCCGTCCTTGTCGCCGCCGAACGCGTCGGCGCCGGCCTGGTGGGTCGCCGCGAGGGCGCGGCCGAACCGCTCGGCGACATCGGTCGTGGGCTTGCCGGGCTCGATCCAGTCGAGGACGAGGCAGTCGTCGGCGACCGCGAGGACGTGGGGCACGCGGGCACCGTCGGCCTCGGCGAGCCAGCGAAGCCCTTCGGCCTCGCGCTCGAAGAACCCCTCGGGTGGGTGTGGGCGGGTCTTGATGATGGCGCCGCGGCCGTCGGTCAGCCGGAGCCGGGTCGACGTGCAGATGTCACCGCCGGCGACGGGGGTGGTGGAGACGACACCGAGGCCGAGGAGTGCCTCCGCCCGGGCGGCGGTTCCTGCCATGCGTGCCATGACGACGACGTTACCCCGTGGAGGACCGTACGTTCAGCGGTCCATCAGGTCAGGCAGGCGCGCGACGAGCTCGTCGGTCGTACGCTCGATCATCGCGAGCACGTCGGCGAATCCGTCGTCGCCGCCGTAGTAGGGGTCCGGCACGTCGAGGTCGTCCTCCGACGCGTCGGGGTCGAACTCGCGGAACATACGGACCTGGTCGACCTGTCCGACGGTCGGCGCGTGGTCGACGACGTCGGCGTAGTTGCTCGCGTCCATCGTGAGGAGCAGGTCGTTCTCGGCGTACCAGTCGGGCGAGAACGTACGGGCGCGGTGCCTCGTCGGGTCGTAGCCGGCTGCCGCGAGCGTGGCCGCTGCCCGCGGATCCATCGGGTGCCCGACGTGCCAGTCGCCCGTGCCCGACGAGGCGACCTCGACGCGGTCGTCGAGTCCTGCCTCAGCCAGCCGCCGTTCGAGGACGACGTGCGCCATCGGCGAGCGGCAGATGTTGCCGAGGCAGACCAGGGCGACGCGGTAGGTCACCGGGCGGTGCCGGTGTGGTTCTTGTTGGTGAAGCCGCCGAGCACCGCGTTGACGATCGAGATGACGATCGACCCGAGCACCGCCCACCAGAAGCCGTCGACGTGGAACTCGACGCCGAACTTGTCGGTGACCCACTCGGTCAGCAGGAGTAGCAGCGCGTTGATGACGAGCAGCGCGAAGCCCAGCGTGACGATGATGAACGGCAGCGACAGCGTCTTGATGACCGGTGCCACGAACGCGTTGATCGCCGTGAAGACCAGGGCCACGAGGGCGATCGCCACGACGCGCTCGCCGGTCGAGTCGCCCGCGACGCCGATGTTCATGTGGTCGCCGAGCAGGCCTGCGGCTGCCGCGAGGGCCAGGCCGCTGAGGATCCAAGCAGTGACAAATCTGGGCATGCCCGATTGTTGCACTGTTGCCCTCAGGAGCTCTCGACGACGCGTCCGTCGTGCAGCGTGAGCACGGCGTCCGCGCGCTCGACGAGGAGCGGGTCGTGGGTCGCGACGACAGCGGCGACGCCCGACTGGTGCACCAGGCCGACGATCAGGTCCATGACACCGCCGGCCGTGCGGCTGTCGAGCTGCCCCGTCGGCTCGTCCGCCAGCAGGACCTGCGGGGTGACGGCCAGCGCCCGTGCGATGCCGACGCGCTGTTGCTGACCGCCCGACAGCTCGTCGGGCCGTTGCGCGCCGTGCTGGGCCAGCCCGACCATGTCCAGCAGCTCCAGGACCCTGGCGTCCCGCTCTGCCGGCGCCATCCGGTGGATGCGCAAGGGCACCTCGACGTTCTCGGCCGCCGTGAGCACGGGGAGCAGGCCGAACGACTGGAACACGAAGCCGATCGAGCGTTGCCGGAGCCCGGCGAGATCGTCCTCGTCGAGCGAGCCGAGGTCGTGCCCGTCGATGCTGACGGAGCCCGAGGTCGGCCGGTCCAGCGCGCCGAGCAGGTTGAGCAGTGTCGTCTTGCCGGAGCCGGACGGCCCGCGTACGACCAGCAGCCTGCCGGGCTCGAGCTGCAGCGAGATGTCCTCGCACGCGGTCACGTCACCCGCGGGCGTGCTGAACCTGCGGGTCAGTCCGTCGGCCTGCAGCACGGGGGTCATGCCGCAGCCTCCCTGAAAAGCCCACGATAGGCAGGCAGCGGCATGACGTGCCTGTCGTTTCGCTCGCTCCGCCCGCTCATGAGGACTCCTCGTCGTCGTGCCGCGCGTCGGGCCACACGCCGACGTGGTCGGTCTCGAGGGCGAGGCGTACGCGGTCGCGCATGTTGAGCCGCGAGGTGAAGTCGTCGGGCAGCTGCAGCCGGCCGACCCGGTCGAGCACCGCGAACTCCTCGGCGATGCTGTGCTCCTGGCCGTGCTGGTCGACCCGCGTACGCCGGAGGGTCTCGGTCGCCGTGCGGCCGTCACGGATCTGGACCGTGCGTTGCACGTGGCTCGACACGGTGGCGTCGTGCGTCACGATGAGGACCGTCGTCCGGTGCTCGCTGTTGACGCGTTGCATCGCCTCGAGCACGTCCGCGCTCGCGGCGTCGTCGAGCTCGCCCGTCGGTTCGTCGGCGAGGAGGACCCGCGGCGAGTTGGCGATCGCGACGGCGATCGCGACGCGTTGCTGCTGGCCGCCCGAGAGCTCGGCGGGGAGCTGGTGCGCGACGTCGGCGACGCCCAACAGGTCGAGCAGCTCGAGCGCCCGTCGCGGTCGATCGCGGCGGGGGTGGCTGCGGCCGATCGTCATCGCCAGCTCGACGTTGTCGACCGCCGTCAGGTAGGGGAGCAGGTTGCGGGCGGTCTGCTGCCAGACGAACCCGACGCTGCGTCGGCGGAACTCGATGCGTTCCTGGCGGTCCATCGTCAGCAGGTCGTGGCCCGCGACGTGCGCCAGCCCGGCGGTCGGGGTGTCGAGACCCGAGAGGATCGTCAGCAGCGTCGACTTGCCGGAGCCGGAGGCGCCGACGAGGGCGACCATCGAGCCGGCCTCGACGGTGAGGTTGAGGCCCTGGAGGGCCTGCACCTCGACGCCGACGGCCGTGAAGATGCGCACCAGGTCGTTGCACCTGATGTCGGCTGCGGTCTCGGTGAGTGTCATCTCGTCAATCCTCCGTCATCCGCAGGAGCCTGGACAGCTCCTGCCGTCGGGTGGCCGTGGCGGCCAGGAACGTGCCGACCGCGACGGCAGCGAGCACGCCGGCCGCGATCAGGAGTGTCGCCACCGGGTCGATGTGGATCGTCGGCTGCACGGTGGCGGTCGTGAACGCCCGCAGGTCGATGGCGCCGAGTACGACCTTGGGGAGCAGCAGTCCGAACAGCACGCCGGAGGTGACTGCGAGGAGCGCGAGCGGCCCGACCTCCCAGGCGACGAGCCAACGCGAGCGCCGCCGGGGCTCGCCCATCGCGTCGAGCAGCGCGGTCTGCCGCGACCGGCTGGCCTCACCGCGTACGAGGGTCAGTGCGATGACCGCCAGGCACATGATGAGCAGCGCGGCGAGGGCGATCTGTGCGGCGTGGCGTACGCCCGGCACCAGCGGCGAGTACTCGATCCGGTTGGCGACGTCGGCCGGCGTCTCGGCCTCGGCGTCACCCGGGAGCGCGCGGACCGCGTCGCGTACCGCTGCGGCCGAACCGGTCGTGCTGACCAAGAGCCTGGTCGGCGGGCCGGGGTCGAGGCCGAAGTGCTCGGCCACCGAGCGATCCATGAGGACCCAGGTCGACAACGTGCTGAGCGGCGACGGCACGGGTGATGTGCCCACCACATCGACCTGGGTGTCGCCGACCCTCAGCTTCGACCGGGCCTTGTTGAAGCCCTGGGAGACCAGGACCGAGGCGCGGTCGCCCGTGGTTCGTTCGAGCGAGGGCGGCAGCTCGAGGCGGCCCGGCACGTGCTTCTGGACCTTGCGCAGCGCGGCGACGTCGACGAACAGCACGCGCGAGAAGACCGGTTTGTCGTCGGCGAACAACGGCACGCCGGGTTGCTCGGTGATCCCGGCCACCGCGCGTACGTCCGCACGTTCGGCCAGCGTCGCCTGGATCCGGGGGTTGAGCGGTTGGCCGCGCACGACCACGTCGCCGCCGACGGCAGTCTTGGAGGCGTCCTCGAGGCCGTGCTGCAACGTCGTTGTGGAGACGGCGGAGAACACCGCGATGCCGACGCTGGTGACCAGGGCGAGGGCGGCGGCGAGCCCGGCGGCCGGGTCGCGCAGGGCACGGGCCGTGCCGATCAGTGCCGTCGGTCCCCGCCATCGCGCGGCGCGGGCCAGGACGCGGTTGAGCACCCAGGGGTAGGCCCGCATGACGAGGAGGCAGGCCGCGAGGCTGAGCAGCAGGGGCGCGGCGGCGAGCAACGGGTCGACGCCGCCGTCAGGGGTGGCCAGGCCCCGCTGGCGCAGCGCGACGATCGCGGCCGCGGCGCCGAGGAGGACCAACACGTCGAGGATCCACTGCTGTGAGCCGGCACCGCCTGACGACAGGTCCGCGCGTTCGGACCGGGCGGAGACGGGCGAGCTGCCTGCCATCAGGAGTGCGGGTGCCACCCCGACGAGGGCGGGCCACCAGCATGCGGCGGCGCTGCCGTCATGCGGGAGGATCACCGCGCCGACGACTGCGCCGACGACGGCCGCAGGCACGCCTGACACGAGACCCTCGACGCCGACCAGTGCCCGCAGCTGTGTGGCCGACATGCCACGAGCCGCGATGAGAGCCAGGGGCCGGCGCTGCTGCCGCAGGACGAGCCCGGCGGCCAGTGTCAGCACGACGGCGGCGACGCCCAGCGGCCCGGATGCGAACAGGGCGATCATCGCGAGGGCGGACGTGTCGGCGGCGTCGGCCTCGTCGATCGCGCTGGGGACGTCGGAGTTGAAGGCCAGCTCGGTGGCGCCCACGATCGTCGGCTCGCCCTCGGCGTCGTCGAGGTAGCCGTCCCCGGGCAGCAGGTAGGCCTGCCGGATGAACTCACGAACCTGGAGCGCGTACGCCTGCGCGTTGCCTGCCGTCAGGGCGGAGGAGTCGAGCGGGAACCACGCGCTCAGGACGGCGTTGGAGCTCAGCGAGACGAGCTCGGGCAGCGAGCCGGGTTCGGCCCAGCCGACGGCCGTCACGATGGGCTTGCCGCCATCGGGCTCGACGACGGAGGGGACCAAGGTGCCGGAGACCTGCGCCCAGATGGCATCGGTGCGGTCCTTGGGTGCGTACGTGCCCGAGAGCCTGATGTCGATCGGCGGTGCACCGCTGCCCCGGCTCACCCGCACCTGGCCGACCGGCCAGTGCATCGCCGCAGCTGCGGCCTCGGACAGCACGACGTCGACCGGATGGCCCGCAGCGGGCTGGTCCGCGGTGACCTCCGCGGGCGCGTGACCCTTGGTGATCCGGACGTCGTCGGCGAGATAGGGGTCGAAGCCGATGCTGAGCACCGTGTTGGCCTTGGTGCGTACGGCCGGGTCGACGGGCGATGCCGGCGCGGTCGGCAAGGTCATGGCGAACCGCCCGGGTCCGAACGTGGACCTCATGAGCGGTGGCATCTTGGAGCGGATCTCGCGCATCGTGTCGTCGAGCCCGCCCCAGACCGGGTCCGACGCGCTTGGGAGGTCGTTGCCGGCCGGGTCGTCGGCGGCGGTCGGCGACGGGGTGCCCTGCTCCTTCGCGGACAGGTCCCGCTGGACGACGGCCAGGCCGTCGACCTGGTGTCGCAGGGCGTCCGTCAGCAGGTGGTTGGTCGCCCGCGGCATCAACGCGGTGAGCGTCGACATCACCAGGACGATCGTGGCGAGGACCGAGAGGGCCCGCGCGTGGTGCGCGAGGTGGGTACGGAACAGGCGAAGGGTCGTCATGCGCCCTCCCGTCCGGTGTGCGCCGCGTCGTGGCGGATGCGCCGTGCCTGACGTGCGGCGACGGCGGCCACGGCCGCGGCGAGGGCGGCCACGAGTGCCGCGAGGCCCGGCAGCGCGAGCGAGAGTGCCGGGTCGACCGAAGAGGCGCGGTCCGGGGTGGCGCTGCGGGCGAGATCGGCGACCGTCAGGAGGACCGCGACCGCGCCGGCCAGCAGGCCGACGACCCCGGCGGTGGCGACGGCGCCGGCGAGCTCCGCCGTCCGGATGCGACCCTGGCCCTGCGGGGTGACGCCGAGGGCGCGGAGCACCCGCAGCTCGTCGCGGCGCCTGCGGCCGAGGCTCGTCGTCATGGCCGCGGTGGCGAGCGCCGCGAAGACCACCACCGAGCCGGCCGCCCACCACCAGGTGTCGAGCGCGGCCGAGACGAGACGGGCGCCGGCGGCCGGCGTCCCCCGCGTCGCGGCCGCGGGTACGACGCTGGTCGCGGTGGCGGCGCGGGCCACGCGATCGGGATGCGCGGTGGTGATCCACACCGAGTCGGGCGCCGGGACGGCGGCACCGGCGCCGAGGGCGTACGACACGAGGGTCGGCAGGTCGGCGGCGATGCCGCGTGCCGCGGTCACTCCGGGGATCGTGTCGACGACGGCCGCGACCTTGGCGACGCCCTTGAAGCCTGAGTCGGGCAGCAGCAGGTCGAACGTGTCGCCTCGCCCGGCCTGCAGCAGCTCGGCGGTCTCCGACGTGATGACGACCGGCAGCCGTTTGGGCCGGCCGCCGACGACCTTGCTGCCGCTGCTCTTGTCGTTGACGAGCTCGATGTCGTGGCGCGCCGCCCCGGGAAGCCCGCGGACGCTGATCGTGGCATCCCCGTCGACGCCGGTCGCGTCGGCGTGGACAGCCAGGAGCCGCCAGTCCCCGTCGGGGACCGTGACGGAACGGTGGACGGGGTCCGGCCCGGGACCGGTGATCCGTCCGATCGGGCGTACGGCGAGCTGTCCCGCGCCGTCGACGAGCCAGGCCGTGGTCTTCACGTCGCCCGTGATCGGGGCACCGGTCACCGTGATCGTGACGTCGGTCGTGCCGGGCTTGATCGGCACCCCGCGGCGTCCGGCGTCCAGCGCAGAGACGACGCGGGCGGTGTCGTCGCCGACCCGTGGTCCGTGCGCGACCCTCGTGATCGTGGGGCCGGCTGCGAGGAACGACACCTCGTCCTGGTCCTGGTCGACCCGTCCCGGCACGGCGACGACGACGGCCGCCCCGTCGCCGAGCCGCACGAGCGGAGCCGTCGACGCCTCGACGCCGACGTCGGCCGCCGGGACGACCGTGAGGTCGAGTCGCATGTCGGCGCCGCTGCGCACGCGGGCCGACGTGGCGTCGAGCGACGTCTGGGTGCCGTCGAGCGTCGCGACCAGGATCGCGAACCCGAGTGCCAGCGACGTCAGCGCGATCGTGACCCCGAACGTCGAGAGGCGTCGGGCGAGCTGGCGCGCGGGGAGCGCCGGGCTGATGCCCGTACGCGCTGCGGCCCGGCGCTCGATTCGTTGGAGGACCGGACGCACGGCCGCCATGCCGAGCAGCGTGGCGGTGGCCAGGGCCGCCGCCGGCGCGAGCGACGTGATCGGGTCGACGTTGGTGGCGCCGCCCGCGTCGACGCTGAGCGGGCCGCCGTACGAGATGAACTGGCCGACGGAGAGTGCCGCGGCGGCCAGCACCAGGATCAGGAGGGCTCGGCGGGCGCCCGGCTGGTCCCGCGACCCCTCGCGCTGCCCCGACTGCCGGACCGAGGACGTGGTCGCGACCGCAGTGAGCACGACAGTGACGACCAAGCAGGCCACCGCGACGAGCACGGCGCGGCTCGTGCCAGGGGCGCGGTCGAGGCTCGTGAACACCGCGACGGCGCCGCCGGCCCCGATCGCCGCACCGGTCACCGCGGCGACGGCCGACTCGGCTGCCGCGGCGCCCACCAAGGCGGGCATGCTGCCGCCGCGCGACCGCAGCAGGCCCGTCTCGGTGCGTCGTGCCTCTATCAGGAGAGCCACGACCTGTCGGCACGCCACGAGGGCGGCCACGGCGAGCAGCGCATAGGCGACCGCGAGCAGGCCGTCGGCCGCCGCCTGGGTGGCCTCGAGGTCCGCGAGGCGTTGGGGGAGGCCGCCCGTCACGGTCGCGGACACGTCGCTGTCGTCGACGGAGCTGACCAGGTCGCGAAGCTCCTGCCGGGTCTGCGACACGTCGCCGGCGGTGCGAGGCGTCAGCACGTACGACTCGGTCGCCAGGGCGGGCAGGCGGCCGAGATCGCGTCGCGAGACGACGAGGGGCCCTGCGCCGTCCGGTCCGCGACCGGACGCCGCGGCCGGGTCACCGAACCACGCAGCGGCGCCCGGATCCTTGGGTCGCCACGTCCCGTCGACGACGATCACGACCCGTCCGTCGCCGATCCCGGCGCGGAGCCGGTCGCCGACGCGGACACCGAGTGCCGCCGCGGCGCGGTCCTGGAGGGCGGCGTGGATCTCCGCACCGGAGGCGGCCGTCGGCCAGCTGCCGTCGACCAGGGTCGAGCGGCCACGCAGTCCGTTGTCTGCCCGGGCGGTGACCGTCACCGCCGAGCCGTCATGGCGGGCCTGGAACCCCTCGGTGGACGCGCTCCGGACGATCTCGAACCGGGTGGAGGTCAGCAGTCGGCCGAGGTCGGCTGCGCGGTCCGCCGACACCTCGAGCCGCAGGGCCGCCGAGGTGGCCGGTCCCGCCCGCAGCGCGTCCTCCTCGGCGTCGCGGTCGGCCGTACGATGCAGCGCGTCGAGGCCGATGATCGAGAATGTGGCCGCGGCGACGATGCCGGCGAGGGCGAGGAGGAGACCCGGTTGCGCCCGTGCGCGGGCGTACGCCAGACCTCCAGGTCGCACCGTGCAGTCCCCCTGTCCCGGACGGACAGGTCGTCACCGTCCCGCGAGTGGCTACACCCTACGGCTGCGGGAGGACCGTTTCCACCCTTCGCGAGGTCTGCGCCAGGACGATGCCCGCGAGCACCGCGACCGCGCCGAGGGCCTGGACCGGCGTCAGCGACTCGCGGAACCACGCCCAGCCGAGGACGTTGGCGAGCACCGGCTCGAGCATGGCGATCACCGTGACGATCGTCGCCGGGAGGTGGCGCAGGGCGAGCATCTCGAGGAAGAACGGGACGACGGTGCCCAGCACGACGATGACCGCGATGACGAGCCACGGGTTGGCGGAGTGGCCGTCGAGCCGGCCCAGCATCGAGGTGGATCCCTCCAGCTCCGGCATGTTCCACAGCGGCTCGACCAGGTTCATCACGACGGTCGCCACGACGAAGGCCCACAGGATGACGCGCAGCGGGTCGTCGAGCCCGACGTTGTGCTCGCCGAGCAGGAAGTAGGTGGCGAAGCTGACCGCCGCGAGCAGCGCCATGACCACGCCGAGCCCGTCGAACGTCAGGCCGTTCCACACCCGGCTGACGATCGCGAGGCCGACGACGGCGAGGCCGACCGCGAGCCACATCCGGCCGCGCACCGGCTCCTTGCGTACGAACCGCACCCAGAGCACGACGAGCACCGGTGCGAGGTACTCGATCAGCAGCGCGATGCCGAGGGGCAGCCGGTCGATCGCGACGTTGTAGGTCAGCTGGAGCGCTGCGACGCCGACGAGGCCGAGCGCGATCACCAGCAGCATCGCGGTGCCCTTGGGCCGGCGCAGCGCGGACCGGCGGAAGCACGCGGCGTACGCGATGAACACCAGCGTCGCTCCGGTGACGCGAACGGTCGTGAACGACTCGGGGCTGAGCCCGGAACCCATCGCCACCCGCGACAGGCCGCCGTTGATGCCGAACAGCACGGCGGCGGTGATGACCAGGACGTAGCCGAGTCGGGCGTTGCGGGTGGTCACACGCTCGATCATGTCAGCGGCGTCGGACGTGTTCACTCCCGGGCGCTGGGTACGGGACCCGCATGACCAGATTCGGCTACACCTTGATGTGCGAACAGTCCGACCCCCGCTCGCTCGTACGCGATGCCGTCGCCGCCGAGGACGTGGGCTTAGAGCTTGCCGTGATGAGCGACCACTTCAATCCCTGGCTCGACGAGCAGGGTCACAGCCCCAACGCCTGGCCCACGCTCGGCGCCGTGGCGCAGGCCACCGAGTCGCTCGAGCTCATGACGTACGTGACGTGTCCCATCGCCCGCTACCACCCTGCGGTCATCGCGCAGCAGGCCGCGACGGTCGGCCTGCTCAGCGACGGCCGTTTCACGCTGGGTCTCGGCGCGGGCGAGAACCTCAACGAGCATGTCGTCGGCGCCGGCTGGCCACCGGCCAACGTGCGGCACGAGCGCTTCACCGAGGCCCTCGACGTCATCAACGCGTTGTTCGACGGCGGCTACGTCAACCACGTGGGCGAGCACTACCGGGTCGACTCGGCGAAGCTGTGGGACCTGCCCGAGTCGCGCGTGCCAATCGGCGTCGCGGTCAGCGGCGACCAGTCGATCGAGGTCGGCGCGCCACGGGCCGACGTCATGATCGCGGTCGAGCCCGACCCCGAGCTGGGTCCAGCGTTCGACGCGAAGACGCGGGCCAGCTCGCCGGCGCGCAAGGTCGGCCAGCTGCCGATCAGCTGGGACAGCGACGCCGACGCTGCGCGGACCCGGGCGCACGAGCAGTTCCGCTGGTTCGCCGGCGGCTGGAAGGTCAACGCCGAGCTGCCCGGGCCGTCGGCCTTTGCCGCGGCCTCCCAGTTCGTACGCCCTGAGGACGTCGCCGAGCAGATCCCGTGCGGTGACGACGTCGGCGCGATCGTCAAGGCGGTGAAGCCGTTCGTCGACGCCGGTTTCACCGACGTCGCACTGGTGCAGATCGGCGGCGACCAGCAGCGGACGTTCCTCGACGCGGCCCGCTCGGACCTCCTGCCGGCGCTCCGGGAGCAGCTCGGCTGACCGAACGGTCAGGTATTACGCTCAAGGGCATGACGACGCCAAAGGCCCGCAGCGCGCTGGACGACA
This sequence comes from Aeromicrobium sp. Root236, assembly GCF_001428805.1. Lineage (NCBI taxonomy): Bacteria > Bacillati > Actinomycetota > Actinomycetes > Propionibacteriales > Nocardioidaceae > Aeromicrobium > Aeromicrobium sp. Root236. The sequence continues at coordinate 2,134,704 of NZ_LMIS01000001.1, read as the reverse complement.
TCCCGGTCTACCGGCCGGGCAAGGCCGCCGCCAGCGAGGACCACAAGCTGTCGAGCAACGAGAACCCGTACGACCCGCTGCCCGGCGTCATGGAGCGCGCAGCGGTCGAGCTCGGCCGGATCAACCGCTATCCCGATGCCGGCACGACCGCGCTGTACGACGCGCTCTCGGCGAAGTTCGGTCTCTCGCCGGACCATTTCGCCGCGAGCACCGGGTCGGTCGCCGTCCTCTATGCCCTGCTCAACGCGCACCTCGAGGCCGGCGACGAAGTCATTTACGCCTGGCGGTCGTTCGAGGCCTATCCGATCGCCGCCGACCTCACCGGCGCGACGACCGTCCGCGTGCCCCTTCGGGCGGATGCGACGCACGACCTCGAGGCCATGGCGGCCGCCGTCACGGACCGCACCCGCGTCGTGCTCGTCTGCACCCCCAACAACCCCACCGGTCCGGTCGTCGGGGCCGCGGAGCTCGACCGCTTCCTCGCCGCCGTTCCGGAGCGCGTGCTCGTGGTGGTCGACGAGGCGTACGTCGAGTTCGTCCGCGACGCCGACGCTGCCGACGGCTTGGCCGCGCTGGCCGCCCACGACAACGTCGTCGTGCTTCGCACGTTCTCCAAGGCGTACGGGCTGGCGGGTCTCCGGGTCGGCTACGCGATCGCCAGGCCGCAGGTCGCCGAGGCGATCCGCAAGGCCACGCCGCCGTTCGCGATCACCGACCTCTCGCAGGCCGCCGCCGTGGCGTCGCTCGACGCGGAGGCCGAGCTCGCCGAGCGCGTCGAGGCGATCGTGCAGGAGCGCGACGCGATGGTCGCAGCGCTGCGCGACCGGGGGTGGGAGCTGCCCGACACCCAGGCCAACTTCGTGTGGCTGCCACTCGGTGACGACGCGATGGACTTCGCCGCGTGGTGCGACCCGGTCTCCGTGCGGCCGTTCGCCGGCGACGGCGTACGCGTCAGCGTCGGCAGCTCCGCGGTCAACGCGATCTTCCTCGACCGGGCCGCGGCCTGGCGCAAGGAGCACGCGTGAGCCCGGCTCAGGGCCAGCCGGCTCCGGGTACGTCCACCTCGATCGCGAGCAGCTGACCGCTGCCCGGTGCGACCGGCGGCACCTGGGTCATGCCCCGCCACCGGGCCGCGGCGATGAACAGCGTCCGGCCGTCGAGGCCGCCCAACACGCACGCGAACCCGCCACGGTCCAGCTCGACGACCTGGAGGACGCTGCCGCCCTCGGCGACGCGGACGCATCTCTGGGCCGGGACGTCGGCGTACCACGCAGCGCCCTCTGCATCGACGCAGATCCCGTCCGGGGTGCCGTCGACCAGGTCGGCCCACACCCGACGGTCGGACAAGCCGCCGTCGTCGCCGATCGTGAAGGCCACCAGCTCGTGCCGGTACGAGTCCGCGACGACCAGGGTCGCGTTGTCGGCCGTCACCGCCATCCCGTTGGGGAACGCGATGTCGTCCGCCACCTGTCGCACGGAGCCGTCTGCCTCGACGAGGTGGACGGACCCGGTCCCGAACGTCTGGCCTGTCATCGGGTCGAAGCCCGCGCCGTTGACGTACGCGTTGCCGCGACCGTCCACCACGATGTCGTTCCAGCCCGGCCGGCCCAGGTCGGCGTACGTCGACAGGGTCCCGTCCGCCTCGCGGCGCAGCAACGCTCCGTCTCGCGACGAGACGATCAGCAGCCGGCCGTCCGGGTGCCAGCTGGTGCAGAGTGGCAGTGAGTCGACGCGCGCGAACACCTCGCTGCGGCCCGTCAGGTCCACGCTGACGACCTCGCCGCTCGACCAGTCGGACACGTACAACCGACCGTCGTGCCAACGCGGTGACTCCACGAGTCCGCGACCCGTCAGCAACGCCCGAAGCTCCGCCATCTCGATCCCCACCTTCCCGCCGCGCCGGCCCGGTGCCCGCGTCCTGTCCTCTACACGAACGGCAACGGGCTGGATCGACATGTTGCCCGTCGGGCGCATAAACCTGTACGAACGTACGAACTAGCGCTACCGTCGGTCCATGCGCCGTCTGCTCGTCGTTGCCCTGGTGTCCATCGCGCTGGTCGCGCCGGCGGGCAGTGCCTCGGCCGAGCCGGCGCCCGTCAGCGGCCACGGACTGACCGTCGTCGACACGACGCACCCCGGCGACCGAATCGTCGAGACGACCGTGTCGACCGACGCCTTGCAGCAACCCGTGCACATCCGCGTCGTGCTGCCTGAGGGCTATGACGCATCGACCGAGCGCTATCCGGTGCTGTACCTGTATCACGGCACCTCGGGTCGCCCCTCGGACTGGACCGGTGCCGGCGACGCCGTACGTACGACCGCCGGGCGCGACGTCATCCTGGTGCTGCCGGAGGCCGGCTACGACGGCAACGGCGGGGGCTGGTTCGTCGACTGGTGGAACCCGGCAGGCGCCCGGCAGCAGTGGGAGACGTTCGAGGTCGACCAGGTCATCCCGTGGATCGATGCGAACTACCGGACGGTCGCGGACCGTGACCACCGCGCGATCGCCGGACTCTCGCAGGGCGGGTTCGGCGCGATGCACGCCGCCGCCCGCCATCCGGAGCTGTTCACGTCGGTCGCCACGTTCTCGGGCGCCCCGGAGATCTACCGCGACCCCGTCGTCCGCGCGGGAGCGTCGTTCGTGATCGAGGGGACCAACGTCGCGCTCAACGGCGGGCAGCCGTTCCAGATGTTCGGCGACCCGCTCACGAACGGGGCGCACTGGCAGGGCCACGACCCCGGCACCCTCGTCGAGAACCTGCGCGGGATGGACGTCGAGATGTGGACCGCGACCGGCCTGCCGGGCCAGCTCGACACCCTGCAATCGGGACTCAGCATCTCCGGCAACGTCATCGAGACGCTCACGCACCTGTCGACCTTGGCGTTCCACCGGCACCTCGACCAGGCCGGCATCGCGCACCACCTCGACAACTACGTGTTCGGCACCCACTCGTTCCCCTACTGGGCGCAGGACCTCCGCGAGTACCTGCCGCGGCTCATGGACCGCTTCGCCCACCCGTCGACGCCGACGGTCATCACGTACGCGTCGACGGCCAAGGCGTACGCGCAGTGGGACTGGGGAGTCGCGGTGCACCGCATCACGGCCGAACGGCTGACGACGCTGGCCAAGGCATCCGCCGCGGGGTTCAGCTTCACCGGCGCGGATGCCGCCACAGTCGTCACGCCGCCGCTCTTCCCGCCGGGCACGACCAGGAGCGTACGCATCAAGCGGAATCTCGCGACTTCCACTGTCATCGCAACGGCGGATGCAACAGGTCGTCTGAAAATCGAGGTGCCGGGCACCTCGAACGTGACCATCAGCTGATCGGAGCGTTGTTTTGTCAGGCGGTCTTTGCCGGGATACGGTGGGTCCAGATGTGATGCCAGTCACGTCCATGTGAGTCCACCAACGTCCGCCACCCCTGTGACACTGGTGTCTCGCATCTTCGACATCGGAGCGGCAATCCCGCGAACCGATCGATTGAGGGAGTCGCATTGAGCGCCACCATGCCCGACGCATACGTAGCCGACGATCCTGCTGGAGCCTTTCCCCTGGTCCAGCTCCTGACCCCCGAGGGTGAGCGCGTCTCGCACGCGGACTACTCCTACGAGGGCGACGACGAGGCCATCCGCGGCCTGTTCCGCGATCTCGTCCTGAGTCGGCGCATCGACTTCGAGGCGCACGCGCTGCAGCGTCACGGTGAGCTCGGTCTCTGGGCGCCGGCCCTCGGCCAGGAGGCCGCCCAGATCGGCTCCGGACGGGCGCTGCTCCCGCAGGACTTCGCGTTCCCGACCTATCGCGAGCACGGCGTCGCGTTGTGCCGCGGCGTCGACCCGGCGCTCCTGCTCGGCCTGTTCCGCGGCGTCGAGCTCGGCGGCTGGGACCCGGTCGAGCACGGCTTCGCGCTCTACAGCATCGTCATCGGCGCGCAGACCCTGCACGCGACGGGCTACGCCATGGGGCTGACGCTCGACGGCGAGGTCGGCCGCAACGATCCCGAGCGCGACGCGGCGGTCATCGCCTACTTCGGCGACGGTGCCACCAGCCAGGGCGACGTCAACGAGGCGTTCGACTGGGCCGCGGTCTTCAACGCGCCGGTCGTGTTCTTCTGCCAGAACAACCAGTACGCCATCTCGGCCTCGACCGAGCGCAACACCCGCGGCCCCATCGCGCAGCGCGCCGGCGGCTTCGGTTTCGACGGCATCCGGGTCGACGGCAACGACGTCCTCGCGTGCCACGCCGTCACGACGGCCGCGATGCAGAAGGCGCGCAACGGCGAGGGCCCGACGCTGATCGAGGCCTACACCTATCGCATGGGCGCGCACACGACGTCCGACGACCCGAGCCGCTACCGCGACAGCGCCGAGGTCGAGACGTGGAAGCTCAAGGACCCCATCGAGCGGGTCAAGCGCTACCTCCTGACGCAGGGCACGCCGCAGGAGTTCTTCGACGAGCTCGACGTCGAGGCCGACGAGCTGGGCAAGCACCTGCGCGAGACCTGCAAGTCGCTGCCCGATCCCGATCTCGCCGCGCTCTTCGACCACGTCTACGTCGACGGCTCGACCGAGCTCGAGGAGCAGAAGGCCCAGTACGTCGCATTCAGAGACAGTCTCGAGCCCGAGGGGAGCGAAGCATGAGCACGAAGATGCCGCTCGGCAAGGGCCTCAACGCCGGCCTGCGGGCCGCGATGGAGGCCGACGACAAGGTCCTGATCATGGGTGAGGACGTCGGCAAGCTCGGCGGCGTCTTCCGCATCACCGACGGCCTGCAGAAGGACTTCGGCGAGAGCCGCGTCATCGACGCTCCCCTCGCCGAGAGCGGCATCGTCGGCACCGCGGTCGGCCTCGCGTTCCGGGGCTACCGCCCGGTCCTCGAGATCCAGTTCGACGGCTTCGTCTACCCGGCCTACGACCAGATCGTCAGCCAGGTCGCCAAGCTGCACTTCCGCAGCCAGGGCCGGGTCAAGATGCCGATCGTCATCCGCATCCCGTTCGGCGGCGGCATCGGCGCGGTCGAGCACCACTCCGAGAGCCCCGAGGCGCAGTTCGCGCTGACCGCGGGCCTCAAGGTCGTGTCGTGCTCGAACGCCAACGACGCGTTCTGGATGATCCAGCAGGCGATCGCGAGCGACGACCCGATCGTGTTCATGGAGCCCAAGCGGCGCTACTGGGACCAGGGCGAGGTCGACACCGAGTCCGAGCCGCTCCCGCTGCACGCCTCCAAGATCGTTCGCGACGGCACCGACGCGACCCTCATCGCGTACGGGCCGATGGTCAAGACATGCCTGGAGGCCGCCGAGGCCGCGGCCGAGGAGAGCATGAGCCTGGAGGTCATCGACCTCCGGACGCTGTCGCCGCTCGACCTGGCGCCGGTCTTCGAGTCCGTACGCCGCACGGGCCGGGCGATCGTCGTGCACGAGGCGTCGCAGACCCTGGGTCTCGGCGCCGAGATCTCGTCGCGCATCACCGAGTCGTGCTTCTACTCCCTCGAGGCGCCGGTCATCCGGGTCACGGGCTATGACCTGCCCTACCCGCCGAGCCGCGTCGAGGAAGAGTTCCTGCCCGGCCTCGACCGCGTGCTCGACGCGGTCGACCGTTCGCTGGCGTACTAGGAGTCGTTGATGAGTGAGTTCAAGCTGCCCGACGTGGGCGAGGGCCTGACCGAGGCCGAGATCGTGACGTGGAAGGTCTCCGTCGGCGACCAGATCAAGGTCAACGACATCATCGTCGACATCGAGACCGCCAAGTCGATCGTCGAGCTGCCGAGCCCCTACGAGGGCACTGTCGAGGCGTTGCTCGTCGACGAGGGCCAGACCGTCGACGTCGGCACCCCGATCATCCGCATCACCTCCGCCGACGAGCCGGCGACCGACGGGCCCCAGCTGCCCGACGCGATGACGGCCGGTGAGTTCGCCGCTGCGGGTGACCTGGTGCCCGAGCCCGTGGCGACTCCGGCGATCAAGGCCAAGGAGGAGCGCCAGTCGGTCCTCGTGGGCTACGGCCCGCGGGCCACGTCGACCAAGCGCCGCGCCCGCAAGGGTGCCGTCGCGTCGGTCGACACCGAGAAGGTGCCCCAGCGCTCGATCCGGGCACTCGCCAAGCCCCCGGTCCGCAAGCTCGCCAAGGACCTCGGCATCGACCTCGACTCCGTGCCGGCGCAGGGCGACATCATCACGCGCGCCGACGTCGAGGCGTTCGCCGGCCTGCGCGCCCAGCCGGTCGTTGAGCCTGTCGACACGAAACCGTCCACCTCCACCTCGCTCGAGGACCAGCGCATCCCGATCAAGGGCGTCCGCAAGATGACCGCCGAGGCGATGGTGTCGTCGGCGTTCACCGCTCCGCACGTCACCGAGTGGGTGACGGTCGACGTCTCCAGGACGATGGAGCTCGTCGCCCAGCTCAAGACCGACGAGCGGTTCGCCGGCGTACGCGTCTCGCCGCTGCTGATCGTCGCGCGGGCGGTGTGCCTCGCGATGCGTCGCACGCCGGAGCTCAACGCCTCGTGGGACGACGCAGCGCAGGAGATCGTGCTCAAGGGATCGGTCAACCTCGGCATCGCCGCGGCGACGCCCCGGGGGCTCGTCGTGCCCAACATCGTCGGCGCCGACTCCAAGACGATGCCCGAGCTCGCGCAGGCGTTCGCCGAGCTCATCGCGACGGCGCGCGACGGCAAGACGCAGCCGGCCCAGATGAGTGGCGGGTCGTTCACGATCACCAACATCGGGGTGTTCGGCATCGACGCCGGCACGCCGATCCTCAATCCCGGCGAGTCCGGGATCCTGGCGGTCGGCGCGATCAACAAGCGGCCGTGGGTCGGCGACGACGACGAGATCGTGGCTCGCTGGGTCACGACCCTCGCGCTGAGCTTCGACCACCGGGTCGTCGACGGTGAGCAGGGCTCGCGGTTCCTCGCCGATGTCGCCGCGATCCTCCGCGACCCCGCACTGGCCCTGACGTTCTGACGAATCGGCTGCAACCGCAACAGATTTTTCAGATTTTTCTCAGGGATTCGGGACTTGAACGAGGCCGGTTGTTGTTCTAACTTACGTCTCGTAAGAGTTGAGTCCGATGGACTCAAGTTTCGAAAGGAGATCTTCAGATGATGAACATGTCTTTTGACCCTTTCAGCGAATTCGATCGCCTGACCACTCAGCTCACGTCGCGGACCCGGCTCATGCCGGTCGACCTGTTCCGCGAAGGTGACCGCTACGTCCTGGCCGCCGATCTCCCGGGCATCGACCCCGGATCGGTCGACGTCGATCTCGACGGACACGTGCTGACCATCAGGGCCGAACGCACACCGGCGTCGCACGAGGGCGCCAAGTGGCTGGCCAAGGAGCGTCCGTACGGCAGCTACGTCCGTCAGTTCAGCCTGGGCGACGGCATCGACACCGACGGGATCTCGGCGCACTACGACAACGGTGTCCTCAGCGTCGTGATCCCGGTGAGCGAGCGCGCCAGGCCGCGCAAGATCGACATCCTCGGCGGAGCGACCGAGCAGACGTCGATCTCCGCCTGACGCATCGAGACCGGGTGCCGGACCAGCTCAGGGTCCGGCACCCGGTTCTTCATGGAGACCCTCGACACGGTCCGCACCTCAGAGCCGTTCGCCCGCCTCGACCCGGGTCGTGATCGTGTTGCCGGGCGGGGCCAGAGGGCACTGCCATCGCGGGTTGTAGCGGCACGACGGGTGGTACGCGTAGTTGAGGTCGAGCGTCAGTGACTCGGCGTCGCCTCCGAGCCACGACCCCTTGGCGGTGTCGAGCAGGTAGCGACCGCCCCCGTAGCTGCCGTCACCGGCCGTGCCGTCGCGCAGCGGCACGAAGATCCCGCCGCCGTACTGGTGCAGCCACCACACGTCCAGGCTGCCACCGACGACGTCGGGGAGCTCGACCCGTCCGACGAGCCGCATGGTGATCGTGCCGTCGCCGCCCGCGTCGACGAGCCGCGGCTCCGTCTCATCCATCGCCAGCAACGGCACGTCGAATCGCAGCTCGGGGTCGTACGGCCAGTAGGGCAGTCCGGTCTCGCGCAACGGGTCGTCCTCGAGCAACGGGGTCTGCGGATGCGTGCGGAAGAGCTCGTCGCGGGCCGCGCGCCATCGCGCATGTCCGGCTGCGTGGTCGGGCTCGGCGCGCACGTCGGCGTAGAGCTCGTTGACGCGGCGGCGCCAGTCGACGAGGGTCAGGGAGTCAGCCATGCACCCCACCGTGGCACACGGGCGGTCACGGCATCAGGGGCCGCATGAACGTGCGGTCGTACCGCAGCACGCAGCCGCTCTCGTCGCGGATCCGGTCGGCCTCGACGAAGTCCGGGTCCTGGCCGAACAGCGAGCGGTAGTCCTCGTACGCCGCGAGGCTCGGGAAGCTGAACAACGCGAGCGCCCGGTCGCTCGCTCCCTCGGCGGGCAGGAAGTAGCCGTGGTGGGTGCCGCCGTGCTGGTTGACGAGCTGCATCCAGCGCCGGCCGAACTCCTCGAAATCGGCGATCTTGTCGGGGTCGATGACGTAGTCGACAACGCAGGTGATCATGCGTCCACCGTCTCCCACCGCGGTCGGGACGGCACGTCGAGCGCCCTAAACTGGATCGGTGAGCCACCCTGCCGAGAGCCGCCATCCCGGCGCATACGCGGTCTGGGTCGTCGCCCTCCTGGTCTATCTCCTCGCGGTGTTCCACCGCTCGTCCCTCGCCGTCGCCGGTCTTGCCGCGACGGAGCGGTTCGACATCTCGGCCGCCCAGCTGGCGACGTTCACGATGCTGCAGCTGCTGGTCTACGCCGGCATGCAGATCCCCGTCGGGCTGCTGGTCGACCGGTTCGGCCCGCGGCGGGTGCTGCTGACGGGCGCCATCACCTTGACTCTGGCCCAGGCCGGCTTCGCGTTCGCCGACACGTACGCCTGGGCGCTCGTCGCGCGGGTCTTCGTCGGGGTCGGCGACGCCATGACGTTCATCTGTGTGCTGCGGCTGGTCAACACCTGGTTCGCGCCGCGCCGCGTACCCCTCATCACACAGCTGACCGGCGTCACGGGCCAACTCGGTGCGATCATCGCGGCCGTGCCGATGACGGTGGCGCTGCGCGAGCTGGGCTGGACGAAGTCCTACCTCATCGCGGCGTCGCTGGGGGTGGTCCTGACGCTCGCCTTGCTGGCCGTCGTCCGTGACGCGCCGGCTGCCCGCTCCGTCAGCGGCGCGGCCCTGTCGCTGAGCGGCATCCGGCACAGTCTCAGCGCCTCGTGGGCGCAACCGGGCACGCGGCTGGGCTTCTGGATGCACTTCACGACCCAGTTCAGCGCGACGACGTTCGGCCTGCTGTGGGGCTACCCGTTCTTCGTACGCGGGGAGGGTCGGTCCGACCACGTCGCCGGGTTGCTGCTGACGCTGATGGTCGTGGCGGTGATGAGCGCCGGGCCCGTCCTGGGGTGGGCGATCACGCGTCATCCGTGGCAGCGCTCGACGATCGTGCTCGGCATCCTCGCCACGATCGTCGCGGTCTGGACCGTCGTGCTGGCCTGGCACGGACCCGCCCCGCTGGGGCTGCTGGTGGTGCTCGTCATCGTGATGGGCGTCGGCGGTCCGGCGTCGATGATCGGCTTCGACCTCGCGCGTACGTCCAACCCGGCCGATCGGCTCGGCAGCGCCACGGCGATCGTCAACCAGGCCGGGTTCGTCGCGAGCCTCGTGCTCGTCGTCGCGATCGGCGTGATCCTCGACTGGCGCACCCCGGGCTCCTCGACCGCCTACACACCGTCGGCCTTCAGGTGGGCGATGTCGTTCCAGTACGTCCTGTGGTTCCTCGGCCTGGCCCAGATCTGGCGCTACCGGGTCAAGTCGCGAGCCAAGGTCATGGCCGAGGAGCCCGAGGCCTACGGCCGCACGCGCGGCTAGTTGAGATCATGAGGCATGGGTTCCCGACTTGATGACGCCGTCTGGCCAGTGCACACCGACCGACTCGTGCTCCGTCGCTTCGAGGCCGGCGACGTGCCGCGGATCTTCGACTACCGCTCGCAGGCGGAGGTCGCCGAGTGGATCGGCGGACTCTCGACGGACGTCGACTCGCTCGCCGAGCGCTTCGGCGACGGCTCGACGGCCGTGATCGTCGAGCACGACGGGCAGATGATCGGCGACCTGATGGTCAAGGTCCAGGACGCGTACGCGCAGCGAGAAGTGGCTGATCAGGCCGAGGCCACCGAGGCCGAGCTCGGCTGGGTGTTCGACCCTGCGCACCACGGGCAAGGGCTGGCGACCGAGGCGATCGCCGCCCTCCTGCGGATCTGCTTCGAGGAGCTCGGGCTGCGTCGGGTCGTGGCGATGTGCTTCGCGGCCAACGAGCCGTCGTGGCGCGTGATGGAGCGGCTCGGCATGCGCCGCGAGGCCCACAACGTCAAGGACTCCCTGCACCGCGACCACGGCTGGCAGGACGGATACGCGTATGCGCTCCTCGCCGAGGAGTGGCGCGCTCAGGCGTTGTAGACCACGAGCTCGCGCCGAGCACGCTCGATCGCGCCGGTCATGCCCGAGAACGTGATCGTCGCGAGCACCCACCACTCGATCGAGTTGTGCACCGCCTCGACGCTCGGCGAGGCGTCGGCGGGCAGGGTCAGCTCGAACGGGACCTCGGTCGTGACGCCCTGCACCAGTGCGAGGTCCTTGGCCACCGTCACGTGGGGGCGGCTGAACCACTCGATGTCGGGCGACGGCGGCTTCTCGAGCGGATGCGAGACCTGGGTCCGGTAGAACCGCACGTCGGCGGTGGCACTCCTGGTGACCGGCTCGGTCGGCGTCACCGAGATCGTGCCGCGGACCACGTCGCCGGCGCGGTAGGCCACCGCGTCCGGGACGATGTCGAAGCGGATGCTGTTGGCGATCGCACTCTCGCCCTGGACGAGCCGCGTCTCGGTCGGGACTGGATCGGGCGCAGGCACGACGACCGTGAACGAGGCCTCGGCCTCGGGCGACCTGCCCCTGCGCTGGACCGCGAGCCGGGCCTGCCACGCCACGGCAGGGTCGGACGTACCGGGGGACCACGACGGCAGTCGTACGGTCGCGGTGTGCGTCCCCGCTGCCAGCGTGCCGCCGGCGAACGTGATCGGGGCATGGCCGGCCGCGACCCAGTCCTTGGCGTCGCTGCGGCCGCCGGCACTCGTCGGGCCGATCAGGTCGGTGGTGGTGTTGCGCGCCCACTCGTACGTGTAGGTGTTGACGTACCCGATCTCGATCCGGGCGTCGATGACGTCGTCCAGAGGCTCGTCGAGCGTGACGGTCGCGGTGAGCGACTCCGTCGGCAGGAGGGGGCGGTCAGGAGCGACCGACACCGTGACGCCGGAACGTCGCCGCGGCAGGAGCCTCACTCAGGCGCTCGGTTTCTCGCCGCCGAGCCGCTTCCAGAACCAACCGGTGCAGAACCACCAGACGGCGAACAGGATCTTGCCGAGGAGCTTCAGGATCATCATGACCGGCCAGGCGATGACCACGGCGATCAGCCAGAACGGGTAGAGGATGCCGAGGCACAACCAGAGGAACTGCTTGATGCCGGCCGGATACTCCTTGACCATCCCGAAGTAGAGCTTCGGGCTGGCGGCCGCGAGCAGCTTCTGCGGCATGGACCGGGCGTCGGCGACCTCGTGCTCGAGGTCGGTGAGGGCGGGACCGCGCTCCGCGCCGGTGAGCCCGCGCTGCGGCGGGGGAGGCTCGTTGATGGACATGCCGATCACAGTAGGGCTCGGGTGCCGCGCGTCGCCGGGAATTGGCGGAAGATCAACGAGGAGCGGGCCACCGACCGTCGTACGGTCGATGGCCCGCCACGAGGTGGGGTCGGAGGCTCAGGCCTCGTCGGGCTCGCGGACCAGCATGAGGTTGGTCTTGCCGTCGTGCGTCAGCGCGCCGACTTCCTCGAAGCCGCGGCTCTCGTGGAACGCGAGGGAGACGTCGTTGGTCTCGTAGACCTCGAGCGCGACGGGAGTGTCGCCCTCGATCTCCTCGTAGAGCTTGGAGGCCACCCCCTTGCGGCGGTGGTCACCGGACACGACGATGCGGTCCAGGTAGACGTAGTCGTCGACGAGCTTGTCCTCGAACCACCGGTAGCGGCTCGAGTCGTACTCGGCACCTGGGGGCAGGGTGATGACGAAGCCGGCGATGTCGCCGGAGTCCTCGGCGACGAGCGCCTGGTCGGACATCTTGACGAGGAGCGAGAGGCTCTCGTTGTCGAGGGGTCCGACGCCCTCGAGGGCGTTCTGGTTGAGGTGGACGATGGTGTCGAAGTCGCTGTGCGTCATGTCTCGAATCATCAGGTCTTCGACGTTACGTCAACCTGGCGCGGAAGGCACGCGAGGACAGGGTGCGTGTGGGCGATCCCACATGAGGCGAATCGGCGCGTGATCCGCGATTCTCTCGGGCATCGCAGAGCGGTTCGCGGGTCAGACCTCGAACGTCGCGCCGACCGCCGTCTCGGACGCCGACCACAGGTCCCGCGCGAGCTCCTCGTCCCGCGCGGCCCGGCTCGGCGTCACGATCCTGGGCTTGCCGCGGAGCCCGCGGAAGCCCGACGGCCCGACGTACTCGCCACCGGTGAGGGCCGGATCGGTCGCCGCCATCAGCAGCGGCATCGCACCGAGCGCGGCGGGTTGCGCGATGATCCGGCTGACCTGGTGCATGCCCATTCCCGGCAGTGAGAGCCCGCTGCTGGTGGGTCCGGTCTTCGTGATGTTCGTGGCGGCGTAGCCCGGGTGGGCGCCGACGCTCACGACGTCCAGCCCGGCGGCCTTGGCCCGGCGGTCGAGCTCGAGGGCGAACAGCAGGTTGGCCAGCTTGGACTGGCCGTACGACTGCCAGCGGCGGTAGCGCTGGGGTGTGCCGCCGGGGGCCAGCGTGGTGAGGTCGACGCTGCCGACCGTCGTGTGCGCCAGCGAGGCGACGGAGACGATGCGGGCGGCGCTGTCGCGCAGGACCGGCCACAGGGCCGCGGTCCACGCGAAGTGGCCGAGGTGGTTGGTGCCGATCTGGAGCTCGAACCCGTCGGCGGTCGTCGAGTAGCGCGGGGGCACCATGATGCCGGCGTTGTTGACGAGGATGTCGACGCGCTCGTACGTCTTGGTGACCTCGGCCGCCGCCCGTCGCACGTCGGCGAGGTCGGCGAGGTCGAGCGAGACGACCTCGGCTAGCGCGCCCGGCGCCTTGTCGGCGATGCGGGCGAGGGCGATCTCGGCCTTGCGCTCGTCGCGGGCCGTCACGACGAGGTCGGCGCCGGCCCGGCCGAGCCCGATCGCGGTGTGCAGGCCCAGGCCCCCGGTGACGCCCGTGATGACGGCACGCTTGCCGGTGAGGTCGGGGATGTCGCGGGTGCTCCAGGTCATCGCGCCAGCGTAGAGGAAGATCCGCCGGTCAGGACATGATCGGCATGGCGTCGAGGGTCGCCCGCGCGAGCTCCTCGTCGCCCTCGATCGTGATGTCCAGCTGGTCGGGCGTGCGACGCCCGGCCGTCAGCACCGTGAACGCCTCGGTCGACATCGTCAGCGTGGCGGACGGTTCGTCGAGGGTCTCGATCGCGCTCGCCCGGCCGTCCTCGCCGACCCGCACGACGAGCTCGAGCGGCGTCTCGCCGGTCACGTTCCACCGCACGGTCGACAGCGCCGGCGGCTTGACCTTCTTGCCCAGGACGTACGGCATCGCGAACGAGAACGTCATCACGGCGACGTGCGCACCGGTGCTGTCGAGGCCGCCGGGTCGCCCGGTGGCCCGCCGGATGTCCTGCTCGTGCACCCACACGTCGACCGAGCGGTTGCGCAGCAGCGTGTCCCAGCTCCACGCGACGCCGCCCGGGGTGACCGGTGCCAGGGCCGATGGATCGTCGGGCAGGTCGGCCAGCCGGCTCGCTCGCAGCTCGACGGCCGAGGCGAGCTCCGCGACGAGCTCGGCCGGCGTGCGGTCGCGGCGGGCGGCGACACCGGTCGCGGTGTAGGACGAGGTGACGTCCGTACCTGCGGCGCTGTCGTACGTGTTCTGCGCGGAGTGGCACAGCTCGGTCTCGAGATGGGCGACGTGAGCCACGACGTCCTTGACGGTCCACTCCGTGCAGTCGGTCTGGCGCGCCCAGTCGGCGTCGTCGAGCTCGGCAGCGAGGGCGATGATCGCCTCAGCGGCTTCGTGCCATCCGCGCACGTAGGTCTCAAGCAGATTCACGGACGGTCTCCTGACGCTGTTGGCGACGACACCAGAACACGTACCCCGCAAACGCCGCGGCCACCGTGACGCCCAGGATGCCGATGCCCTTGGCGTCGTTGGCGCGGGACTCGAAACCGGTCACCGTGGCCCAGCCGTACGACGCGTTGTCCACGCGCCTGTCGCGCGGGGTGCAGTGCACCCGCATGCCGGTCCTGCCCGCGCCGAGGAGCCCGATCAGGTGCCACTGGTTGCCCTCGTTGTCGACCTGGATGTCGAGCGCCGCGGCCGGGATGTCGACCGGCTTCTTGTCGCGTCCGGTGGCCCGGCAGGTCACGTCGCGGTCCGGCTGGAGGATGTCGGTGAACACGACGAGGGTCTTGCCCTGGGCGTCAGCGCGAACAGTCGTCGGCGTCACGGTGACCTCGCGCACCGGGTCCCACGCGCCGGCGGCGACGACCGTGGCGAGCACGACGCTGCCGAGTGCGAAGAGGAAGGCCGTCAAGTACCAGAGCGGGCTGACCGGTTTCACGCAGCCACCCTCCCACACCGCACTGCGTCAGCCGGTCCTTGACGCGTCGTGCAGGGAGGGCCAGACTGCCCGATTGACGGCTCAACCATCTGAGAGGCACCTCATGGACGAAATCTTCCTCATCGGACGCATCTTGTTCGCCTACCTGCTTGTCGGATCGGGCATCGGCCACCTGACCCAGACCGCGGCGATGACCGGCTACGCGGAGTCGCGCGGGCTGTCCAACGCGAAGCTCATGGTCCAGATCAGCGGCGTGGCCATGATCCTCGGCGCCGTGTCGATCGTCTTCGGCATCTGGGGTGACATCGGCGCTCTCGGTATCGCGATCCTGCTGGTCATCACGGCCGTCATGATGCACGCGTTCTGGAAGGAGACCGACGCGACCAACAAGATGATGGAGATGGTCCAGTTCAACAAGGACGTCGCCCTCGCCGGTGGTGCGCTCGCCATCTTCTACATCCTGGGCAGCGACTTCGCGCCCTACACGATCACCAACCCGCTGATCAGCTGGTACTAGCCCGTACGCGTGACGCCCGGCGCGCGGGAGAACATCCCGCGTCGTCGGGCACTTGGACCCTGCCGTCACGACGAGCTCGGCCGGACACTCGGGTCATGCCGACCACCGCTCCCGATCGAGACGCCCTGAGATTCGAGCTGCTCACGGACGGCCGTGCGGCCTGCGTCCGCCCCATGACGCGTGCGGACCGGGCCGCCGTCACCGCCATGTACGCGTGCACGAGCGCGGCGAATCTCTACACCCGCTTCTTCACGAGCGGAAGGGGTGCCGTGACGAGTCACCTCGACCATCTCTTCGCTCCGCTCGATGCGCCGGCGGTGTTCCTGGTCGAGGTCGATGATCGGTTGATCGGAGTCGCCGACGTGGAGCCGTGCGACGAGATCACCTCGGAGGTCGCGTTCCTCGTGGCCGACGACGCACACGGCCTCGGCGTCGCGACGCTGCTCCTCGAACGGATCGCGGACGAGGCCCGAGCCGCCGGCGTGCAGTGGCTCGTCGCCGACGTCCTGGCGATCAACCATCCGATGATGGCGGTCTTCACGGACGCGGGATTCGCGATCGACCTGCACACCAGCCACGGTGAGGTGTCGGTCCGGATGAGCACCGCCTCGTCACCTGCCGTGGTCGAGGCCTCGTCCGTCCGCCACCGCTGCGCAGCGCATGCGCGTGCCCTGATGGATGTGTCAGGGACCTAGGTCCCTGACATCCGGGCGCACGTGCCCTACGCCGGATCCACGACACCGACTGAGGTGGGAGCAACCCCCTTTCCACCTCACGAGGAGTCGTCATGAGAGCCGCCGTTGTCACCGCCCTGGGCCAGCCCCTCGAGATCCAGGAACGTCCGGTCCCACAGCCAGGGATCGGTGAGGTCCTCGTACGCATCGAGGCCTGCGGCCTGTGCCACACCGACATCCATGCCGCCCAAGGTGACTGGCCGGTCAAGCCGATTCCGCCGTTCGTCCCCGGACACGAAGGCGTCGGCATCGTCGAGAAGCTCGGCGCACAGGTCACCGCCCACGTGGTCGGCGACCGGGTCTCGATCGCCTGGCTCGGCCACGCCTGTGGGCACTGCCGCTACTGCATCGACGGTCGCGAGACGCTGTGCGAGAGCCAGCTCAACAGTGGTTACTCGATCGACGGCGCGTTCGCCGAGTACGCCCTCGTCGACGCCGACTTCGCCGTACGCGTGCCGGAGGGCGTCGAGCCGTTCGACGCCGCCCCGCTCAGCTGCGCGGGCCTCACGGCGTACAAGTCGATCAAGGTCGCGCACGTGCAGCCCGGCGAGACCGTCGCGGTCTTCGGCATCGGTGGCCTCGGCCACCTGGCCGTCCAGTACGCCCGCCTGGTGGGTGCCGTCGTGATCGCGGTCGACATCGACGACGAGAAGCTCGAGCTGGCCACCGCACTCGGGGCCGACCACGTCGTCAACGCGGCGACCGAGGACCCCGTCGCGGCGATCGCCGCACTCGGCGGCGCAGATGTCGCACTGGCGTACGCGGTCTCGCCGTCGGCGTTCGAGCAGGCCTTCGCGTCGTTGAGCCGGGGTGGCCGACTCGTGTGCGTCGCGCTCCCGGCGGACGGCACCATGAGCATCCCGATCTTCGACACCGTGCTCAAGGGCATCGAGATCATCGGCTCGATCGTCGGCACGCGCCAGGACCTGACCGAGGTCTTCGCGCTGCACGCGCGTGGGCGTACACGGGTCATCGCCGAGGGCCGCAAGCTCGACCAGGTCAACGAGGCGATCGCGGAGCTGCTGACCGGCGGCATCGCGGCTCGCCTGGTGTTCGAGCTCTGAGCGGGCCACGGGGGGTCGCGGGACCTTGGACCCTCGACACTCCACCGGAGCCGGCGAATACTGAGGGTCAGCCACTCGAGGAGAATCGATGACGATCCGCGTCTTCCTGCTGGATGACCACGAGGTCGTCCGGACGGGACTCCGCCAGCTGCTCGAGAGCGGCGGCGACATCGAGGTGGTCGGCGAGGCCGGGACGGCCAGCGCCGCGTTGGCCAGGATCCCGGCACTCACCCCTGACGTCGCCGTGCTCGATGCGCGGTTGCCGGACGGCAGCGGCATCGAGGTCTGTCGCCAGATCCGCTCGGCGCATCCGGAGACCAGGGCCATCATCCTCACGTCGTTCGACGACGACGAGGCACTCTTCGCCGCGATCATGGCCGGCGCCGCGGGATACGTCCTCAAGCAGGTCACCGGCCAGGACCTGATCGCCGCGGTTCGTCATGTCGCAACCGGCGGCTCGCTCCTCGACCCGAGCGTGACGGCGAAGGTCATGGAACGTCTTCGAGAAGGCGCGCCGGAGGAACCCGACGAGCTCAAGAGCCTGACGGCGCAGGAGCGACGCATCCTCGAGCTCGTCGCCGAAGGGCTGACCAACCGGCAGATCGGCGAGCGGCTGTTCCTCGCCGAGAAGACGATCAAGAACTACATGTCCAACGTGCTGTCGAAGCTCGGGTTGGAGCGGCGGACCCAGGCGGCGGTCTTCGCCAGCAGGCTGCTCGACGACCGCTGACCCTCAGGTCGGCACGATCCAGGAGACGCGCGTACCTCCTCCGGGGGCAGCGCGGATCTCGAACTCACCTCCGCGCGCCTCGGCCCGCTGGCGCAGGTTGGACAGCCCGCTGAGCCGAGGCGATGACCCCGGTCCCACGCCGTCGTCCACGACCTCGATGCTGATCTCGCCCGACACCGCGGCGATCGTGACCGAGACCTGGGCGGGACCGGCATGGCGTACGGCGTTGGCGAGCGACTCCGTGACGACGGCCGCCACGTCATCGGTGAGGTCCCCGGAGACCATCAGGTCCACGGGTCCCAGGAACGTCACGCGCGGCCGGGTCGTGAGCTGGTCGGACACCCGGTCGATGATCTCGAGGATGCGGGCGCGAAGGCTCACCGTGGTCGTCTCGGGGTCTCGTTGCATCGCGAAGATGCTCTGCCGGATCTGGGCGATGGCGCTGTCGATCTCGGTGATCTGCGCCGTGATGCGTCCGGCGGTCTCGGGGTCGGCGCCGGCAGCGGCGGCCTGCAGGCTGAGCCCGGTCCCGAACAGCCGCTGGATCACGTGGTCGTGGAGGTCGCGCGCGATGCGGCTGCGGTCCTCGAGCAGGGCCACCCGGCGGCGCCCTCGCCGTGACTCGGCCCGGTCGATCGCGACGCTGATGTGGCTCGCGAACGAGGCGCCCATGTCCAGGTCGCGAACGCTGAACGGAGGTCGCCCGACCGCACGCGAGAGCGTGAGCACGCCTGCTGGAACGTCTCCGTGGGTGAACGGGATGACGACCGAGTTGCCCAGCAGGGCGTGCTGCGCGAAGCCATGGGCCTGGAACTCGCTCGACTCGCTGACCAGGATCGGCTCGCCCGACGCGATGGCGTCGCCGGCGAACGTGCCCTCAAGAGGGAACGACATCGTCATGAGGTCGTCCGCGCCGGTCCCGGACGCGCGATCGACATAGATCTCGTCGCCCGACAGGGTGATCCGGCCGATGCTGACCAGGTCGGCCTCGGCGAGCTTCTGGACCTGCTCGACTATGACGCCGAGGTGTTCCTCCTCCTCCTCGTCACGCATGAGCCGACGGGCGGTGTCCGCCAGAGCGGACGACCAGCGTTCGCGGTAGGCCGAGTCGTCGAACAGGCGCGCGTTCTCGATGGCGATGCCCGCGGTGGCCGCGAGCGCCTGCGCCAGCTCTTCGTCCTCGGCCGAGAACGCGCCGTTCAGGCTGTCGGTCAGGTAGAGGTTGCCGTAGACCTCGTCTCGTACGCGGATCGGCACCCCCAGGAAGTTCTCCATGGGTGGATGGTGATCCGGGAAGCCACTCGATCGACCGTCGTCCGCGATCTTCCGCAACCGCACGGGGTGCGGATCGTCGATCAGGGCTCCCAGCAGGCCCTTGCCCTCGGGAAGGTGGTCGATCTGCGCGATCACGTCCGGGTCCATCCCGATGTGGATGAACTGCTCGAGGCGCCGTTCGTCACCGATGACACCCATGGCGGCGTAGCGGGCGTTCAGGAGCTCCATGCCGATCTCGACGATGCGGTGGAGGACGGTCGGCAGGTCGAGCTTGCTGGTCAGGTCGTTGTTGACCCGGATCAGGTCCCGCAGGCGTGACTGGGAGGCGATCAGCTGCTGCGCGCGCTCGACGAACTGGGCGAGCACCGCCTCGAAGTCGAGGGTGGGGCCGGTCGCGCGCTCGTCGGTCATGAGACTCCTGGTCGCACCTGGGTGTCTCGTCACACTACGCGCGTATGGGCCGGGGACCTAGGTCCTGCAGACCGTGGACGGTGGCCCATGCCGTCGGGAGGCCTCTGCGGCGATCGTGGAAGGACCAGCCGCCCAGGAGGAGACATGAACAGTCCGAGAAGGCCCGTCGTCATCGGCATCGCCGACAAGCAGCCCACGGCACTCCGGTTCGCGCTGCGTGAGGCACTACGCAGCGACGTCGAGATGCTGGTCGTGCACGCGGCTGGCGTGCCGCTCCAGGGCGTGAACGCCTACCTCAGCCCTGCCGACCTCGACGCCCTCCACGCTGCAGGGCAGAAGGTCCTCGACGACGCGCGGGAGCTCCTCGACCAGGAGGTCGCGGTCCCCTCGATCGCGTACGAGCTGTCAACCTCCACCGTCGTAGAGGCGCTCGAGGCCGCGACCGTCGACGCACACCTGCTGGTCATCGGAGCCGACGACATCCCGTGGTACGACCGGATGCTCGGTGGCGGGGTGGCCCGCCACATGGCGCGGCACGCGCCGTGCCCCGTCGTCGTGGTCCCGGAGATCGCCTATCCGGCGCCGCCGCGAGGTGGCGTGGTGGTCACGCTGGATGGCGACACGTCCGCGACCGGGCCCTTGACGTACGCCTTCGAGCAGGCCCTGGTGCGGGGGCACGAGCTGCACGTGCTCCACGCGACCCCGCCGGCGACGCTGGCAGCAGACGCCGAGGCGATCCGCGCCAACATCGCGGAGGTGCTCGCCGGCTGGGGCGAGATGTACCCCGACGTCCGGGTGATTCGCGCCTTCATCGTCGACGGTGCTGAGCAGGCCATCGTCGCCGCCAGCGCACACGCCGAGCTCGTGGTCGTGGGTCGCCCGCACTCCCGGACCCTCTCGTTCGCCCTGACGCGGCCGCTCGCGATGCAGGTGCTGCGGCGAGCCGGTTGCCCGGTCGCGATCGTCCCGTCCGACTACCGGGGAGCCTGACGTGCGAGCCTGCCGCTCGTTGGTCGTCGCCGCAGCCAGCCGGCACGGCGGCACCTGCGAGATCGCTGATCGCCTCGCCGTGACCCTGGCCGAAGCCCTCCCTGATGGGTGGGACGTCGTGCGGTCGGACCTGAGCGATCTTCGCGCCTTCGACGACGCCGATGCGGTCGTGCTCGGCAGCGCGATCTACTTCAGCCACTGGATGCACTCCGCGGCGCGCGCCCTCACGTACGTGAAGGATGCCGCGCTGTTCGACCTCTGGCTCTTCAGCACCGGTCCGATATCCGACGTCGAGAGTGAGAACGCCCAGATCATCTCTGCGGATGCGATGGTCACATCCGGACAGGCAGTCGAGCACAAGATCTTCGGAGGCCGCCTCGACACCACGCACCTCAGCTGGGTCGAGCGGACGGCCATCAAGGCTGTGCATGCCCTTCCCGGCGATCACCGCGACTGGGACCAGGTCGACGCATGGGCGCGGCACATCGCCGACCAGCTCATGGTCGTCCCGGACCGTGCGGCCGGATAGCTGCGGCGGTGGCGAGCATCTGACAGGCGGGTGACCGTCGCTCAGTTGGTGTTGCCGCTGACGCGGCGACCTGCCAGGGACAACGGGGTCACCCTGATGACGAGGGGACGCACGCCGCCGGCCCACGGCCGGAGCCGCCTGTGCCCCAGGACGCGGTTGATGGTGGCCCTATCCTCCACGCCGGCGGCCGGGCCGCGCGCCGTGACGTTCCAGCCGCGGCGGAACTCGTCCTGGTGCTCAATGCCAAAGGCCACGTCCGGGTGCCCGTGCATGAGCTGCGCGAGGATCCCTCCAGGTGCAGTACGGAGGTAGATCGCACCGTCGAGCACGGCGTAGTTCGCCGGGATCAGCTGTTGCCCCTCGTGATCGACGAACGCGAGGTGCCCCACTGTCGTGGTGCCGAGGAGCTCGAGGCACTCCTGGCCCGTGAGGCTCACCAGCGATCGCGAGCTGTCGGATCTCAGCGTCGTCATGGGAGGTCCCTTCGCCTTGCCGGATGCTTCGGAGCTCGGTTGTCTCCGGTGTCGACGCTGCCACCCGGTGCCGCGTCCGGCCACGGGCAAGGTGCCCGGCAACCCGGGACCTTGGTCCCGTCGTGGCCCGGTGGGTCGTTGCGGACCTAGGGCCCGCCCATTGCGGACGCAGGGCCCTGACCTGCGGCGCGTCCGCCGGGAATGCTGAAGGCAACGCATCACCCAACCGAGGAGTCAGCATGACCGCCACATTTGCCGCCCATCACGCCAAGGCCATCCCTGTCACTGCGGAGCGGACGGCGCCGATGTCGCTGGTCCTCGGCGTGATCCGACTCGCGATGGGCTGGACGTTCCTGTGGCCCTTCCTGGACAAGACCTTCGGCCTGGGTCACGAGACGGCTTCCGCCGACGCGTGGGTCAACGGCGGCAGTCCCACAGCCGGCTTCCTCGGCCACGCCACCAAGGGTCCGTTCTCCGACACCTACCAGAGCTTCGCCGGACATGCGTGGGCCGACTGGCTCTTCATGCTCGGCCTGCTCGGCATCGGCACGGCGCTGATCCTCGGTGTTGCGGTCCGCATCGCCGCCGCGGCCGGTGCACTGCTCCTGGTGCTGATGTGGACCGCGGTCCTGCCCCCGGAGAACAACCTCTTTCTCGATGACCACCTGATCTACGCCATGGTCCTTGCCGTGCTGGCGATGGCGAGCGCGGGCCGCACCCTGGGGCTCGGCAAGATCTGGGAGAAGCTTCCGGTCGTCAAGGACAACGCGGTCCTCCGCTGAGAGAGGGAGCTCAGCGGTTGCATGGTCCGGCGGCCCTCGGGACGCCGGGCCATCGCTGCGTCACATGTGGCCCGTGTCGAGGTATCGCTCGTGCCAGCTCAGCGCTTCCGCCAGCAGGTGAGGGGTGTGCCGGGCGTACGGATGGGCGGCCCACGCGCGTTCGGTGTAGTCCGTGAGCTCGTCGCGGAACCGTGGGTCCGCGCACCGGATGATCCGCTGGCAGCGGGCGCGAGGCGAGAGTCCGCGCAGGTCCGCGAGGCCGTGCTCGGTCACGATCACGTTCACGTCGTGCTCGGTGTGGTCGACGTGGCTGACCATCGGGACGATCGCGGAGATCGCTCCGCCCTTCGCCGTCGACCGGCTGAGGAAGAAGTTGAGGAAGGCATTGCGCGCGAAGTCTCCGCTCCCGCCGATGCCGTTCATGATCGCGCTGCCCATGACATGGGTCGAGTTCACGTTTCCGTAGATGTCCGCCTCGAGCATCCCGTTCATCGAGATCACCCCGAGCCGGCGGATCAGCTCCGGATGGTTCGAGATCTCCTCGCTCCGCAGCAGGATCCGGCCTCGGTAGCTGTCGATGTCGGACATGAAGCGCTTCACACCACGATCCGACAACCCGAACGAGGTCGCCGAAGCAGCGCGCAGCGTCCCGTCGTCGAGCAGGTCGAGCATTCCGTCCTGGATCACCTCCGTGAACGCGACCAGGCCGGAGAACTCGCTCTCGCCCAGCCCGGCGAGGACGGCGTTCGCCACGTTCCCGACCCCGGACTGCAGTGGCAGCAGGCCGGGTGGCATGCGTCCCGCTGAGACCTCGTGCCGCAGGAAGTCCAGGACGTGGTCGGCGATGGACGCAGAGGTGTCGTCCGGCGCGCTGAACGGCGCGTTGCGGTCCGGGTGGTCGGTCTCGACGACAGCCACGACCTTGGCCGGGTCGACCCGGAGGTACGGCTCGCCGATGCGTTGCATCGCCTCGGTCAGCTGGATGGGCTGCCTCGCGGGCGGCAGGGCGGTTCCGTAGTAGACGTCGTGGAAGCCCTCGAGCTCTCGCGGCTGCCAGTGGTTGACCTCGAGGATCACCCGGTCGGCCTGGTCGAGCCAGGTCTTGTTGTTGCCGACCGAGCTGCTCGGGACGAGGCGGCCGTCGGGGAGGATCGCTGTCACCTCGACGACAGCGAGGTCGAGGTGACCGTAGAACCCGAACCACATGTGCTGGGCCGAATGACTGAGGTGCTCGTCGACGTAGTCGACCTCACCGGAGTTGATCAGGGCACGGAGCGTCGGATCGCTGCTGTACGGCAGCCGGGTCGAGATGCCGTGCGTCTCCGCGAGGACACCGTCCGCCCCCGGCCCCGTCGACGCGCCGGTCCAGAGCCCGATCTGGAAAGCGTCACCTCGGTCGTGTGCCTCGGTCATGCGGGCGGCCAGTGCCGTCGGGATGGCCTTCGGGCAACCGGCACCGGTGAATCCGCTGAAGCCCACGTTGTCGCCCGGATGGATGAGGAGTGCGGCTTCGTCTGCGGTCGTGATCAGGCTGCGAAGGGTCGGACAGCTCACGCGGGTCATGGGCACCCGACCGTACGCGCCGGGGTTCGCAAGACACAGGGTCGAAGGTCCCGGGGTGACTCAGAACAGCAGGACGAACGCGGCGACGGTCGGCACCAGCGCGACCGCCGACCACCCGGCCGAGAACGGTCGCACGCCGAGGATCGCACGGGTCGCGGCGCAGACGACCAGGGCGACGACGCCGGACATGAAGGTCAGCAGACCCGCATCGGAGCGGCGGCCCTCGTCCAGCAGCACGTACGAGACGCCGATCAGTCCGAGGACGCCGTGGATCGTGACGGCCAGGAAGCCGATCGCCGCGACCCGACGACGTACGCGGTCGAGGGCGACCGCCTCAGTCGTGCGGCCGGTCATGCGGGCACCGCCTCGGCTGCGTCGATGATGCGGTGCAGCACGGCGTTGGTGGCGCGCAGGTCGTCGACGCTCATGCCGAAGCGGGCGAGCATGGTCGCCGGCACCTTCAGGGCCTTGCGACGCAGGGCACGGCCGTCGGCGGTGAGCGCGATCTCGATCAGCCGCTCGTCGGTGCTCGACCGCGTCCGCGTCACCAGCCCCGACTGCTCGAGCCGCTTGACCAGCGGCGAGACCGTCGCGGGCTCGAGGTGCAGCAGCTCGCCGAGTGCCTTGACG